>NZ_JAEHNY010000013.1:0-141198 GCF_016236975.1 Salegentibacter maritimus
CAATTAAGAGGAGTAAGAAATACCGAGTTCTTCCTATTTAGACTCGAAAAATTATTTGCTTAAAAAAGCAAAAACCCAGAAAATGTTCTTGATCCCAAAAAACCCCGTAAATCCTAGGATCTCGGGGTTTTTGATTGAGTTTGATACTCAAAAAGTGGAGTCGGAGGGAACGACCTAAATTTGAGTTTTATAGTGTTTGCAGGGTCTCCAAAGGGGCAAATTTTATTGGTCACCGAATTGGTATCGCTTTAACAAACTTTAACGTTTTGACTCAAGATTTCCAGATATTCTCAGCTTAAAACACATCATTCTTCTCTAAAATAAATTAAATATTATATCAGCTGGAGATCTTTCATTATGGAAACCAAATGAGGATTTGTGTTGGCATTGAATTCATCTCTCAAATCTTTTAATCTTTTTTCAATCGCACTTTTACTGCTGGGTTTTATATGAAGAATTTTTAATTCCTCTTGCATTTGATCCTGGGTAAGTCCGTTAGATAGAAATTTCACGATATTGATCTCAAAATCGTTTAGAACTAATAAATTATTTTGGTTTAAAGCCTTTTCTATTGTTGGGGAATTATAAGTTTCCCCTTTCCATAGTTTTTCGATCGCTATTTTTAGTTCTTTTAATCCCCTGCGATCTTTACAAACATAGCCGTCTATATTACCAGATTCCCATAATTCTTTTACTGTTTGGGGATGATCTTCAATAGAATTTACAAGAACTTTAAGATCGGGATATTCAGATTTTAAGAGGGCGATCAATTCTTTTCCTGATTTGATCTTTTCATCCCGATGATCTTTTTTAAATGATAGATCGCAGATAAGTAAATCAAAAGGTTCGTTATTTAGAGAAGCTTTTTTGGCCAAAAGCCAGGCTTTGTCACAGTATTGCGCGTGAGTTATTTCCCGAATATTCAATTCATTTAAAATAGATGCTACAGCGTGATTAATGCTGTCCATATCTTCTGCAACTAATACCTTTTTAAACATAGCCTTAATCTATATTGGAATTTGGATGAGAATTTTTAATCCTCTTTCCTGTTCGGTCTCAAATTTAAGTTTTCCATTTATAGAAAAAATACGGTTTTCCATATTTTGAACCCCATTCCCTGATATTAAGCTTTCTTTTTTAACTCCAATCCCGTTATCGGAATATTGAATTTTTAATAGATTCTTTTCAGAAGAAAATATAATCGCCACCAAACTTGCTTTGCTGTGTTTATTCATATTGATCATGATCTCCTGCAACACCCTATAAATCACAAGCTTTTTCTCGATATTTAAATCATTCCAGGCAATGCTTTTTTCACCGCTTAAAATAAGCCTGGCATCTTTAGGACAAATTGAAGAGAGTAATGCTACGAGTTGATCGAGGTAGCCCTCACCGGTATTAATTTCATTGTTTTCCCTGGAAATATTTCGGGTAAGCTTGTAAATGTGTTCAATTCTGTCCATCGTTGCTGCAGGTGCAATTGCTTCCAAACTACTCATCACATTATAAACGTCATTGGCCAACTCATCGTGAATTTTTTTGGAAATTCTGGTTTCCGTTTTATGGGTTTCGCGAATCTTTTCTTTCAAGTGCTTTTGTCTCAGGTAGAAAAATCCGAATCCACCAGATACTATAAGTAATAATCCTCCAAGGGAGAGAATGATGATTTGACTCTTAAGTTCTTCTTTTTCCAGTAGTTGTTTTATTTTTTCAGCCTCAAGATTATTAATTTCTTTTTGCTTTTGTTCCTCATCGAACCTAATCTTAGCGAAGAGATTTTTTGACTGAATATTTTCAGCTTTTATACTGTCATTAAGCTGTATATAACGATTAGATAAATCCCTGGCTTTTTCTAAAGAAGAAAGTTGAATTAATTTTTCTATAGCGGTAAGCTCGGCATTCTTACTATTAATATTCTTAGCGGTTAATAGTAAGCTATCGGCATACAGTTTTGAAATTTGGGAATCTTTATTTCGGTAATAATCTCCAAGATGATCATAACTGGCTAGAAGACCATTCTTATCATTCTGTTTCCGCCTAATATTCGTAGCTTCCAGTAGCTCGTCCCTGACTTTGGCCGAAGAATCCTGTAACCATTTTGTATAGGCAAGATTATCCACAAACCTGGCTTTAGAAAGAATACTTATTGAATTGGATCTTTCGATAATACTTTCAAAAATTTTTATAGCCTCGTCGTATTTTTTTTGATCCTGAAGAGCAAGCGCAATATTATTCAGGTTGCTCAGGCTATCTCTAGTTGTAACAGCATAGTTAAGGGCATTTTGCCATTCGGTTATGGCATCCTGATAAAATCCCTGGTTACGGTAGGCAGTAGCAATGGTATTAAAAGCGCTGCTTACAAAGGTAGAATCTTCATCGGCAAGATACCCTAAAGCCTCGGTGGCAGTTTGCTGAGCCCCGGTATGATCGGTCAATTGGCTTTGTGCAATGGCCATTTCCGAAGTTCTTCGCCCGGCATTGGCAGTGTCGCCAATTTTTAAATAGAGTTGCCGCCCAGTATAAGCATATTCAAAAACTTCCTCATCGCTATTTAAGTAATCAAAAATTGCAGATTTCCTGTAGTATCCTTTTGCAATATAACTTGAATCATTTTGTGCCTTAGCGGTATTTATAAGAGAATCTGAAAAATAAAGCGAGCTATCATATTCCTTTAATTTTATATGATAATAAATTTTATAGTCCAGGAGATCGGGAATTAGGGTATCATTTTTATCCGTGTTGCTTTGAAGTGCATTATTGAAATTAGCGATCTTATCCCTGATTTCTTTAGAATTTTTTCCCTTTTCAAAATAGGTAAATGAAGAATCTGTCCTGGTTTGTTCCGAAGGCTCAGAAGACATCTTTTCGTTGCTGCAAGAGGATAAAAGCAGGAAACATAAAATACAATAAATATGAAGAAGGGGGCGTGGGTTCATAAAGCGAAAATAAATAAAAAAAGCCGCTAAAAAATAGCGGCCTGGCTGATTATATTAATTACCGTTGTCTGATGTATTGTAGATGGATAATTGTATTTTTTTCATTTTAATTCTCTCGCGTCATAGTTTGGCGTCCTTTCCTTTCATCTTTGAAAATATAAGTAGCGAAGTTAATTGCTTCGTGTTGTTTAATGTTAAGAATAGATCCGCTTCAGTCTGTGACTTTTCCAATATGTAGGGGTAAAGGAAAATTAAAGGACGAAGCGGAATCTTATTCTGATTTTAGAACTGAAAGTAAATTACTATGAACTATAAGAATAATAAGGAGCCTAAATTTCTACCGGGATTTAATTTAAGCTCACTTTTTGATAAGTGGGGTGATTTGGATATAGATACGCTGTTTATTGGGTATTTTGGAAAAGTACCCAGTCGGTATTCTTACCAGGAAGTAAATATGGAGGAATTTCATTTAGCTTTTCCTAAGCGTTTTCAGGATTATATTTTAGGATATCACTTTAAGAAAGAGTCAAAGAATAAAGACTTTAAAAATGACTTTGTATATGTAATGGACAAGGAGATCTTAGTAATTCAAGATAGTGATGAAATATATATATTATTCCAAAACGAAACCTGTGAGTTATTAAGTGATATTATAGATTTTACCAAAAAATTAATCATAGAAGAAAAGAATAAATCTTCTATTAATTTAATAATAAGTCAACCAAGAGGCCTGGATAACAAGAAAATTAACTTTGAAAAGCCTGAAATTGATCTCTCTAAAATGTACAATGATGATTTTGAAACTTTTCATGATCAAATTATTCAAATTCTTGGAGAAGAAAATAAAAGCGGGCTTCACTTACTTTACGGTAAACCCGGCACTGGAAAAAGCACCTACATTCGATATTTATGTGGTTTATTAAAAAAGGAAATAGTTTTTCTACCGGGGGAAATGGCCCAGAATTTAGACAATGTAGCAATGATTAGATACCTGATGGGAAATGCAAATTCGATACTTGTAATAGAAGATGCTGAAGAACTGATTGTTTCCCGGGAAGGTCAGCGCAATTCCAATCTTTCAATGATACTCAATATTACCGACGGAATTTTGGGGGAGTCCCTGGGCATCCAGATCATCGCAACTTTTAATACCGATGTGAGAAATATAGATCCAGCTCTTAAACGAAAGGGCAGGCTGAAATCGGCATACGAATTTAAAGCCTTACCTGGAATAAAAGCTACTACATTGATTAAGGAGCAGGGGATAGATTATAATGTGACAGAAGCAATGACTCTGGCCGAAATTTTTAATATAACTGAGGAGGAGCAATATAAAGTGCCAGATCGAAAAGCTGTAGGGTTTAAGTAAGTATGAAAAAGTTATTTCTAGATGATATTCGTATTCCAAAAATGGTATATGATACAATTGAAGCCAAGGATTTTATTGTGGTAAGGAATTATGCTGATTTCGTAAAGTACATAAAACAAAACGGTCTCCCGGATTTTATCAGCTTTGATAATGATCTGGGATTGGATGAAAATGGAGAAGTAGCCCCGGATGGATATGCAGTAGCCAAGTGGTTAGTATACGAATCGAATTTAGATCTTCGTGAATTACGTTTTAAAGTCCATTCTGCCAATCCTGTTGCGGCGTAGCAGATTAGGGGATTATTGAGTAACTACATTAGATTTTTAAAGCAAAAGTAATTGAGGGATATACTAATAAACTATAATAGGTAAATGAAATTTTCCGGATGATAGAATCGCAAGGTGCAGTTCTGTCATTTTTAATTTTTAACGACACATATTGACGCTTTTGTGTTGTAGTTTTCCAGTTTTAATAACTTAATTGAAAGTCTTTTAGGTTTTTAATCGTTAAAGATCTTTATTATGCCAATGTCAAATAATGGCTTTAAGTGGAGGCCAAATGATAATTCTGCAGTAACCAATCTTCAATATACTATGGAAGCGGAGAAATGGGTGAATGCGGTTTCTTCAGCACAAAGGAAAACCCAGCCCCGATCTGTTGAAAAAGATTTTTTATTCATCGGGATGTTATTTCAATTAGTCTTATGTGTTCTTTTACTTGTTCTTCTTGGAATTTTGCAGCTTTTAAAAGCTTTAGTGCAGTTTATAGAAACGAGTTTAATAAGTAAACCTGCTTCGAAAAAAGTAAACAAGAATATCTATAAGGAATACGAAGAAGGGCCGGTGATGAAAGTTTGGAATATTGACAATTCTGAAACAAAATACCCTTCAGGTTGGCAATTAATCTTCTGGACGAATTATGGAACTTTGAGAGACATTTGGAAGTTTCTGTTTCTCTTTACTGGAATTTTCGCCATCCTGGTGGTGGTTCTCTATATCTTGAGCCAGTGGATTCCCAATCATTTTAAAGTTAACCAGGGAACTCTCATTTTTGCAGCGGGTGTAAGTTTATGGAATACCTTTATAGGAATGGATGATTAAATAAAAGAATATTGTAATTAATTAATATTCAATGGTATTGGAATTAATTCGATAAAAAATGCGGATTTCCATAATAAATCCTTAAAATTAATTTTATATTTAACAAGATTTTAAGTCCCTACCCTCAAAATCGCCAAATAACTAAACCAGAACATGAAACCTGCTTCAACCTATTCAGAAATTTCTGAAGGAGCTCTTCTTTTGCATCAACAAATCGTAGGGTTAGCAAAAGAAAATCCTGAAATCCAATCCTTATATAAAGGCTGTCAATTGCTGTTCAGTCCGCTTTTAGAGCGACCAAAAATCCTATTAATCGGGTTTAACCCCGGATCGGGATATTACAACTGGCACGGAAAGATTGTGGAAGAGTTCCAGCCGATGAAGGCTTTGGAATATTACCTGAATACCCATCCTTTAGCAGATCAAACAAAATCATTATTCCGTCAAGCAGGGATGGAAGAGGATCTGCAATATCATACTGTAAAAACCAACTTCTACTATTGGGCCACAGATAATGTAGCCGATTTCAATCGGCTAATGCAGCTACTTCCTGAAGAATTGAGCACGAAGATCTTTCATCAGGCTCGGGTGTGGACAAAGCAATTAATTGATGGTCTTCAGCCCCATATGATTATTGCTGAAGGCTTTAAAGCTTATGATGAGATCGCTGTTCTTTTTCCTGAGAAACTGCAAGAGGAGAGTTCGGGATCTGTGAGATCATTTGTGACTCCGAAAGGGTTAAAGGTGCTTGGATATAAGAGGAATCAAGGGAGTATTATAGGCAAGGAGGAGGTTGTAAAATCCTTATTTGTTTTTGAGTCGACTAAAATTGGAAATCATAAAGTAATTAGCAAATATCATGGCAACATTTGAAATTAAAACCAAACACTCCATAAATGTGAAAGGAGACTATATAGATGGCGGACTTGCGATACAGATCAGCTCCATGTTTGCCAATCCCTTAGATGAAAAGGAGAAGGTTCATAATGCATTTATGAGAGTGCATGGGGTGGATCTAAAGACTGAAGGATATTTGAATACCGGTTATTTAGAATATAAAAAAATTTGATTTGAGATAACACGGGAAATATTCTGAAACTGAAATAAACTAAATAAAAAACTAAAAATGAAAAAAATAGATTATTTAATAAATGCTGCTAATTTTCTGAAATTGAATGATGTCTTGGCGGAACTGGATTATATAAAAAACCGATTAAATTCCGAAACTTCAGAATTGATATTACCTATAGTGGGTGAATTTAGTTCAGGGAAAACAACCTTTATAAATAAACTAACAGAAGGGAAAAAGTTAGAGACCGCCTCTAAACCAACAACTTCAGTTATTTACGAAATCTATTTTGGCAATAACGAGGAAAAAGCAGAAATCATTTTTGAAAATGAGGAAATAATAACTGTAGAAGATGTTGCTTCTATAAAAAATGACCAATTAGAAAATGTAAAACGGATTAAGATTTATGATACAAGTAAAAATATTGAGAGCAATACGATATTAGTTGATACTCCTGGACTATCATCTAATGATCCTAAGCATTTAGAAGCTTTAAGCAGTTATTTACCTAATGCAGATGCGATATTTCTATTTTCAGATGTTAATCAGCAAATAACCAATTCACTTTTAGATTTTGTTCATACCAATAATCTACTTCATCTACCACTATATTTAGTACTTACCAAAGTAGACACTAAAACGGAAGAAGAGGTTGCAGGTGTTAAAGAATATATTTCAAAACACATCAACCTAAGTATAGATAATATTATTTGCATTTCATCTGAAAAACACGAATTAGGAGAATTTCATCATTTAATGCGTAAAATTCAAGATGATAAAAAAAATATCATTAATAAAGCTCTTGACTATCGGCTTGAAAATGTAGCAGAGTATCTAAAAACATACATCCAAAATTTAATTCAGAATGCAAATTCAGATTCCAGCATTGAAGACGAAATTAAATCACAAAGGAGAAAGCTAGAAAGAACACTTGAAGCTATTGATAGTCTAATACAAGATATTCACAATGGCATTAATGATATAGAATATGATGCCGTGCGGCAATTTGAAAAGTATGTTTTCTCAAAATTGGATTCTTTGATTATAAAGAATAGCGAGAATATAGATGTTCAAGCAAGAATTGTAATTAATAGCACTGCCAATTTAGTTTTTGCTAACTATCAAAACGAAATTAAAAGAAAACTTTTCTATACAGCTTCACAAATGAAGCATTCACAACTGGAAATACCGTTAAGATCACTTGAAAGTATAGATTTCTCAGGCACCAATCTTGGGGAACTGTCTTACGATATGAAATTATCAGAAGCAGGTTTAGGTACGGTCAAGGGTATAACAACAAGTATAAAAATAGCCGCTGTTATTGGTGCTGTAGTAGTTACAGCAGGAATTGCCGCTGGCGCAGCAGGGGCCGGAGCAGCGGGAACAGCTGGCGCTGCAGGGGCGGGAACAGCAGGAACAGCTGGCGCTGCAGGGGCAGGAACAGCAGCAGCTGGCGCGGCAGGGACAGCTGGAGCAGGTTTGGCTACTGCAGCTACTACTGCGACAGGTCTTGGTGCCGCAGGCAATCTGGCAAGTAAAGCGGGTACTGTCATTAGTACAGTGGATACGGTTAGTGATATTGCAAGTATTCAATCAAATAGAAATACCAGGAAGAAGATACTAGAACAAGCTCGCAATAGTGGCAGGTATTTTAAAGAAGTTCAACAGAACATAAAAACCTACGATGATTACAACAACAAGGCCGGACAAATGATAAATCCTACTCAGAAGCTTGGTTTCATGGAAACAATAGTTGGATCTGCTACTGATGGCATTGTTGGTAAACCTGAAAGAAAGAGAATAATTAATAGTTATCTGAGGAATCATCTTAATCCAGAGTTTAAAAATAAGCTATCAATTATTTCTGATGATTTATTAAGAGACATACAGGTTTCCTTAAATCAAGAAGCAGAGACAATAATTATGCAGCTAGAAGAACACTTGTTGGAATTAGATAATCAACGTAAACATGAAAAAGAAGAATTTAATATTTATATGGATTCTTTAAACCAATATAAAGAACAGCTAACATAGTAGGATGGAGATAATTCAGTTAATTCTAGCTGCGGCTGTTGGAGGCGCATCAAGCTATTTATATTTTCAAAAAAATAATAAAGCTTTAAAAGAAGACCTTCATAAGGTTAATAGGGAACTGTCGGAGACCAGAATCAGAAGCTCCCAAGAATTTAAGGATTTGGAGGCTCAATTACAATCAAAAATAAAAGAATTAAAAAAATCGCGAAAAGAGACTGAAGAATCTGAAGATATACTTCATGATTTAAAGGGTGAATTTTCTAAGGCTAAAGAAGTCAATAAATCTTTAAAAGAAGAAATAGTCAAGCTCACTTCATCCATAAGAGAGTATGAAATGCTTTACAACGCCAAAAAAGATGAAATAGAAAAACTGAAAAATTGAATATAGTAACTCCATTTAATATTCTCCTTATGGATAATACAACAATAATATTTTTAATAATAGCAGTTCTTTCAGGTGTCGGATTAACATTAATTTATCTTTCGAGAACCAAATCGAAAAGTATAACTCCTACAGACGCTTTATCTCTAGATTTCAGATTAAAAGAGGAATTAGATTTAAAAGAAAATAATCGTACTACTGTATATGAGCAGAAAGGGGTAGACGACAATGAACTTAAAAAAGAGGATTCCCAATTAAGAAGTCGACTTGAAGAATTAGAGGAGGAAGTAGCTGATTTAGAAGATGAGATCTCAGAATTGGGAATTAGAAATAAACGTATCAAGGAAGAAAAAGATGCTTTAGATGACAAGATTTACCGGTTAGAAAAAGAAAAAGGAGAAATATTAGACGTCAAGATGGAAAACGAAAAAAAACTTGACGAAATAATAAAACTTAATTGTACTCAGAAGGAAAGGTTAGACTTCGTAAGTGATCTTTTAAATGCTCATAATGCAACTAATGAAGAATTTCAAGAGAAAGACCATAAAACCTGGGAGATTTTCTCTTTTATAGCAGATAACCTAGGTCCCAGATTATCATTTTTAAATAACAATATTATTGATGACAATTATTTTGAAAAATGCTGGAACTGGCGGAATCAGGAAATTAAAACCTGGATTAAAAACAAGAAAGTAGTAGCAATTGTTGGGGAATTTTCGGCAGGTAAAACTTCTATAGTTAATAGGATATTAAAGCAAGACGATCCAAACGCCCTCGAGTTACCTGTGAAATCAACCGAAACAACAGCGGTGCCTACTTATATTTCACAGGGAAAAGATTTTAACTGTCAATTTTATTCCTCCTCCGGGGATTTAAAAAACATTTCTTCAACTTCTTTTCAGAAAATTACGAAGTCTGTAATTGATGATATGAATATATCATCAATTGTAAAATATTTTGTGCTTTCGTACAAGAATGAAAACTTATCAGATATTTCAATTTTAGATACTCCAGGATTTAGTTCTACAAGTGAGGAAATTATCAGCAAAACAACAGAAGTAGTAAAGGAGGCGGACGCTTTATTCTGGGTTGTTGATGCAAACACAGGAGAAATAAACAATAGTTCAGTAGACGTTCTAAAAGAAAATCTTAATGGGGTGCCCCTTTACATTATTATAAATAAGTCGGACACAAAAAGCCAAAGTGATTTAGAATCTTTAATAGAAAAGGTTGAGGAAACTTTAAACAGAAATGGAATAACTTACCAAAAAGTAATACCGTTTTCTAAAAAGATGAAGGCAGATTGTTTAATCGACATTCTTAATTCCGTTTCTCCAAGGGAGAATCCAGATATAATTTCTGAATTAATAGAACAAATTGACTGGACCTTAATGAATGCCAATAGGGAACTAAAAGAATTAAAATCTGCGCAAATTGATTTAGAAAATCAGGTGGCAAATAAAAAACAAATCCTGGAAAACTTAATTTCAGATATTGACCATTCTGTTGAAGATATAGAGCGAGCGGTTGAATTTAAAGATTCCTTTTGGGGAGAAGATTACCATAAAATTTCTAAAAGCAATTACAAAAAATTTGAAAACGGGAAAAATAAAATTGTCTCTTCTAATAGCCATTTGCCAGCCTCCATTAATGAATTTTTTGACATTCTACACTTGCAATCAGAAAATAGAGAAGCGGTATATGAGCAAAAAAGTAAAATTAGAAATCTAGAAGACGCAAAAAAGGATTTTGAAGAGCTTATAAACTATTATAATCATTTGCAGAATACAGGGATTCTTAAATTAATAAATCAATAATGACTGAAAATATATTTAAAACTATAGCAGACAAAAAAAATAATTTTAAAAAGTTTGCGCAAAAGGCTCTTGAATTTGAATGGATAACTCAGGAGGAGTTCCAGACTATAAACCTGAAGCTGGAAAATGATGTCCTGACAATAGGAGTTATTGGCCAAATGAAGTGTGGCAAATCCACATTGTTAAATGCTCTCGTATATGGAAAGGAAGTCTTACCTGCAGCAACTACCCCTATGACGGCTTCACTTGCTATTATAACTTATGGTGAGGAAAAAAAAATAGAAGCTGAATTCTACAATTCAAATGAATGGGAAGAATTAAAACATTTAGCAAAAAGGAATGTTGACGATGTAGAGCTTGACGACAACTTAAAATCTAAAATAAAAGCAGCAAAAGAAATTGTAGAAAAATCCTATAGTATAGGTTCTGAAATTCAAAATCTTTTGAACACAAAACAAGAAGCTGATTTTAATAATTTGATTGACTATGTAGGGGCTGATGGAAAATACATTTCCATCACAAAAGCAGTTAAAATCTTCATGCCTCTGGACTATTTAAAAGGGGTTGAAATTGTTGATACACCAGGTTTTAATGACCCCATAGTTTCCAGAGAAGAGCGCACTAAAGCTTTTCTGGCCAAAGCAGATGCTGTAATAATGCTGCTATATGCTGGTAGAGCATTTGATTCTGTGGATAAAGACATAATCTTCAATCAACTACGAAAAATTGGAATAGGTAAATTATTGATAGGGGTTAACAAGTATGATGTATGTATAGAAAATGAATCAGAAGCTGAAATTATTAGTAATGTAAAAAAACAACTAAAACTAGCAAGTAAGGAGTTTAATAATAATTCAATAGCTGAATTAGTAATGGAAAAAGATCCTCTATTATTATCAGCGAATATGGCCTTGATGGCTAAAATGAATTTTGAATCAATTACTAAAGATGATAAGCATTGGGGGTTCTATTATAAACAAGCCTCAGATATATTTGGAATAAGTAGCCAACAAGAAATGCTCAAAAAAAGTCTATTACCTGAATTTGAAAAGGCTCTAATGGAAATCATTTTTGAATCCAAGGATGATATTTTATTGAAAAAACCGATAAACTTAATTAAGCAAAAAGGAGAAGGTAAGCTTAATGATCTGGTTAATCACCATACACAAGTGCGAAATAGGCTCACAGTCCTTAATAAACCTGATAGTGAGCGTGAGCAATTATTAAAAGACACTAAAAGGTCTGAGAAAAAAATTAAAAGAAAGGTTGACAATTTAGAAATTGAGATTGAGGAAGTGCTTAGATATGGCGTAAAAGATTTAACCCGTAAAACAAAAGATTTAATTTATAATAGTAAAAGGATTTGCAAAACGATCATCAACGATCATGGAGTTGTTATAAAATCAAGAAATTTACACGAAAAACTATACTCAGAGATTGAGGACCTTGAAATAGAGTCAGAAAGATTATTTGAACACGCTAATAAAGAACTAAACTTAAAATTGAAAGCCGAAATCAACAAATTTATAAGCGATGTTGATGAGATTGCAGAAAAATACGACGAAGACTTTGACGTACAGGAGTATATAACGTCATGTAAAGAGGTGCTGCAGAAAGATGTCATCAAATTAGATTTCAATGATTTATTGCCTATTTCTGAGGAGAGTCAAAATGAAGGTTTTCTCGATAAAATATTTAAAGTAATGGGTGAATTAGCATCCTTTGGAGGAGTGACTACTAATATTGCTATGGGCAAAAGTCTGGCTATTGATTGGGTTGATAACATTTATTCTTACTTTGACCTAAATATTATTGAAAATGAAATAAAAGCAAATGGAGTTGAAATTGTAGAAGAGATAAAAACTAAATTTTTGAAGGATCTTCTTTCTCCAATAATTTGCCAATTGGAAGAAATTGAGATAGAAGTAAAAGACAGAAAAGCTGAAATTTTGGAGAAAGAAGAAAAAGTAAAAGAGCTCGAAACTGAAAAAAATAAGGTAGAAGAGGAAATAACGGAAATGCAGTTCATGATGTAGTTACTGTGCTGCCTAATACCAAGTGCCAATGGCATCATTAGAGAAGTACAGAGTAATCACTACCAAAGGATCACCAGAATTAAAGAAGGTGAAGAAACCGAAAAGAGAGAATACAACACAATGCTAAACCCAACCCGCCCCTACCACCGCACCGAAATAGACCTATTATTCACAAAAGTAAAAGCGCAAATGCAAAAGGAAGCCCTTGTTCGGGGTGATGACGGTAGAGCTCTTTATACTGATTGCTACACAGGTAAAACTTTACGTGGTGGAGATCGATATGACTATGAACATATACGTTCTTCAGAAGCCGTTTTTATGGCTTACCGGGATCGCTTAACAAATGCTGAAATAGCAGAAGTGGTAAATTGTCCTGAAAATGTATCTGTTACCGTTAGGAGTATAAACCAGTCGAAAGGTAAAATGAGATTGGAAGATTGGCTTGATAGATCTAATAATATTTCTGATCACGGCATAAATGTAAACTTGGCTAAAAACGCAGCTGCAAATGCAGATAAAGGTATTCAGAAGAAGGTAAAGGAGATAATGTCGAGAAAGTAATCAGCTTTAAGATATTCGAAATAGAACCGAAAAGTATTCTTATGTTCTTCATATCATCTCTCCATCACTTTTATCAAATTCTTTTAATAGAAATAAGAAAAGCCAAGCAAGCCTCTGTTTTTCTTACCTAAATAAACACAAAGCCTAATAATGAAATTATACTTTTCTACAGCTTACGACCAACAGGTTTTAAAAAATGTTCTGGATTTAAATTCTAAATATATAGGAACCCTGGGATTATTGAATATACTCGAACGAGAATTGGGTTTGTACAAAATATTCAAAGATGAAAAGGAAAGGGCAACTATTTATAAAGATTGCTTATTAGAGAACAAAGAAGGGAGGTTTTATGAAAAGTCTTTAGCTTCTGATGAATTAAACACAGCCAAACAATTGTTGGTGATTCGTGATGAACTAATTTTAATGGGATGGAATCCTCATATGGGGGAGCAGCCAATAAGATTAAGGGAACTAGGCGGTGTAGAAAATTGTTTCACAATAGCAAAGGGGTATGAAGGAGTTGCCGACAGGTGGCAAAATGTAATAAATAACTTGACTCAAGAAAAGATAAACGAGTTCAATAGTCTATCGATATCGGTCATGGACGATAAACACGATTTGCCAAATTACTTGTGTTTGGTATTTGATAAAGTGAAGTCGATTGTTTCTTATGAATCTTCGTCCTTTGAAAAAGAGCAAACGTCGACAAATTTGGAAGAATTTAAAGATCAGTTATATAAATCTATCTATTATCCTTCTGATAATACGGATACATCAAAACTTCTGGATGAAATAGAGAAGGATCGATCTATTCAAATTTTGAACTTCAAGAATGAACAGTTAATGGTTGACTGCTTGGCTGCATACTCTAACAAAAACACTGTTTTTATAAATAGTGAAAATACAAATTTTGATTTTAGTCTGGTTGCTTTAGGGAAGTCTGCTGCGGGATCTATACAGGTTCAGGCCAACCCACAAGTCATTCAAATTATAAAACTAATTATACCCTGTTTTAGTAATGAATTGAATTTACAGTCCTTAATTTCATTTTTAACCCTCTCTCAAAGCCCTTTAGAATTTATTCTAACTCAAAAGCTCGCTAAGCAATTAACAAAAAAGCCTGGAGTTAGTAATAATGATTGGAACTCCATATTAGACTGTTATACTGGAAAAATACTGGAAGAAGAAATAGGTGAAAATGAGAAGAAGTTATTGGAACTATTTGAGACAGAATCTGTCTCTGAAGACATTCTTAAAGAGCGAAAAAAGCAGGTTGACTTATTTTTAACTTTCAATACTCCTGCGGATAAAGGGGTTAAAAAAGGAAAGCGAATCATAGTTTACCTTAAAAAATGGGCGGAAGAAAAAAGGAAGTCAAAAAGCATTTTAGAACTCAAAGAGCAGTTTAGTTATATAGAACAACTTTGTGAGAACATACTAAAGAATTTCGATTTTGAAAATGAAAATGTTTCAAAATTAGAAGACATGATTAAAAGCTTCTATGAAGCTAAGAATTTCACTAGTTATTTCAAACAGGCAGATAGTGTGGATGTTCTAGGGGATATAAGTCTAATTGCGGAGCCTATAAATAAGGAAGTATTTTGGATAGATTTTAATGCAGCCAAAATTAGATCTTCCAATCAATTTTTGTTGAAAGATGAGATTAAATTTTTGGCTGAGAATGGATGGTATAACGAACCTGAAAAGGAAATTAAATTACAATTAAAACAATGGCTTAGTGGTATTATCAATTGTAAGGATAAATTGATACTTTGTACGTTAGAAAATAACGAGAACGAAAAACATCCATTACATTTAAGATTAGCAAGTCTAATTCAAAATAGCACTAAGAAAATAACTATATCGATAAACTCCCCGACAGACTTTTCAAAACATTTCCAGGCTGATTTTGACTTTAAGCAATCCGAAACCATTAACATACCCATAGCCCAAAGCTATTTAACCACCGATGCCCTAAAAAATATTAAAGAAAGGGAAAAAGAAAGTGCATCTAGTATTGAGAAATTTATTGAATATCCTTTTGACTGGGTTATGCAGTATGTTGCTAAATTTTCTAACAATATAGGATTAGACCTTCCAGACGAGAATTTATTGAAGGGAAATGTAGCGCATAAGACCATAGAGTTACTTTTTACTCAGTTTCCTGAATTAGATTTAAATGATTTTATAATAGAAGAGGTATTTGTAGATGTCATTAAATCGGAAGCAGCAATTTTTCTTCAACAAGAAAAACGTTTTGAATTAAGCGAATTCAAGTATCGGTTCATTAAATCATTTAAAAATCTTGTACAATTAATAAAGCTCAATGATTTTAAAATTGAGGCCTTAGAATATGAATTTGGTAGGGAAAACACCTGCCTCATTGATGAATGTCTGGGGAATGTAAATGGATATATAGATCTATTTCTAAAAGACCCAGAAGACAATCCTTTTATCATCGATCTGAAATGGGGCTATTCAGATAAAAAATACATCAAAAAAATTGAAAACAACGAGGCTATTCAGTTAGCCATTTATACTGCCGCCATTAAAGACAGAGATATGGCCAAAACAGGTTATTTTATGCTGAACCAGAATAAGTTTATCACCGCAGTTAAAAATTTGAAGGGGAATAATATTACCGAAATAAATAGTCAAATAAAAAATCGGGAAGTATTGGATAAGATCAAAACATCTTTAGAATTTAGATGGTCAGAATTAAGACAAGGCCGGGTAGAGATTGGAGACAATTTTAGTTTGTCAGAACTTAAGTATTATTCTGAGAAAGGAGTTATAAGCCTACCAGTAGATGGCAAAATTAAGAAAGAGTATCCGTATTCAGGTTATAAATTGTTTAAAGGCATGCTTAAATAGATAGATATGAAAAATATTAAATTCATAAATGCTGGAGCGGGTAGTGGCAAAACTTATCGATTAACAGAAGAACTGGCCAGTTGGATTGGTAAAGGCAATAATGCTAATGAGGTTTTATTGACAACTTTCACTAAAAAAGCAGCTGCAGAAATAAGAGAGCGTGCAGAGGCTAAACTACTTGATAATAATAATTTTATCCAGGTGAATAAGTTGCAGCAAGCCTTCATTGGTACAGTTCATTCCGTAGGATACCAGTTCATTAAAAAGTATTGGTACCTATTGGGAATTTCTCCTGAATTGAATGAGATATCTGAAGTGGAGAAGGATATTTATTTTTCTAAAGCCATTTCAGAAATTCCCACGGAGGACGAGCTTAGTAGTTTGGATGAACTTTGCTATCAGTTTGACTTTAGGGATACTAATAATTTTTTTAATCCAAGACAATGGAAAGAAGATGTGCAGTATTTAATGAACGCATCTTTGCTAAACAATATTGACATCGCTGGATATGACCAAAGTCTATTAATCTCAGAAAAAAAGATCAAGAGATTGTTCAACGGGAACTTAACTGTTGAGCATCTAAAAGCGCTGGTGCAAAAAATAGAACAAATCTTAACTAATAAGGGGGTAGGCAAATGGAAGGACGCTCAAAAAAAATGCAATAAATTATCTCATCCAAAAAAAATTGATCTTAAATATGCTCTAGATGTTTGTAAATTAATCGATAGTTTACAATCCATATATCCAGACGGAAAGACTAAAAAATATGAGGATGTAAGATCTCTTTTTCCAGAAGAAAACATTCAGGATTTTGAAATTTTTAAAGACTCTGTTTTAAAATATAATGAGCTAATATTTAGCATTGCCGGAAGATCTTTAGAGATGTATCGCAAGTTTAAACAGGAAGAAGGTTTGGTAGATTATACCGATATGGAAGTTTATTTCCTAAGCTTACTTGATAAAGAAATCGTTCAGAACGAAATAAAGGAAAGCATCAAGTTGGTGATGGTAGATGAGTTTCAGGATTCTAATCCCATCCAATTGAGCATTTTCATGAAATTATCCCAATTGGTCAAGCAGTCTTATTGGGTGGGCGACCCAAAACAAGCTATTTATGGGTTTAGAGGATCAGATCCTGTGTTGATTGACCAAATTATTAAAGAATTTACCAAACAAAATAACCAGAGCCTATCTATTGATTTATTGAAAATGTCCTGGCGTTCTGTTCCCGAATTGGTCAGTCTGTCCAATCAAATTTTTGAAGAGCGCATGTTGGAACAAGCTTCTGATATTTATTTGAAAACTATAGATCAAATTCATGGGCCAGGTACGAACAATCCAAACAGCGAAATTAAAGAACGCTTCAATAAATGGGTTGATAACCGAAAAATTGATCCATTAAAAAAGAAAGATACCATAGGCTTGCTACCTGCCAGAAACTCATGTTTGGAGTTAGGTGGTAGTCCAATTAAGTTTTGGAATTTTTTAAACTACGGAGCGAAAGGGTCTTTGAAAGCCGCTACGAACAATATATACTTTCAGAAATTGGCTCAAAAAGCAGCTTCTATAATCGAAGATGGCAAAAAAGGTAAATTCAAAGTAATTGACAAGGAAACAGGAAACAGCAGAAATATTGTAGGGAATGATATTTGTTTTTTGGTCAGTTCGAATAGGAATGTGTCTGAGTTATCTCAGGAGTTTCAGAAATTAGGCTATCCTGTAAATGCTATGGTAGAAGGTTTAACAAATACCATTGAATATAGAATCATTCAAAATGTGGTTACTCTTTTTTTAGATAGGAATAACGCACTTTCTATAACTGAGTTAGCATACCTTACTGGTGAATACCCTTCTGTTTCAGGTTTGTTAGAGGAACGTATTAATCTGCTGACTTCTCTAAATAAGAAGGATCAGGATGATCCAGATTTTGATTTCAATAAAGCATTAGTTGATTGGTTAAGCGATAGTGAACATAGAAAATGTATAGAATCGCTGAAGGCTCAATCCACTTACTTATCTGTGTACTATACTTTACAAAAAATCACTAATCAATTTAATATTTTCCAAAAATTATTAAACTTTAGGAATGCCGATCTTAGGAAGGCAAATATTTTAAAGTTGTGTGAGTTGGCAAAAGAATATGAAACCTATTGTATCAACATGAATTTAGGAAGCGGACTACTTGGCTTTTTAAATTTTGTTGAGTCGAATAAAGAATATAATGTTCAGGCCGCAAATACTAACCAGGATGCAGTAAATGTAATGACCTATCACAAGTCCAAAGGACTGGAGTGGCCAATGGTTATACTTTCAGATCTACACAAAAATCCTTTAGATAATTTTCATAGAAATGAAATTTTTTCAACCAAAATCATAAATAATGCAGAGTTAAATGTAAGTGATCCATTGGAAAACCGAAGTATCGAGTTTTCTTTTTGGCCTTTCGGAACTAGTATCTCCGCTAATGATGTTTTAAAAGAAAAGATAGAAAGTGAGCCGAATTATTTCAAAAAGGAAATTCTTAAATGCGACGAGTATAGCAGGTTGATGTATGTGGGAATCACAAGAGCAAGAGACTATATTGTTTTTTCAACAAATAAATATAAAGATGTCATCTGGTTAGAAAACCTTATACCAAATTGGAGTTTAGAAAAGAGCTTAGACGAAATTAATTTTAAGAATACGGATAGGATTACAAATAACTTTTTCAGTTTAGACCAACCTGTAAATGTTGATTACGAAAAGATAATGCCAGACAAAGAGTTTGAGGTTGGATTTGAAGAACCAACACTTATATATTTTGAAAAGCAAATTCCTGTTAGTCAGAACAAGCCTTACCTCTTAAACCCAAGTAAAGTTGAAGCTCTGAAAACTTGTAAAGTGAATCTGGTTGAAGAACTACATGGAAGGTTGACCGTAAATACGAATGATTCAACAGAATTAGGTAATACGCTTCATCAGTTTTTATATATAAAAGATAGAACCTATTTCAAAGAACAGGTTTCAAAATCAGAAACTTTCATAGATTTAGGAATTTCCAAGGAACAATTTATTGACAACGTTAGAAGTTTCAATGAATTTATTAATTCCAGGTACAACATTTCAGTCCAGCACCCTGAATTGTCAATAGAAGTAGAATTAGAAAATCAACTGGCAAATGGTGAAGCAGATTTAGTTCTAGAGACAGACAAAGGGCTTATTTTAATAGATTTTAAATCTTATGCTGGAAATGAAGATGTTCTAAATTCTAATTGTGAAAAATATGCTGGGAAGTATAGTGGTCAATTGGATTTGTATGCACGAATGTTAGAGAAAAATTTAGAGCCAAAAAAAGTAGTTGCCCGCCTAATCTATTATGTGGTGCAGGGTAAAATTGTTGAATTAATTAAATAACATTCAGAATTACTAATAGCTCTGATTGAGGCAATAATTGCTTGAAAATAAAGCGTTCATTTGGTCAAAAAGCTAAGGTTTTCTAAGAAAAATGGGATATCTAAAAAAATGGTCTAAAATTCCACTTAAAAATTCAATCCAATGATCTACCCCTCAAAATTCCCAACCTACAACGATAACCACGCAGAAAAAAAAGTTTTTGAAGCCCTTCAGAAACTTGACCCTCACAATTTCGAAGTTTTTTGGAGTCGCGGATTTACGGGAAAGACCAAAGAAGAAGATAAGCACTACGAGATTGACTTTTTGATATTCGACCTTCGGGAAGAGCGGCTGGATCATATTTATGTTATAGAAGTCAAAGGCGGTAAGGTAGCATATAAGGCTGAAGAAAATGCCTGGTATCAGAATTCTCGGGAGATGACACCAGGCCCTGATCTGCAGGCTATGGGGTATGTTTCAAATATACTTAAAAGGTATAAAGATGTGATTGAGCATAAAGTCCCTATTAGTTGGATGCTCTGGTTTCCCGATGGAATTATCGACAAAGAGAATATGCCTACCCAATGCGAATCCTGGAATGTTCTGGATCAGAATGACCTGGATGATCCTGAGGAGGCTTTGAACAGGGCGGCAGAGGCTGGGGAAAGCGATTATGACCATTTTAAAAGGATCTCCGTAGATGAATATAAAGGTAAAATTCAAAAAGATCTGCTGCAGGGGCTTGAGGTTTCTCAAAATTTCAGGACGCTACTGGAGAATATGAACATAAATATAGATAAGGCAGAAGAAAGCCAGAAAGCTTTTTTAAACGGACTTTGGAATCACTCCCGTTTAGCAGTGGAAGGTGGCGCCGGTAGCGGCAAAACCGTGCTGGCCAAATGTGCGGCTAAGGTTTTGAAAAAGAAAGGAAAAAAAGTACTCTTCTTGTGTTATAATACTTATTTGTGCTCCCAACTAAAGACAGGTCTGGATCCAGAAATAAAAACCGATAATATCCACAATTTGATGAGGGAATTTACGGATGACCGGGAGCCGGGTTGGTTTGAGCTCCAGGTTAAAGACAGAAAATTTTGGGATAAGGGGCTGCCGGAAAAGTTTAAAGAATTACTGAAGGTCTACCCACTTCAAGAAGAAGAGAAATTTGATGTGATCCTGGTAGACGAGGCCCAGGATTTCGAAGTTGGCTGGCTTAATATGCTCCTCAAATATCTTAATCCAGAAGCTCAGTATTTTCTTTTCTACGACAAGCGGCAAAACATTTTTGAACGGAATTTCGTATTGCCCCAGGGACAAAATTGGCACCTTCATCCTTTAAATTGTAACTACAGGAATACCGGAAAGATCAATGCCTTTATAAATGAGTACGTTGGAACAGATGCTGTTTCTTATGGTGTTGAAGAAGGGGAAGAAGTTAGAATTAAAGATTATTCCCCTGAAGATATTGCAGGAATTCTAAAGAGGTGCTTGCTCGAACTACACAGTGTCGGGAAAGTACCGAAAGACCAGATCATGATCCTTACAGACGGTTCTACTAAAGACTGGGACCTGACTATCCACAGTAACGGCTTCGAATACGAGATCCTGGACCCAGTGAAGGTAAGGGAAAGTGAAAAGATATATTTCTCCTCCATCCGCCGCTTTAAAGGTTGTGAGGCTCCTGTAGTGATCCTGCTTCTTAAGAAAAGGTTGGAGAAGATCAAAAACGGAGAAACCAAACATAAGAACCGACTTTATACCCAGCTTAGTAGGGCGAAGGGTTTGCTTTATGTGCTGGAGCCGGAAGAGAATTAAGGTTAAATTTTAAGGCCTTTATTTATAAAACTTTATGAAGATAAAATTAGTACCGAATAATTGGGAGGGTTTATGAAACTCAACACCAAATAGAATTAAAAGGTTAAAAACTAAAATTGGTAGTGTGTGTAAAGATTACAAATTAGCCAATTTTATCCTCGGTTTAGTACATTTTGATTCGGATAGATTGTTGCAAAACCATTAATTGATATTAAAACAACATGGATAAAATAGCATACGAATGTTTAAAGGGGTTCGATAGAAAGTTTAAAGAATCAGATCATAGTCCCTTATTACATAAATTAAGTCCCTTTGAGGAAATGATGGGAGGAGATTATTCGGGGCAAAATCTGGTTGCTAAAATTATTACTACAGATGAATCCTGGAACCATATGTTAAATACAAAAGGTTTTGGGAAAGGTGTAAAATATAAAAAAGCGCAAGCCTATAAGGAGAAATTAATAACAACCTGGAACAAAATAAAAGAAAATTTCGAAACGGAAAACGAAAAGGAGATATCAAAATTGATGGGGCTTTACCTCTGGGATTTAAATGATGAAGAATTTTCTCATTCTTACCTTGGAGTAATTAAAGAGGCAATAAACCAAAATAAACTTTGGAAAAATCCTATAGTGAGTGATATTTTTTGTGCGCTTTTTATTTTGCCCCAGAAAGAGTTCGAAGGTCTTCTTAATGATATAGCTGATAAACATAATGTTGACAGAGAAAGAGTTAGACAGCTTAAAGTTGAGTGTCTTGAAAATTTTGAGCAGGATTTTTGGTTTTTAAAAGATAACCTGATAAAAAATAAGCTTCAAAATCTCTTTGATCTGGATTTACATAAGCTAGTGCAAATAGAGGATAAAACTGCGCGTATTAATGGAACTGAAGGGGTGCATTTTAACAAAGAATTTTATACCATAATCTTATCCATATCTTTTGACCTTGTTTTGATTGGTGATACTAATGATATTACAAGTCTGAACAACCGATCTAATAAAGGAAACATTTGGAGCAGTCTCTACCTCCAAACAAATTTAGAAAATGAAAGATGTGATCTTGAAGGTTTAATTAACACCTTAGCTATCGAAATGAATCAGCGTAATTATCGCATAGAAGAAGATGTGGTAGTTGACTTATCTCCTTTCATTGATAGTGCACTTGATTATTCTGAAATAGAACGTTACAATAAAATTATTGCTGTAGAACTTGAACTTGACGTTGAACTCACACGGAAGGAGGCTATAATAAAACGTAACTCTCATGTTACCCAGCCTGAAATGGTGGAAATAGCTTTACGCGAACTTGGTGGTTTTGCATATGCAGATGACATATTATCAAAAGTTTCAGAGATTTTTCCAGAAAAGGATTGGACAATGCCGGTACTAAGAGCCTCTTTTAGAGGAGAACATTTTTATTCTGTAGGGAAAAGTGGACTTTTCGGTCTAAAAGATGTAAAGGATTTAAGAGATGAAATAGGCAACGGCACAATTAACGAAGTTGTTCATATTTATCTAGCACGAAAAGATACGCCTTTACATATTTTCGAACTTCTTGAACATATTAATCAACTTTTCCCGCGGTCCAAGACGCATCATTCTTTGCACACAATTTTGGAACAGAACAGTAGAGGGTATTTTATAAAATTTGATGGCGGATTCTATGGACTAGTAGACAAGGACTATGAAAATATTGACTTCCCAAAAGTTGTTGGAGGTCATGCTAGATATATGAGGCAAATAATTGACGAATCAAGTGGAGTCAATTACAATAATATTTATGAGATTTTTCATCAGCGTTATGGACATTTAGAGGTGCAGGTAAAATACCTGCTGGAACAAATGATCGAATCCCGCAAAATTGATTTAATAGATGGTTTTTTCTATGCTCATAAAGCTGTAGAGATGTTTCAATCAGGAGAAGATGAAGATTCTGAAATATCCGAAGAGGAAATTGATGTGGAACTTGACCAGGATGAGCTTGATTTCGAGGAGCTGAATCAGCCCGATATGCCGGAGGAGTTCGTGAGAGATGCCTTAGCTCAAATTAAGATAAGGAGAGGACAGCCGAAATTTCGTCAGAAACTTTTAAAGTTGTATAGGAATACCTGCATAGTGACGGGCTGCAAGATTCCTGAGCTTTTAGAAGCTGCGCACATACTTCCGCATTCTTTAAAAAATGATTATAGTCTTTCTAATGGGGTATTATTGAGAGCTGATATTCATACGCTTTTTGATCTGGGTATGATTGCCATTAATCCTGAAAGTTTGAAATTGAAAATGCACGAAAAGTTATTGGAATCTAAGGAGTATGTTGATTTGGATAATATGGATATAGGCTCCAAAATCTCCCAATTACACGAAAAATACAAGCTTAGCAAGGAAGGATTGGATTGGAGATGGAATACTTATATAGAACTGAATTAATAAATTATATTCTCAAAACCTTATAAGATGGTTTAGTAAGCTTATAGTTTCACATAAAGTTATAAAAAAGGCGAAGCTCCACGGTAATCCTGCCGCTTACTACATTCTAAACGCTAAAAAACTTCTTCAATTTCTCTTTGAATTTTCTTTAATTGTTTTGGGAATCTGGATTTTTCATTAAAATACATTTTATAATAATCTTCCACGTGCAGAGCGTAATCGAGGGAATCTTGAGTCAAACGGGAATACTTTCTTATTAGTTTTTGAACCTGTGTTAAAAGGCTTTCCAGGTTGTATGGATCATTCCCATGAGTGTTCCAAAGTAGCAGAATATTATTGAACACTGGCTGCCAAACCTCATCGTGCCACACTTTGAATGAACTAGGGCTAATAAAGTTTTCACTAGCTCTTTCTTCAGAAGTAGGATGGCTTTGCACAATTGTAACCGCTCTTTCTTTAACAAACTGTAATACAGAGAAATATGGATTAGACTGAGGGTCTTTTCCTTCTTCTTTAGATTGTATTATCACAGAATTTCTGATTCTTGAATTAGAATCAATAAAATGGTCAAGGGCTTCTGCTAGTTCTGTACTCAAATCAAATTTTTTTGACAAATGATTTTTATACTTTTCTCGTAAATCCTCAAAAGCCTCTGCGTAAAAATCTACTATTTTATATAACTCCACATAAATTTCCTTCCAATTTTCTCCTGGATGAAAAAATCTCATAGCTTCATAAAAACTCACTCGATCTACATCTAGAATAAGCTTAGGGTATGTTTTAGGGGCAAAACCCATTTTATTCATTTCCCACGGTTGTAACTTTTCTTTTTCAGTAAATTCTTCTGCCGATTTATTAAGGGTATTAATATCTTTTAAAAGCTCTCTTGTGAATAGTGATATAATATCTAATCTATCGCGATGTTCTTCTATTCGATTTATTTCCATAACCTCCATTTCCGCTTGCTTGGTCCTTCTTTGGTATAAGAGATCTAAAAGAACCAGGAGAATTGCGATAAATGATAAAATGCCAGCCAAAAGGCTAGCATAGGAGGATATTACCCCTTCTCTGTTTGTAAAATCAAAATCAAATGGTTTCCAATTTTCCGTTTCAACTATAGCTTCTTTTGATAACCAAATAATAAAGAAGGAAGTAAAAATGAAAACTATTATAACGCTGACGAGGGAGTATCTAAATTGTTTGGCGGTCATTTTAAACAGTTTACTTTTTAATTTTTTTTACTCCAACAAAATACCTTTCTGCATAAGAATCTGGTTATTTGAATAAAAAGGTACATCAGTATTTCCTAACACGGAAGCAGGTACATTAGAAAGCTCTGGAAGATTATCCATAGGCACGATAGTAGTTTTAGCTCCATTTTCAGATAACATTGTAATTTTGTCCGCTAAATTAATGGACTTTTCTACAGCACCACCTACAGAAATGTTCCCAAGAACTGCCAGCCCTGGCTTGAGGTTCTTCTTATAAATCGATGATATAATGGACATATATACTGCCGATCCTATCCCGGTTGATATGTTCGAGCCGAGAACCGTGGTTACCTGTACAGATAGATCTAAAGAGGATAGAGAATGTTGGGAATTCAAGATGCTCTTTTCGTTTGCTTTTATATACTGATAAGTGTTCTTGATGTTTTCTTTCACCTTAGTATTGCTCAACCCGGTAACATTTAATTTACCTGATCCTTGGGTAGTAACTACCTCAATTCTCACTAATGCAAGGTGATCGCCATCACTTGTACAAGTATAGCAAACTCCTGGCTGTAGGGGAGTATTTTCGATTAGATGCGAACCTTTTTCCTCAGGTAGCCCTACAAAATGTTCTTCCTGGGATTCTTTATCGATGTAAGAGAAGTTTGTGTCCCAGAATTCCATACCGCCAATACGCTTTAGTTGTTCTTTGACTCTTCTACGCATCTCCAGCGCAATTTCCAAGTATTCCTTTACATCTTCTTTAGTATAGGTGCCATCGGGATGCAATAGTTTGATAAAGCCTGAAACTGTTTTCTTTACAGGTTTAGTATCCCTCTGTTTTAAATGAGATCCCAGAGAAAAATGCTCTTCTAGTACATCTGTATATGTAATTCGGCGAAAGGACTTTAAACACTCTGAAAAATAGTCTGTACTAAAACCGTAACTATTTGTGAAGTTCTTCGGTGAAAACTTTATCATTTCCCATCCGGGCAGGTAAAAATGTAATCTGTCCAGAAAAGCGGTATCTGTATTTACTTCATCAGATAAGGCAGCAAAAAGGTGGCTGGTTTGTAAGATAGTTTCTACGGGTTGATTAATGTTTCCATTTAAAATTATGGATGCAACCCCCGTGATTTCGCCTCCGGTACCTGCCCGTGAAAAGGACCCTGATTCTAAGTAATCTTTCATTAATGGAATTGCATCACTGTCTTTAAAAATCTTATCGGTTGCTTCATCGAAACATATAGCGTCCCATTGACCTACAGCACCGACTCTTCCCGTGGACCCGTGAACAAATAATTTGGCAACGGTTCCCTGGCCACCTGAAATTAGCACAGCATAAGGAGTAAGCTCTTTATATACAAAGGATTTTCCAGTAGACCGGGGTCCCAATTCAATAAAGTTGAAATTGGATTCTACCATTGGGATCAGTCGAGATAGCAGAAGCATTTTGATCCGGTGAGACATTCCTTCAGATTCAGGTTCATAGCCACAACTCCTGAGCAGAACATTTAACCATTCTCCTTTAGAAAATTCTTTTCGCTTAGTTATCAATTTCGAATTATCGAAAGATGATAACTGGATTGGATTAATATCCTTAATTACAAAAGGATGTAATACTGCACCATCTTTGCTGTAAGCATCATATTCGACGTCTATAATTGCCCATATTCCTCCCATTAACATC
The DNA here is from genome assembly GCF_016236975.1 of Salegentibacter maritimus. Lineage (NCBI taxonomy): Bacteria > Pseudomonadati > Bacteroidota > Flavobacteriia > Flavobacteriales > Flavobacteriaceae > Salegentibacter > Salegentibacter maritimus. Next base: position 26,690 of record NZ_JAEHNY010000013.1, read on the forward strand.
TTATCGTGCTCGGAAACCATTGCATCAGAAATAACTCCATCTTTAATATTGCTGTTTTGCAGTTGGGCCCAGTATAGATCTTTCTTGGTATCTAGTTTTACCGAAATCTTGTCTATGATTTTATAAGAACCTTCCTGTCTTATGCGAGATTGGATTAAATTACTTTCTTCAGGGTTTACATAATGTTCAGAAAGGATTTTCTTAACATTTTCCATTCCCTGTCTAATCTTCTCCTCATCATCTGTTGAACAGGAATTAGCAATTAAGTATTCTAAAACGAATACTGGTACATTAGCGCCGACCTTAACCGATCTTACTAAATCTTTTTTTACTACAAATCCCCTATAATTCTCAAGAAGTTTATTATCTAAGTTATCCAGTGTGATCATATCTTATTTTTAAAGCAGGCCTCCTAAATTTCTAGAAGAGTTTTTCTTAATTGTAACTTTATCTAATTGTTCTTTAGTTTGAGCATCTAACACCTTCATTTCAATTTCATCTTCAGGTCCAAAACTGAACTCTTTATTAATGTTTTCACCTTTTTCAATATTGAAAATATCACTTTTATTTATTTCCTTTCCGTTATGGAAAAATAATAAGATCAATTTACGCTGAGAATTAAATAAATCTATAGAATCTACCTCGGCTTGAATTTTTACTGCATAAATATCTCCTTCAATTTCTTGAAGTTCATCTTTATTTACAATTCTTACCCTTAAGGTTGATTCAGAACCTTTTGCTTTCGTCCACTTCAGAAATGGGATAATTGTTTCCTGTGGTGAAATCCCTCCATGACTAAATCCATATACTCCAGGAGTCTTAAATGGACCTAATCTTTTGGCAAAATAGCAATAGTTGAAATTCTGATATGTTATCTCTTCTTCATGGAGAAGATTTTCATCTATGTCCATTGAGTCCTCTGTTCTAATATATCGCTCAGATTTTTTTCCTACTCCAGAAACATTAATCTCAATTTTATCAGAGTTTTCCAGAATTCCAGTGAGAACATAACCATGATCTGTAACCAGGAACACCTCATCATAGCCGTTTTTGAATAGCTGATCTATTTTAGAGGAATATAACTCGACCGCGACATCAAAATGCTTCAAAGCTTTTTGCTGATAGGTTTCACCCAACTTATCTGGATCTTTACAACTACAAATTAGATATTCCTGATCTGTATTTTCATTTACAGATTCTAAATCTATAAATTGGATCTTCTTTTCTGGATTATTACTATCCAGAAATTTCTCTCTATCACTTTTGCTCTTTAATACTTCGCCAGTATTCACATATAGCTGACTCATATTATGCTCAGTCTCAGAGGGAAGCCCTGCGTACATATAATCATAGCCCTTATTAAGAGTATATTCCTTAGACACAGAAGAAATAATATCCTGAGCAAATTCATAAGAAACACCATCTCCCACGATAATTGCTATTTTACCCGTTGATTCATCAAGAAGCCTCTGAATGGTCCCAGTCTGATTAGATTCGTAAGAATCTATATATTTAAACCATTTGTCTAAAAATAGATCTGTAAAGTTTTTATAATAGTTCTGAAAAGGACTAATTAGGCTTTCACTATTCAAGAAGCGGGTATATAACTTACGAATAGCAGAATCTAGTTTATAAAAATGCTTAGTATAAAAATTAGTGCATTCTTCTAAAGAGGCTAATTGATTAATATTTTTTTCGTCAAACTCCAGAAGCACCTTTACATCTTTCCAAAATTCAACATCTAAATTTCTAGCTGCTTTAGATTGTATTCTTCTACTGATTTTTGGAAGGAAACTTGAAGTGTATTCAGGATCTGCTAATTGTTCACTTAAACCTTTTAGCCAGATTTCATCAATTTCAAGAAAGGGGTGGGAAGGATGCACGTTAAAAACTTCAACCTTCCTCTCTAATTTATATTCTCTTAAATATTTATCAAGCGAGCTTCGGTAAGTATTACTATCTAGCCAGGATTCATATATCCCTAAAAACGAAGTACTAATATTATTTTGCAATAAACTTTTGAAGATATAATGGGCAACTTCTTTTGCTAAGGTTTTTGCTGGTTTATCCACATAATCCTGACCTATTAAATCGTTCAGGTTTTTATAGAATATTTCTTTTACCTTTCTATCATAATCACTCAAATGGTTTTTGGGATCATGTAAGAAAGGCAATAATTCTCTCTCTAACTCAAAAATTTCGGAAGCTCCTTTGTGACTTAAATCTACCCAATAAGATTCTTCATTTCCTACACTTACTTTGGCTGCAGAAATTAATTCATCTTTAGGTAGGTTGATATTTAGATTTAAGTGCTTACTTACCTTTTGCTTTATGTAATGATCCAGATATTTAATCTCAATGAATCCATTGGTTTCGCAATATTCTCTAATGTACTTTAGGTCAGATTTAGGAGTATTGGTATAGATTAGAATCTTTTTTTGAGGAAGGCCTTTCTCTATTTCATACTTGACTTTTAATTCCTCCAATTCACTTTTTGGTGAAACAATAGTAAATTCATCATCTAACTGTTCTATCAAAAATTTTGCTTCTTTTGATTCATCTATAAATACAGCCAATTGATGATTAGAATGTATCTTTTCCAGATCATTTTTAAACCACTTATCTATCATGAGATTTCTTGATTAAGTTCTTCCTCAATTTTGGGAGCATCTTCTATTTTATGGTCATACATAAACTCTAACCCAAGTACTTTATACTTGGTTAATTCATCTATTTCATCAAAAGATTCTCCTATGTAATCACATAAAAATTTAAGGATATCCAAACCTCTGTTTAATATATGCTCTGGAGTCCACTCTTTCTCATTGGCAACAACTCTGGCACTCATGGAATCATAGGCATAACCTCTATTTCTATAACCAGGACCTTTTTTACTTTGATCAACCTTAAAGTTAAATGGATCATTGCTTAAAGAAGAGTTGTCACTTTGTGAGATTGCTAATAAATTTCCTAAACTATTAGCTAAATTTCTCCTCTGCATCGAATCGTATTCTTTAAAACTACTCCAATTGTTTTGAATCCTTTCGTAGGGAGCCCTTGCATCTTCAATAGATTTATCTTTATTGGCAGCATACTCCTCTAAACTTAAGGTTGCACTCTGGGGAAAAACATGTTCTATACTATCATTCTTCTTAAACTCCTGCCACATAATTTCACTACTTTGAGTAGTTGTAAAGTTTTGAGTTCTTAAATACTGGTCGTATAGGAATAATAAATAATGACGTCCTGACCATTTATAAAAGCCTTGTTTTTTACCCAGTTCAAACATTTCGTAACTTTGATTCACGAATAGGTTAAAGCGATAATACCAAGAAGTATACTCGAGTATTTCTTCATTAGTTTCATCTGGTTTTTGATTATTTGCATAAACCTGATGTGCTAAACCATATATCTTACTATCACCTGTATTACCTCTTTTGTTGGATAAATCGAATAACTTAAAACTGTATTTTTCTAAAGATTGGATGGTTTCAATGAAATCATTTCGATCAGGTCTTGTTAAAATGGCAAGTAAAATTGGTTTAAAAGAAGCTTTTAAACCAACCTGATGGATTCCAGTTACAGCGTCTTTAACTAACTGATTTTCTATTTTAAAATATTGTGGATTGTGAAGTTTATTCCACCATATAGAACATTTCTGCAATGACTTTATATAGTTTTCTATATCCTCTATACTTAGCTCTTTATCATAAACACTTTGAAGATTAAAATATTCGTCAAATAAGAAATTAGCATAAACATTGGCCTCATCCCGGCTATAGCGATCAAAGTATACTATCCAATGGTTTTTAATAAAATCTTCATCATCTAAAGGTCTATGTTTATTTTGACCTAAGGATTTGTAGATGGTAATCCAAGCTTTATTGATAGATTCACCTAACTGCTTCTTACGCGCTTCATTAAGTGCAATCTGATCTGGAGTTGCCTGTAGCCCTACTTCAAACTTATCGTTTAAATAGAGTAAACGGTTTTTTAATTTCTCAAGTTGTGATAAAGGTTTACCTCTATTGTTCATAGTCTCAAAAACTACATACTCATCTAACTCTTCCGGTAAAACATATTCATTCAGTTTGAGCTGAGAAGTAACCTTATTAAATAAGCCTTCAAGGGAATTTTCATTATCAGCAAGATAGAGTTCTACCATAGCTTCAAAAAATGCCTTAGCTTTTAGCAGGTTCTCGGTATAGGTACTTTCTTCACTATCATCCTCAACTTCGTTTAAATTCAAAATATGCTTCCGGAAAAATTTATCACTAGGGTTATCCCTATCGTATCCAAAAATATATGCATATACACCGTTACGTTTTATATATAGGTATTGGATTTCCACATCCCCCTCTCTTATTCCTAAAGTAATATTCTGTTTATTCGCCTTATCTATTATAACAGAGAGTAAAATTAAGATGCTTGTTATTCTTTGCTGACCATCAACAATTGCATATTGCTTAAAATTTGGCAACCATTGATAATCCTTTTTCTTTACCTCTACCAATGTTAAAAGGCCGGTATAATGCCATTTACCTTCTGGTATATTCAAAAGATCATCCCATAAATCTTTTAGTTGTCCCTTGACGTTTTTCAATGGATCGTTAGATGTAAGATCTACTGACTTATTATTAGCCCAAGAATATCCTCGTTGATAGGAAGGTATTCTTAAAATTCTGTTCGTAAATATTTCGTGAATTGACTTTAAGTCCATTACCAATCTGCGTTTAAATATTTTTTTAATTGCCCGGCATTTAGAACATCATAGGCGAGCATCTTTTTCTTTTGTAGGGGAGCGATATTTTTACCCACTCCATCATCTAAAACAGCATCATAACCTTCCTCCAGGAGTTCATCTATTTTAGATTTAAAATTCTCAATTTCCTTGAGTTGTTTATAGATTTTCTCAAGCTCGTTTTGCTCAGAGGCGGTTGGGGTTTCCTTGGCCTTTAAATCGCTCTGGCGGTTTTCCAGGGCTCTTTCACGCTGCTCAATATATCGCGAACGTATGCTTAACAGCTTATCACGGTTCCACTTATAAATTATAAGATAACAATCAAATCCCTGCTCCGGGCCACTAGTAAGATGCCAGATAAAAGGAGCTTTTGGCAAATACATAAAAAGGTTAAGATGATCTGAAAGGTCTTTAAAGAAATAACTATTTATATAGGAGTTTAGGTCCCTACCCAAAACAGAGTCGAAAGAAGAATACTGCGCCATAGGAAAGCCTTTTTCTATAAACTTTTCCTCAATACGATCCAGCAATACTTTCTCTCCAGCATTGGGTACTAAGGGTATAATCCCATCTTCATCCTCCATTAGAATTTCTCGAATCATATCTGCCAGAAATTCCATGGCCAGATCATTCATTCGCTGCTTAGGAATTACATTACTTTCTTTAAACCAATACCAGACATTAATAGGATTTACCTGATGCCTAATGCAGAACTCCTCTAAATCATTATTACTTTGATAGAGTTGAGGAAATTCACTTTCAATAACATCTTTTTCATTTGCATCGAACTCTTTTTCAGATAAGCTTTCTATATAATCTCGAATATTTTCTAAAGTAAATCCTTCTATTTCATTTTTCAAATATGCATTTTTAGCATTAACACTTACGGGTAAAGCTCCAATACTTTGCCCCTCTTTCGTTAATACCATCTCCTTATCTAATTTTGTTAATTCATAAACATCGAAAATTCTTTCATTGATTATAGCTTCATTTATTAAAATTTGCGTTTTCAGCCAATTATCAGCATTGAAATATATTGAAATAGATTTTTTGAATTCCTGAAACTCTGTACTTGAATTTATTGGACTGCCCATAAAATTCCTTTCATAGACAAATAAACTTTTCAGATATTCAACAATATTTATGTTCCTTTTTGATAAAGCAGTTACTAACTTTTCTAATCTTTTTTCTGGTATAACAAATGGCACCCTTTTTAAATCCCCTACCTGAGTATTTACCGTAGGATTTAGGCAACTAGTTATATAGAAACACAACTTGGAATTCATGAATGCTATTGAATAATCAATATTCTTATAGATAAATGGAAATATACAAGACCCTCCTACATCAAAAACATTATTTTCTGGTAAATATCTGAATGATGCTCCTTTCGATCCAGAAGCTGAATAGGTTAACCCTTTGAGAAAATAATATTCCTTACTCGGTAGATGGTTACCGTGATTCAATAAGTAGTCATAACCTTCTTTACTAAAATCAACAACCAACCATAAATTGCCATACCATTTTTGATAAGGACCTCCTTTAGAATAACCCACCCATTTTTTTTCGTCAGATCTTTTTGTTGATATTTCACTTTGATCAACCTCCCACCAGAATCTCAAGCATCTATTATTATTGCCTGTAGCGATACCTTGTCTAACCTTCAATAACTCATTAATAGATTTACTTTTAAACTTCTCTCTAAAATCATCACTAATCCAGTAAATAAATGGCCAAGATGTAATAATTTTCAGTTTTGTTTGGGGTATTGAATAGTTATTGGTAAAATCATCACCTTTAATCAGCTTATCATAAGCTTCAACAAAAGCTTCATATCGTACTCCTTCGTAAATATTATTAAGCTTGATAAAAGTTGATTTATTTTCCTTTAATCTTTTATCTAATACATACATAGCTGAATCAACACGTGCAGATGAATTAAACATCCCCAAGTAACCCCATTCGACGAATAGATCAATATGTGATTTTTCTAGGATAAATTTTCGAACATCCTCAAATGTTTTGATGTACATAAAGGTAGGGGGATGAACCATTGCAACTTTTCCTTCTTTTTTTGTTAATTCAAAACTACGTTTGATGAAAGCAGCAAAAAGGTTGGTATTGAATTTATAAGGTTTTTTATAATTAGATTCTATAAACTTTTTTAAATCAGGTCCAAAATCACTGCTATCCGTATAAGGTGGGTTAGCTGTAGCGATATCGTAAGATTGAGTAATCAGTTTTAAGAAAGTTACTGCGTCCTTTGTTTTATCAGTCAGAAAAGCATTTCCTTGCTGGCTAGCAAATTGCAAAAACGCTTTCTCTAAATTCTTTAAAAAATTACTTTTAAACTCCTTTTGCCTGGCTTCTTCTTCCTCACTAAACATTTTTCCGGAACTGCTTTTTACGGCAATAAGGTGGGCATCAATTTTTTCATTGAGCCTAATAAGGCTTCCAAACTTGTAGGCGTTCTGAAGATCTTTCCAAATAGATTCAGCTACTTCCAGTTGTCTGGAGTCCAGTTGAGCATCTCCCTTTAAAATGGGATACACAAATTCAAAATCTACCAGATGAAAATCAGAGCTTACCACATTAAAATTTAAGCTCTCAAGGTTTCGTTTTTTCTGCTGGGCTTTAATCCATAAACCTAGTTGGGCTAGTTGAATAGCACGATCATCCAGATCTATCCCGTGCAGGTTATTCTCAATGATTAGCTTTGGAATTTCATCCTCTTCATAGTCGGCACCATAATCATCTATCTGGTCCTCATAAAGTTTATAAAAGAACTCAAAGGCATAAAGCAGGAAATTACCAGACCCGGCGGCCGGGTCAATCAATTTTACTTCATGTAAAGGCTTTGGTTCCCGAACTCGAGACTCTGGCGCATTGGCAATTTTAAAATTGTCCTTTATATCTGAGTCTGGATACATCTCCAGGTACATTTTGCCCAGAGAATTCTGCACCAAAAATTCCACCACCCAGCGAGGAGTATATACCTGGCTTTGAAGACTTACTTTGTCATACTCAGTCTTAGCACCGCTTTCCTTATGAGCTTTCTTTTTTGAGTTGTTATAACTCTCATACAACCAGCCTAAAATATCATCACTTTCCCAAATGTCATCTTCAATTTGTGCATCCTGCTCTACTGCATTAAAGGCCTCTATAATTTCGTTTAACTCAATAACATTAGGAAGCAGTGCGTAAGGGTAGGATTTATGGTAAAGTGGAATACTTTCACCCAGAATATTAAATTCTTCCTTAAGGTACTGGCGAATCCCTTCCAGTTCCTCATTACGCATTTCAGGATGTTTCTCCAGCCATATTTGATGGCCAAATGATCTGCCACCATGCTCTGCCTCTTTGGTAAGAATAGGTGGAAAAAGTTTTAGAGATTCCATAACCTTTACGGCTGCAAAACGGTTGAAAAGCGTAAAGGTTAATTCTTCCAGAGCTTTTTCCCTGGCTTCCTCGTAAGAACCAAGATCATCCTTGTGACTGGAAACCAACACGTCAAGTTTTTTTCTTTTACTTACAAGATTGGAAGGAAGTTTGAAAGCATCCAAAGCCTTGGTTGTACTAAGGCCTAATCTTGAAAATTGGTTGTCAAATGATTTATGTATTAAAAGACGTATTTCTTCTACATGATCTGCTAATTTCATACAGTTTGCATGTTGTTTATGGTTAGTTCAATTTCCTTGTCGTCTTCCAAACCTGCAAGCTCGTGAAGCTGATAAGAAAGTAGCCTTCTGTATTCAGCAGCGGTCATTACTTTTTTATCAACTTTAAAAGTGATCTTCTTAGGTTTTGCAGGATCTGGATCTGGAAGGGGCTCTTTGGTAAAATTAGATTTAATCGAAAGTAGTTCTGTTGCCTTCTGAGGAGCCAGGGCCTTATAATTTATAATATCGGTTAAAGAGTAATTAGAGTTTTGACATTTGATATGGAATTCAAGTTTGATATCATCCACAATTCTATTTTCGGCATAACTTGAAAGAGACTCCAACCTATTTAGGTTATTTTTATTAAGATCTGCCGGATAGTTTTGCTGTAAATCATTTTTTGCCTTCTCAATTTCTGTAAGCAAATTTTTATAATCCTCGCTCATGGTTTCAGCGTTGGATTTCATCAGTCCATAATACTCATCTCTAATTTTCTGAGCGGAAGACTGAAGATCACCAAAACTAAGCATAACGTCCTTTTGCATGGCCTCATCAAACTTTGCCGTTTGTTCGGTAATAACCTCATTAGAAATATCAGTCTTCTTCAGCTCTTCATTTACAGCTATAACAAAACGCTCATATCCATTTAAAACATTTAAATTTTTATTCAGGAATTTTTCAGCTTTTAGAATTGTCTTAACTGCTTTTGAATATTCAGGTAAAGAACTTAGGAAGTCTTCAGATTTCTGGATATAATTGCTTTCCGTAGTTTTTGAAGAATACATATGCAATTCTGTATTATGCTCTGCAATACTAGGGAATAACTTATCGAATTTATGCTGAGAAGACCTAAGAGTCCTTACTTTGGTTATCATAGCTTCTGCTAAAATTGAAATAGCATCGGCTACATCAAAATCACTGGCAGTCCAGTCAATTTTCTTCTCGGTATGTTTTTCATAGTCCAGATCTAATAAGGCCTGAACAATATCATTTTTCTGCGCCGCAGAAAGAGACTTTGTAATCGCTTTAAACCTGGCATTTTTAAATTTAGCTCCAGAAGTAAAAACTTCATGTGAAGCCTTGTCCTGGTATGAGAAATACTCGGTATCATTAAATTTTACTACTAATCTGCCAGCACGGAATAAAACAGCTAAAGCAGTAGAAATTGTACCATAGGAATACCCCCATGGAGCTCTTGAATACTCTTCCTCAAGGCTCTTACCATCTATATAGCTAGATAATCTTCTTGATAACTCGTCTATTAATTTTAAATTTTCTCCTACAAAGTTACCGTTGGAATCAAAGAACTTGAATTCATCACTGGGGAAGTACTTATGTAACTTTTCATTACTTCGCTCCCTTAAAATCTTTTGCCCCTCATTTTCAGAAAGTTGTCTGCTTAACCTTTTGGTATATACATTTTTAATCAGCTTCCTTTCTGTTTCATTAATATTGCCCTTAAAGTTATCTGGATTTAAAAGGTTTTCATCAAACAAATAAATGATAGATCCATTTTGATAAGCAGCGGTTATTAAATTGATTAGATCTTTTTCTTTTTCAGTTTTAATACTTGCAAACCGGTCTACAATTCTTCTTTTTTCAGAGTCTGAATCATTCCCATACATTCTCTCAATTTCCACATACTTCTGAACTTCTTCCAGGAGCTTATCAATTTCCTTAAATTTAGAATTATCGGGAACCAGGCTAATTAGATCTTTCTTATTCTGGGTATCGAACTTAACATGCTCTATAAAATCTTGTCTGTCTTCATTTATATTGAATAAACTATAAGTTGTGAAGTTCAGGTTCTCGTTATTAGCAGAAACTATTTCGTCACCTAGGTCTGTTTTTATGTTGAAATTATAGGTTACTGAGTCTTCGGTTATAGTCGAAACAGGCTTAAAAATTCCGGAAGTTTTTAAATAATTCACCAACTCTCTTTTCTTAACAAAAAGCGGTATATCCAATTCACTCATCTCCTCCAGGATCTTACCTTCCAGATCTGAGGTTATTTGATAATGATTATTTGATACAAGTAAAATTTTGGATTCGACAAGCAAATTTAGAGCCTTCTCCACCTCGGGCTTGAATTCGTAATAAGTGCCGGTATCTGTTATATATAATTTAGTAATATTCTCCAGAGAACCGGAAACGAGTTCTGATTCATTAATAAAATGAATCGTCTTCATCAAATGCTCTCCATTCAAATTTAGACCTTCATTTTCAATAATCAATTTGGCATTATGATATTTGTTCACCAAATCGGTTGGAGGAGCAGTTTGAGCTTCAGTACAAATATCATAAGCCGTAGTGAAGCAATAGGTTTCCCGATTCCTTAATTCCTTTCTAAGAATATCGAAAGTCGTAATAATCATCCCCCTGGCAGCAATCTGATTTGAAACCAGAGCGTTTGAACTGAATAAAAACTTTTGAAGCAGATGAAATTGATATTTGTGAAATGGGTAATAAATCGCGAATTCGTCTGCAGAACTTGTTTTTGTTGGAAATGAAGATTTAAGGTTGGTTGCATCACTAATTAAACCGTCATTCTTTTTATAGAAATCAACCAGATCTTTAAAAGCTTTGTCCTTTTTCAGTAATAGTCTACTCCTGATAATCTTATCCACTTCTGTAGATTCCAAGTGAATTTTAGTTTTAAATCTATCAGTAACCTTAGTTAATTGAGAAACAGTCACATTTTGATTACTAATAACATCATCTAGTTTCTCCTGAGCAATTGCAATGGTCCATACCCTTTTATCGAAAGTTGAAAGTGCTTCACTGATTCCCTCTAAATCTAAAAGGGTGAATTTCTTCTGTTTTACAGCTTCACTAGTTTCATCAAAAATAAATACCAGGGTTTCCTCTGGAGAATACTTTAAATATTTAGCGATTTCTTCTTTCAGGCTTTCCGCAGAAAAACTTTGTATTGCATTACTGTAAACATCCAGGGTATCATTATAATCCTCTTCGGAATAATCCATGGCAAGAAATACCTTTCTCATAGCCATGGCCACTTTTCGATTACTCTTCTTTACATTTTCCCAGTCATCTCCAAAAATCTCTTTAGCCTTTTCTCGAAGGAATTCATACTTGCCATCTATAAGAAGATCATATTCCATATAACCATACCTATCGGTACGGAATCCTAGCTTTTTCAGAAATTTTGTAAATAGAGTAAAGGCAAAGCCATTATCTGTATTCTGCTTCGCAGCATCAAGAAGTACAACACTACTGTTAATTGAATCTAATTTTCGGATACTACTTTCTATCAAACCTTCATTCTTCACCCCTCGAAGTCTTGGTATGAATCGATCTCTTGCCGATGTTCCATTGATATTTTGATTATCTATAATATATCCAAGCATTTTACCGAAGTAGGATTTACCCGAACCATAAAACCCGGATAACCAAACCCCTGTTTCTTTAATGTTTCCGGTATATTGAGAAATGAATTTGGTAAGATGCTCTCCTAATCCATCGGTAATTATATATGACTCAATCTCTGACTGAATTTCATTTTCCGATTGATCCTCTAAATCGATGACATTTTTAATATCATCTTCTAAATCTAATTTTAATATATCTTTTATTGCAGCCATAACAAATTATTCAATTACTGTACATCTATACCTCGATGCAGGTTTAAAATTTAGGAAAAACAGATTATCATCTTCAACTTTTGCAGGATAGAAAAGAACTAGTGGATTTTTAAGACTCATAACCTCTTTATGCTCCATGATATTTACATTCTCTATTCCGGTTCCATATAAGGCTCCGGTTCGTATTAAAACAGGGATAAGACCATCTGTATCTGCCGATTTAATTTCAGCAAGAATTAAATCCATTAAATCAGTTTCTTCATCATCAGATTTAAATATTACATGAGGAGTATCTGAAAATTCTTTATAGTAGCTCTCGAATTCTTCCCATCCATCTAAATCAATAAATTTGATCAATAAACGGGAAATATCAATAATCTGAAATCGGGAATCATCTAGCTCTTGTTTAGCCTTTTCCAGGTAAAGGTTTTCTTCGTGTGGATTGTATGCAAACAGAATACTATTACCTCCATTAGCTTCTCTTTTCAACTGTACCCTTTGCTTGTTTTCCAAGCTATTAATAAGATTCTGGAATTTAGCTTTATGCTCGTCTAAATATGCCATCTATAAGTTGATTTGGTTCATAAAATCCTTCTAATTTTAATGAGGTTCCTGTTTGATTTATTTTAATCCAATCCTTTTTACCAATTTTCTTTAATCTCGAGATAATATTTTCGTTCGGAACAAAAGAAAACTGGAGAAAATCATCCTCTAAAGCATTGGAAAAGTAAGGCTTTTTAATATCTAGAAGATGTATAAATGCAGCAAGCATTTCATCGTTTATTCTAACCAGATGGAAGGTTTTCTTCCTAGAGCCTTCAAGCAAATGCATTTTTTTTAATACCGATAGATATTTATAAGCAACGGTATTTATTGTATTCTCAGACCATTTTTCTTTTAGCTCGGAATTAGTAGCTAGTTTATCCTTTAGATATGCAACTACATCCGCTTTAGGCAATTCAGTTCTTCCCTGGTAGTAATAGTTAAAATATACATCTCTATTCAAATCAAAGAAAAGTTTATTATTCAAACTGAATAGCCAAAATATGACCAAAGCCTGTGATTTTTCATCATTCTTCAAAAACTGAATTAATTCTGAAGACCAATTATTTACATCTGGATTTTCACTTATAAAGGCAGATTTTAAAAGAGTAAAAAATCGGATTCTTGATCTTTCTGTTCTAAAATCGAATTCATTATTGTCAATCAATGCAGTCTGCACCTCTTCTTTACCCTCAATTAAATGTGGCAAAGCTTTATAAATCAAGTCGTAATTTGGAACTCCTCCCAGAATATTGATATCAGTATTATACATTTAATCGATTAATGCAATTTCAAATCTCCATGAATACCCTTTAGGTATATTCGGAGTCTAAAATCTGGATGTAGGGTAGACCGTTATTCACGGGATCGTAAATCTAAAGATTTTCTTAAAGAAGAAAAAGCTTTTATAATAATTTGCTTCACCTCAAATTTTTCCATCTAAACACTTTTTTGCCTGCTATAAATATCCAAATTTTCCCAAGGTCTATGGGAAAGTTTCTTTACTTCCGGATCTTCTAATAATGGAAATAATTCATCTAGGTTGTACAGCATATTGAGATTAAGTAATTCGTTGTTTCCATCTTCTCCTTCTGAAATTTCTTCGGGATCAAAATTTTTTATTCTAAAATCAATGTGAACAGAGTTGAGATCTTTATCAATGACAAAACCATTTGCCCATAACCAGGCAAGATAAATTAGGCGTAGATCATGATCTCTTTGATCTAGATCGTTAAAATATTCCATATTGGGCCAGAAATGCATCCAAAGTATTTCCTGTTTTTCTTTTGGTAAAGCTTCAAAGTCAAAAATGGGTTCTTTAAAAGGTGCATTCCGCATCTCGAGTTCCAAAAATTTGTTTGGAAATTCTCTCTCGAGTCTTTCAAAAGCACCATCAGGAATTCGATTTAATATAGCTGAAGCGAAAGTTTCGGCTTTTTTCAAGTGCTCGTGAGTAAAATCAATATCATCCGGAGCATTGCCAAAATCTATTGTAAAATTGTTTTTTTGACCGGAAACATTTGATCTTGAGGTGTCGAGATTTAAAGTACCACCCACTATGGCTATTATTCCTGCTATTTGTTTGTAATAAGGGATGTTTATGGCCCAAGAGTCGAATGGAGTTTGGTTAGTATTTACATCAGCCACTTCAAAACCTATGTAGGAAATAAGGAAGTCGAGATCTAAATTATATACTTCACTTTCATATAAAAATTGAATTAAAACATCTTCATCGAAAAAGTCGATTGCTAGATCTCGTTCGGGAAATACTAATTGTGCTCTTTTCACTAACTCATAAATATCTTCTTTTTTAAATAGCCTGGAAACTCCGGTTAAATTCATAAGACTGGAAATTGCTTGTACTTCCGGTGTGATAGTTTCTCTATTTTCTTCAATATTTTTTTTTCTGCATTCTGTGAAGCTGAAATTAAGAAAGGGACTTGTCATCTATTATAATTTTTATTAACTGATTTTAAGCGAGGTTTTTAAAATTTAATTCGCTGTTCAATTATCTTCTTCAGAAAAGCTAGTTATATCCAAAAAAAGGATGTGCCTCCTCATCTTATTCTGCATTTTTATACCCCATATCAAAGCACATACTCACATAGCCAAAAGGCGGCCCACCGTGGGTGAACCACAGGTGATTTGGTTCATCCTTTAGCACTTCTTCCGTTAATTTGAGGTATAGTTTTCCGTGTTTGTTTTCGTCTTTAAATTCTTTAGAGAATTTTTCCTTTAGATCCTCTTGTAAGTGTTCAAAATACCTATAAGAATGTAAGAACAAAAATACCATTGCAGGGGATGGTTGGAACTGTTCTGGATCTAGTACCTGTTGCCCGGTTACAGGACAATAAAGGTTTTCTAATTCAGTTTTTAAATTAACTTCGGTCATAGTTGCGTTTCTAATTAATTATAGAGATGGTTCTGTGAACGAGTATTTAACTCTGTACTTTTAAAAAAGAAAATTGAAAATTTATGGTAGGTGATTCCCCTGGAAATGAATTTCTCATATTTAGTTGGTTAAGTTACTGAAATTTCTTTCGTGTAGGGGCAAAAGAAGAACCTCTATTTTGAGCACCTTCCAAAAATATAAGTTTTCTCTCACAAAGCATAATTTTATGTTAATAAATTACCACAATTTCTTCAATATTGCTGTAGTAATGAAAGAGGTTCAGTATTACTCCAATTTATCTAGCTTGATTCTGGTTTGATCAGCTGATGCATATCCTCACTTAAAATCACCTTCTTTAAATTTGTTAACCACACTTAAAAATAGGAGGGCAGGTTCTCACAATGTTGATATAGGGCTCCCTTATGTTCATCTGCAAGATTTTTTCACTTCTTTTTCCTTTCTGAAAATTTCAGGTTTTTAAACATATTTTTTCTAGTATTGATTCCCCAGGGATTATGATAATCTGGTGCTGCTTTCATCGCACTAAGTAATTCCGCGGGCATAGATTCACTATTTCCATAAAGCCAATAACTCAGGTCACGTAAATGTACCTTTAGAAAAATAAATCTTTTATAGAAAATACTTTGGGTAAACATTACCCGGTTATAACTCTTTTTACTTCTATAACAATGCTCCAGGTATTCTTCCCTCGCTCTAAAATTCAGCTCTTGATATAACTGGGTTATAGTTTTATTCTTAACATCTATTTTGAGCAACTCGAATGGCTGGCTAAACTTTCTGTATTCCTCTGGATTCTCCATTATTTATAAATTTATTAAAGCCTGAACTTTGCCCTTGGAGAACCTATTAAATAGTCTGAGAAGAAGCTTAAAAGATGATTCCCATTTATAAATGCATCAGAGTAGTTTGACAAATAATAGATATTTCCCTCTTTAATTTTACAGTCACTCACAATACTTTTTCCACGATCTCTTTCCTGGCCGTGAAGCATGATCATTTGTTCTATAATCTTAGTAGGAAGCTCTTCTATACTATGTAGTTTTTCGCTGACTAGCATCGCGCATTTATTCATAGAAAGTTTTTCTTCAGTAGTTATAGAAGAAATATCTATCTCCCGGTTTTGGAATTCGTTTTGTAATGCCTGGATGATCCCTTCCCATACAACGCTATTACTATCTCTTCCTACCCGGTTATTATAAAATGCCTGAAGCTGGTTATTAGTAAAATTTCTAAATTTTCTTTGATATTTTTCTTTCCAAATCTCAAAGGCAGCTACTTCGTTATAAACTCCATCTGCATAAACTTTCCCCGCATTTGGAAAATAGATCTTTTGCTCCATAACTGCTATGCCTATAGGAGGGATTAAAACAGAATCTTTATTGCGATAATCTTTTAAATTAGACAGGCAGTAGTGCTTCTTCTCCAGTTCTTCCAGAATGTATTTCCTATCTTTCCTGAATTGTTCTCCCGGTTTTCCACAACGGATATTAAAAGCTGCGATAAGTAGTTCTGAGGAATGAATTCCATTCCATCTAGAACCTAGATCAACGCTGAGGTAAGGATTCCGGAATCGCTCATAGCTATTTTGGCAGCGTTTTGGCCACTCGGGAAGGCCTTTAGGGAACATCCATTCCATCACCCTTTCAAGATGCTTTTTGAGTTCTCGAAGATCATTGAATTTTGGATCCTGGAAAAAATCTTCAGCTTCATATCCTTCACGGAGCAAACATTCGGTATGAAAAATATTCTCAGTGATACGATAAAGGTCTGAATACATTACTTCTATCTTTTTGTCGGTACGTACTCCTAATTTTTTAAATTCAATTAGATGGTTTTGGTCTGAGAGCTGATCCATATTTATAGTTTAGATGAGGATAATAAAATACCCACCCCGGGAGCAGTGGGTATTAGTTGACAAATCAAATTAATCAAAACAATCATTCCCGGTGAGAAAATCAAATCATCATAAGCTTTTGCCTTTTTTGCTGAAACAAATATAAATGGAGAACACGACAAGGTGTGTCGTCTTTTAAATAATGGCCGATTTTTGTAAATTCAATTGTTGGAATATCCCAAATCAAAGCATAAGGTAGCTGATTCCATAGTTCCATAAGTGATTAGAAGTTTGTCTTGCACCCAGCGAAGGTGTCTCTTCATCGTTTTGTATAAGAATTCTCCGTTAATTGTTTCCCCGTTCTCATTAAAGTGTAAAGGAAATTTTTCTTTCAATTTCTCACTACAGTATTCAAAGTCCTGGATCTCTTCTACGTAAATAAAGAGCAGGCTGGGAGGAGTGTAGTATCCTTCTGGATGCAGCACAGTTTCACCCGTAACTGGACAATAAAAATTTTCGAATTCACGATCTAAAATAATTTCTGTCATGCTATTTTTAGTTTATCTATTTTTAGCCCAGGCATTTCTCATGATGATATAAATACATTTATTTTGAAAGATCCAGCAAAGCCACTAATACCCATCTATCAGGAATCCCTTCAAAATAATATACCGGTTCGCCATACTTATCTTTTCGTTTTAGAACCCGGCCATCTAAATACCAGATCTTTGGCCCGTACTTATCACGGTACCGGATGTAATACCCATCAAACTCATATAAGCGATTACCATATTTATTCTCCAGCTTTACTGTATTGCCATCCAAATAATAAAGGCTTTTACCGTATTTATTCTTTAGTTTAATTTCTTCGCTGTTCCAGTAGAATAGCTCCTCTCCATATTTATTTTTTTGCTTAAGCGTATTGCCGTCAATGAAATAGAGCTGCTCTCCATATTTATTCTCTTCTTTTACCGCCTGAGCCAAAACAGTTCCATTCACGAGGCAACTGAAGAAAAGGATATGGGCAAGTTGTTTGATAGTCATTTGAAAGCTAATCTTTTTGAGAGTGAAGAGTTTGAAAAATCTATTCATAATTGCCTATACAACGTTTTAATTCCTTTTTGATTTCCGATTTTAGGCTTTCCGGTTCTACTACTTTTACCTGGTCGCCATAGGAGAGTATTTCCATTCTAAAATCGTAGGTAGGACGAATAAAATAACTAAACCTGATCTCATCAATATTACTCAGAAGCAACTCTTGACTATGGTGTAGTGGAAGTGATTCTACATACCTGCCTTCCCTGGGTGTAAACGATAGGATAACTTTAACCGGCTCTTCTTCTGTACCGTTTATTATTCCGAAGCTATCTTTGAATTCTTCGTACGCCTGGTATTCAATTGGCTTAAACTTGTCTTTGGTAATTTCCAGGTTTTTAATTCGATCGAGCGAAAAGTTTTTAATAATATCGTCTTTGGTATCTTCTGCAATAAGGTACCAACGGTTCCGGGCTTCTTTAAGCGCAATGGGTTTTACCCTGCGATTACTAATTGAAGTATCCCAAAATTTATAATATTCAAACTCTACTTCTAAAAAATTCTGACTGGCGTGTAATAAACCCGCTAAATGATGAGTGCCCAGGGGTTTTCTTTCTTCAAAAATAAGTTGGTTTCCAAAACTCTTTGAAAGTCTTATGGCATTTAAAAGATCAAAATTTTCTCGTAATCTTTGGGAATGCGTTTCTTCAACATCCTCGTTAATGTAATATTTATTAGTACTTCGATTACATTTTATTACAATGTTATGTATAGACTCAATATCTTCGAGATCTCTTTGAAAAGTACGTTGAGAAGTTAATAGCTTTTCTTCAATAGAATCTGGATCATTCATCATTTCATCCTGAACTTCCTCATAACTCATAGGACGTAACCTAAGCAGAGAGATAATTTTATAATGGCGTTTTATAGTTTGACGTAAAGACATAGTTTTTTTGTTATTAATTGTAGTTCAAAAATTGTTCTCGATAGAATCCTGATGCCATCGGGATTATTCGAACTGAAGTACCAGGTTTAAGCACAAATATCCTTAAAGAATTTTTTAACCTGATCAGTAAAAATATCTATAGGAATTTGATGACCTAATTGCGGTAGCACTTTGATATTCAGTACTGATTTCTGCAAGTTTTGTCCTAAAAAGTTTAGGGTTTCGGCTGCGTTCACCACATCGTCACTTCCTCCCAGTAATATCTGTTTCGTAGATAGTCCGCGAGTAAATTTATAGCTGAATTCTGTTTCCCGGTATTTAATTAATGGCGGATTAAACAATAAAGCCGGCCTGCCTATAATTTCTGAAATAGCATAAGCATTTAATGCGCCCATACTACTTCCCATAACCACATTGAATTCCGTATTCGGGAATTGTTTTAGGATAAGATCGGGTTGCAAATGTTTATCTGAATAATCTATATCAGGTGCTAAAACCTGGCCGTATTGTTCCAGTACTTCTCTTTTTTCGTCACTTAATTTACTATGGAGTCCGTGCAGGTAAAGTATATACATATTACTTGGTTTTTTCTATATTGGTTAGATCAGCTCTATAAGATTTACCGTCTTTTCCCCAATTCCAGATATCCGAAATTTCTTTTTTCTGCGGAAGCTCTCCATCTGGAACTGCTAATTTTTCTTTTACGATTCTTCTTAATTTGCGATTGGCTTTTTGCTTTTCGGATTTTTCGGAAGTAGCAGTACAATTGGGAAGTATGGGTGTTTTTCTTTTGGATCTACTCATTATCTCGATTGTATATCACAAATTAAAGAATTTATCACGACAAAATATGTCGCTGTAAAATGATTTAATTTTCCCTTTAGCAGTGCGCCTATTTTTAATTAAACCTTAGATTATGCGCTCATTTTTTATGGGTTGCATCTATTTTTATTACGAAAAGTTGGGGTAGTTGTTCATATAAAACTAGTTCTTAAAAGCTACTTTTTATATTTTCAGGTTTTCGTTTATAAGACTTCATCGCCAAGCTCCTCTTCGGTAATCCTGTTAATATTTGCAAGGGAGTTCATTAGCTTTTCAAGCTCATCGAAGAAGTTCAATAATTTCTTCAGATTTAAATCTTCCGTTCCGCGAAATTGTTCAAGATCAAATTTATAGGTGTCGCCGGGCTTGAAAACTGTATTCATTTCAGAGTATTCTCCGGTCATTCCTACATTGATAATCCTGGTTTGAAGTTCCTCGTGCACCTTAAGTAGATGCCTGTAAGTAAGAATTATTTTCTCTCTGTATGCTGTCATCGCTTTTTATTTAGAGGTTTAAGATGATTAATTTTTACGAAAACTCCATTCCACTTCTCCCAGGTCGATCTTATTGATATAATTCATTTCGAGATAAGTATAGATATTCGGTACGCCAACGTGAAGCGTAATTTCAAATCCGCCCATGGTTTCTTCCTGAAGCATTGTCCTGCCCCCATATTTAATCTCTTCCTGTATATGTTGGTATTGCTCTTCGGTAAGCGTTATTTCCAATGTTCTCATCGCTTTATTTTGTACCGCAATAATATACTCAGATAACGACAAAATATGACATTTTCTTATTTATTTTTATCCTAATGAGCTATAAAATATGGCATTGTAAATATCATTTCCCTGTCTGAGGTAGTCTTTAATCAAGCTGGGTAATTGCTATAAGAAGCTTTCAGAAATTAAGGGTGGGAAAGTTAGAATTACAAAATTCCTGGACGAAATAACCTGAAATTTTCTGCAAAAAGTGAACCGTGAAAATGAGCTATAATTTTCGGTAGGTGAACGTAACTCCGAAAACTAATATTCTACCCATTTTCATTTACTTTTTCAATTTATACCCTTCTGTTTTCCGGGGTAAAACACCCAAATATTGCAGTTTATAGGCAATGTTAAATTTTCTCGTAGTCCGGTGGACATAGTGAAATTAATTACCTAAACCTGCTCAAATTTGCCTAGAAGTCAAATCAACAAAATCCCACTGTGTAAAAAGTATAACCATCGGTGGGATTTTAAACTAAAACCATTTTAAAAATGCCAAAAGAAATAATTACTACCGATGATCTAATGAATTTTAAGCTTGAGTTATTTGAGGAGCTTAAGAAATTGCTTAGAGAGCATTCAACCGGAATCCATAAAAGGTATTTGAAATCTTCTGAAGTGAGAAAACTACTGGATATAAGTTGGGGAACTTTACAGAATATAAGAATAAATGGAAATCTGCCTTACACAAAAATTGGCGGTACAGTCTTTTATGATTGGGAAGATGTACAACGAGTTATGGAAAAGTATAAGATAGATAATATTGATTAATATGAACTACATAAAGCACCTTACCGAGGTTTTTTATCGATTTAATAAAGATAGCCGTTTAAATCCCTCACACGTGAGCATTTACTATGCTTTATTTCAGTATTGGAATGTTTTTAGGTTCTGTAAGCAATTCTATATACAAAGGCAGGAAATTATGGAAGCTTCAAAGGTTGGTTCGCTTTCAACCTACCATAAATGTATTAGGGAATTAAGTGATTGGAATTACATTTTGTATTTGCCTTCTAAGAACCCCTTAAAAGGCAGCCAGGTTAAGATGTCCATTTTTTGGACTAGAGAGGAACAAGCAGAAGATGAGTATTCAATTTGTAGCGTAAAAGACCCGGATAAGTTTGAGACTTTTTTAGAACAGGTTGCAGAAGAGTCCGGTAAGAGTAACGAAATAGCTCCGGTATATGAAACAAACAATATTAAACATATTAAACAGAATAAAACTTATTGGCCAAAAAGTGAATTTGAAGTTTTAAAATATTTTAATGAAAAAGGCTGGCCGGCTAATGAAGCTTCCAAATTCTATCTGCACTATGAAGCTGTAGGTTGGAAAATAAATCGGAATACTCCGGTTGTAAACTGGCAGGCTTTAGCACACCGGTGGATGAAAAAGTCAAAAGAGATTCAGCAAGATTTAAAATTGAAGAACCCTGATTATTTAAAAATTAAAAAAGAAAAGAACTATGGAAAACCCTTGTGAAATAATAGAAGGCGGAGTAGTCTACAAGATCGGGAAATTTAGAGGAAAAGAAGTATTTTATGATTTTCCATTAATGCTTGAATATCTCCAGGTAAAAGGAAAAATTCTTTTTGGAAAAGAATTTCAGCTTTACAAAAAAGATGAAAAATTACTTTTCAAACTCTGTAATTACATCATTGCAGATAAGGATAAATGCTCAAAATTTGATCTTGATCCTGCAAAAGGAATTTTACTAACCGGGCCCGTGGGTTGTGGAAAAACGAGTTTTCTTAAGTTGTTACGCTACCTGGTGCCACACCAAAAAGAATATCAGGTGATACCCTGCAGAAATATCGCTTTTGCTTTTCACCACCTGGGGTATAAAACAATTGAAGATTACGGGAATAGCAGTTATATATGCTTTGATGATCTTGGTGTTGAACCGGCAGGAAGGTTTTATGGAAAGGATTGCAATGTGATGGGAGAAATTCTACTTTCCCGCTATGAATTATTTCTTAATCATAAAATAAGGACTCATGCTACAACAAATTTAGATTCCGATGAACTTGAAGAGCGCTATGGAACCAGAGTAAAAAGCAGAATGCGTCAACTATTTAATTTGGTCTCTTTTGATGAAAACACAGGGGATAAGAGAAAATAGTCGAAATCGTAATTTCAATTAGGGTTAAATAACAAAACCCTCATTTTAACCACTGCCAAATTACCAATTTGACGTTTTAACTCCTATAATTTCACCTGACTTTAGGGCTATTAAAAAATCGAATTTTCATTTTTATTTGAGATCAAAATAGTTCAAATAGGAGTAAAATTCCTTCTTTTTCCAATTTTAGCGGTATTGGTTGGTATCTATTTCCTTTATAACCTTTACCTGAGAAACTTCCTCTTCTTTCTGATTAAAGAAAAGCTCCTCATTCTATCTTTTATACCCAGAATAAGATTTTCTATGGAGAGATGATAATATAACATCTTATTTATAAAAGTCGGGATGAGTGTCATCTTGCTCATAATCTCTTAATCGATTTTCATAACTATTTTTGGGATCTGCTGCTTCCATCAAAGATTGCAAAATTGATAAAGTAGGGTTTACTTTATTCTTTTCCATATCTCTGGTTATTGCGATCACTGCATTAATTCTTTTCTTGATAATATTTTCAATTCTCCTTCCGGTGGGGCCGAAATTTTCTTTTGGAGAGATTTCATTGTAGAAGAAAAAATCCAGCATTCCGGCCAAAGCTTCAGAGTGTGTTTTGTAATGTATTCTGGAAAATTGCTGAAAGCGTTCGGCCGTTTTCTTTTCGAATGTGATGTTCTTAACCTCCTTCATAATTCAGTCATTATTTAAGGTTTACTGGTTTTTTAAACCATTTTATTGGGGTTTAGAGGCCAAAACCAGTAAATTCCTATTTTTATAATATTCAGTAAATTTTTCAAACAATTGGAAATCAATATTTTAATGGGTAAAAGGTAGTTCTTAACGGGGCTCTGCCCGTTACCCTCTTGCTCTACCTTTTCGTCCCGCAGGGACAAAAAATTAGACTATTAAAATGAATTTAATAGCCTTTTAAATGCTTAGAAACTGAATCTTGTTTTTTATGATTTGAAAATAAAATCTTTGAAGTTTACTATAGAAAAATGACCAAATAATTGGGAATTTCGTAAAATGAAAAACGGATCATGAGCATCATAATCCGTTTTTAAAATCTTATTATTTTTTTTATAAAATCCCATCATCCGGAAAACTGAAATAGTCGGGCAGAATTTAAAGCTATATATATCTGATTTTAATTGATTTACTTATTGTATCCTGAGCGTTTTCCTTTTTTGATTTTTTAATTCCGCTTCCTTTTTGTGGATTTTTGCATGATTTCATTTTTCCGTTATTCGATTTACTTCCCGTAGCGCCTTCACTGTTACCTTTTTCTGATGCTAATCCATTTTCAAGATTTAGAATTAGGGAGGACTTATAAAAAGGGAGCATAGGAACCGGCTTTATGCAGTCTGGACTAACTTCTAAATCTTGGTTTTTTGCATTACAGAAAAAGGTAGTAACAGTGAATGCTGGGAGAACTTTAGAAAAGTAAATGAAAGAATACGAAAGGAGCAGGAAGTGGAATTAAATTAAATATGAAATCCCATTTAGCGGACTTCATCGAAAAATTTCGAACTGTAATGAAGCGTTCCGATTTTTCATCGGTTAGCGTAATAGAAGTCGCAATTTTTTTGATGGTGTCCAAGAACTTTGTAGAGAAGCGCTTTTCCCGGAATGAAGCTTTTGCGAAATGTAGTGGGAATGGGCTGAAAGGATATTAAATTCTGCGCTAGATTCCACACTTTAATTGCCATCTTAAAATTCCAACTTCTAATTTCTCTGCAATGAAACGGGATTTGATTAAGAGGTTTTCTTTAATCACTGTTTGGAAAAGAGTATTTTTAGTTTTGCTAAAACTACATAATATCCTATCAGGAGTTTAAAAATATCTAAAGAATATCAAATTCCTCTTTAAAGTCTACCATAATATTTCTTATTAAAAAAATATTTAAATGTGATATAACGAGTTATCCTTTATTTTTACAAAAGAAAAACTGACAGTAAAAGTTCTAAAATAGAGAACTTTTATTTATATTTGTCGTAGAATTTAATCGATGAAAAGAATAATTGCCAAAAGAACTTTACGTGAATTTTGGGAGAAGCATTCCGATTCCGAACAATATTTGAAAACCTGGTATGAAACGGCAAAATCTTCAAATTGGAAGTCGCCAAACGATATTAAAAAAACGTACATAAACGCAAGCATTCTAAAAGATAGCAGAGTGGTTTTCAACATAAAAGGAAATTCCTATCGATTGATTGTAAAATTCAACTATGACAGACAATGGGCGTTTATACGATTTGTGGGAACGCACGCCGAGTATGATAAAGTAAATTCGGACACGATTTAAAACAAAAGACTATGAAAATAAAACCTATAAAAACAGAAAAAGATTACGAACAAGCTTTAGAAAGATTGGAAGTAATTTTTGATGCTGACTCAAATTCAAAAGAAGGAGACGAAGCAGAAATCCTATCACTTTTAATCGAGAATTACGAAAATCAACATTATCCAATAGAAGCTCCAGATCCAATAGAAGCAATTAAAATAAGAATGGAAGAAATGAATCTTAAACAAAAAGATTTAGTCGGTATTATTGGAGGAAAAAGCAGGGTTTCGGAAATCTTAAACAAAAAGAAAAGATTGACAGTAGATATGATTCGAGAATTAGAACGGATTTTGCATATTTCTGCTTCAGTACTTGTGAATAATTATAAGCTCTCCAAGTAAAAATAGAGGTAGCATCGGTTAATAAACAATTGGTAATTGAAAAGGTAAATTCATTCAAAACCTGAATATCAACTGTTATTAACCGTGTTCGTTAGCCACAGTTATTATAGGCAAGCGTGCAAATAATTTGCTGTATCCTTTAAACCAAGATCTCTTAACCTATCAAGGATTTCAAATTCATCCAAGTTAGGATTAGTCCTATTCATAACAAGTTTCTTGAAAGCTTCAACTGCTTTTTCAGGATTTAAATCAATTATATCAGTTAAGAAATCATCACTAGATTTGGCACTTAAACCAAAAGATGCTAAATAATCTTTAGGAAAGTCTTTCAAATTTTCCGTCACAACAATATTAGCATTGGTTTTAATAGCTGCAGCCAAAACGTGTCGATCTTTTTCATCAGGTAAATTTAAACTTTCTATTAGTTGCTCATAATTATTAACCAACGCATCTGGGAATGCTCTATTAGCAACATTGATCCGTTTAAGTCTTTCCTTTTCTGGAATACCTTTTCTCTCCATTACACTATCCCATTCGTCAAAAATATGCTGACTCCATTTGGGAGTAAATAATTCGTAATAAGCAAACCAAAACATTAGATCTCTAATTAATAGAGGATAAATTACATTGGTGTCCAGGACACATATAAAGCGAACACTATGAATCATATAATTCGGATTCCTCGTCTGACTTCATCATTTGAATAATTAGATCTTCCTGCTCTTTCTTCATTTGATCCTTATAATTAGAAACATCCTCGAACTTAACTCTTCGATGTTTACCAATTTTCGTAAATGGAATTTTTCCTTCCTCTAGTAATTTCACAAAATGAGGTCTAGAACAACCTAGAAATTCTGCTGCTGCCTGAGTTGTCATTTCTGCAGCAATTGGGACTATAGAAATTGGTTTTCCATCACCCATTGCTTTTAGAATTTTAGCCAACAATTTCAAGGCTTTTAGAGGAATTCTAAATTTTTCTCTAGTTTCTTCTATTTCAATTTCAGGAGATTTATCTTTGATATCCTTCAATACTGCCTCTAAGGCATTATAAGATTCAAATGCTGTAGATTGCTCTTCCTTAGAAGGTCTTTTTATATTCTTTAATTCTTCCATTGCTTTAGTTGATTGATTTAATACAAAATTAAACGAAATAAACGAAACAATCGAAATGAAACAAAATATTTAACAAATAACTGTAGCCAGCGATTCATCGCAAATAGACAGCACCTTTAGTAAGACAACCATTAAATTCACCAATAAACCAAGTCTAATCCGACAAAGCTACGTTCCCACAATTTGCTATAATATAGACCGTTGGCATTAATAATCTCAAAACACGAACTTAATTTCATAAACCAATTAAAAGTAATAACCTTGTATTTACAAAAAATAAAGTTATGGAAGCTTCAATTATTAAAATTGGAAACTCAAGAGGACTAAGATTGAACAAAACAATTCTCGAAAAGTACCACATTAAGGATAAAGTGGAACTTATCCTGGAAAAAGAGCAAATCATAATTCGACCTATAGAATCTCCAAGAAAAAACTGGGAAGAAAAATTCAAGGAAATGGTAAATAATAATGACGATGAACCTTTGATGAATGCTGTTTTTGAGGATGAAAATTTTGACGAATGGAACTAAAGCAGTATTCTATTATTCTCGTAAATCTTGATCTAATTATTGGAAGTGAAATCAAGAAAAACAGGCCTTGTGTGATTATTTCACCAGACGAAATGAATAAATATTTGAGAACTATTGTTGTTGCTCCATTGACTACAAATCTCAAAAAATATCCGCCCATGATTACGATAAAAATAAATAATAAAAAAGGAATGGTAGCAATTGACCAAATTAGGACAATTGACAAGCAAAGGATTGTAAAAGTCCTTGATTCTCTAACCAAATTGGAGATTCGAAAATGTAAAGAAGCAGTATAAGAAACATTTGTGGATTAAGTATTGATGCCCCAAGAATTGAGTTACCAAAGTACTTTTGCTTGAAAAATCAATCTTTTAAATTAAAAAATATTAATTTTATAGTACTGGTCTATAAATTAAATTCTAATGTTAGACTGGGAAAAGTTTATTTACCAACATGGCTTTCTTATGACCCGGAAACAAATATGATTTCCCTGGATATGCCTGAAATTTATACTCCAGATTATTTTAAGAACGTTTTTTATTCTCTACAATTAGCTTTTAGTGGATCTCGTGTTACTATTATGTATTATGGTGAAAATGATACTTATCTCTCTCAGGTTCTTTACTTTGAAGATTGGGATATTGCTGGCGGAGATTTAGAATTAGAAAGTTTCGGTAAAATTCAGGAAAGAGCCTTGAGAGCCCTGGGTAATTATTTTCCGGACCTTAATAGGGAGGTATATGATCTTTTTAACGAAGAATAGGTTCACATAAATGGTAAAAGCTTTCGGCTAAGAAGAAAAAATGAAACTCTATTTTTTCTTCTTAGAGTTGTTTTTTCCTAGGTCTTTAGATGCTTTGTTTTCCAATATCTTTCTCAACGCTTTCATATCTTCACTAATTTTTCTATCCACAATTTTTGCGTAATGTTGAGTCGTTCTCAGATCCTTATGGCCTAACATTTTACTAACAGACTCTATAGGCACTCCATTGGAAAGTGTTATAGTAGTCGCGAATGTATGACGAGCCAGGTGCGTGGTAAGTGTCTTTTTTATTCCACAAAGCACAGCAATCTCTTTTAAAAAAGCATTGTAGTTTTGATTTTTGGGGACGGGAAGAACTAAGTCCGCGTCTTTTACTCTTGGATAATCTTTATAGCGTTCAATAATCTCTTCAGCTATTGGAAGTAAGGGGACGCTGGTTATAGATTTAGTTTTCTTTCTTTTTGTTCTTATCCATCTTCCACCATCAATACCTTTAATAATATCCTTTTCAGAGAGTTTCTCTAAATCACCATAAGCTAAACCGGTATGACAACTGAAAACGAACATATCCCTGGCAATTTTTAAACGCTCAAAATGAAGATCCTTCTCTATCAGGGCTTTCACTTCATCTTCATTTAGAAATTCCCGATCTACGGTTTCATATTGAACCTTATAATTATAAAATGGATCCCTGTCCATCCATTGATTAGCTAATGCAATACGAATTATCTTTTTAAAATTATTGACGTACTTCAAGGCAGAGTTATGGTTGCATTCTCGCCTAGTTTTCAAAAAATATTCAAACCTGGTGATAAATTGGTGGTCAATATCTTTCATTCGAAAATCTCCGGCCTTATACACTTCATTAATAAACTGCTCAACATGATTATAACAGGTCCAATATCGCTTAGCGGTGCTCTTAGAGATACTTTTTCCGGAAAGGCGATCCATTTGTTCGTTATGCTCTTTAAACACCTCTAAGGTCATTTTAGATTTGTTTTTGCCAATTCCTTTAAGTTCTCTTATCAAGGTTGTTGCTGTAATTCTTTGATCCTTTTCTAAAAGAGTTTGTTGGATTCGTTTTAGTTTATTTTTTAAAACATCCATATAATTATTTAATTCCTGAGCCTCCTGGCTTCTTCCCATCATTTTTTCAGAATGTACGTTCCATTTTCGAGGGTCAACCTTTCTTCCTATACTCATATCAGATCGCTTGGAATTAACTGTAACTCGGAGGTAAATATCACTCTCTGATGATTTATTACTACGGCTTTTTCTAGTGTAAAATGATACGTGATGATAAGTGTCCATAATTTTGAGTTTAAATTGAGCAATTAATGTACACTATTAAATAATAGGTTGAGAAACTTTAATATTTCGTAAACATTTGATATAAAGGCGTTTTGGGTGTTTCCAGTGTGCAATTTTCCCCATGATTATTGGTCACCGAATTGCACACATAATTTTTGATATTGTTTAGGTTATTTTGATATTCCTAAAAACAAAAAACCCCGTAAATCCTAGGATTTCGGGGTTTTTGAAACATTTTGGAATGTAATAAGTGGAGTCGGAGGGGTTCGAACCCTCGTCCAAACAAGCAATTAAATTGCCTTCTACACGCTTAGTTTTCACTTAAATTGTCGGGAAAAAGTCTGGCCGAAAACTACCTAACTTCTTCCGTATCCTCAATTAAATTTCAGAACTGCATCAAGACACTGCAGTTCCTATATTTACTTTATCGGTGCCCCTAGTGCGAATGCCGTAAATCAAGGCCTTCGCGGGACATCTTGGCTCCCTACCTTGTAGGGACTAAGCAAAACCTACTATAATTCGGTTACGCAGCCAAGGCGTAGTTATCTTCGCCGTTTAAAAAAGTGTGAAATATGAGATTTACGAGCTATATCCCAGCGCTCGACGTGCTTACAACTCAATTAGACTCGCTGTCAAAACCAAGTCGACCCCATATGTAAAGAACATTGTCATTTAAAACTTAAGTATAACCAAACTTAAGGCTTGCAAAGATACAATTTTAAATTCATATCTTTGAATTACACATACAAAAGGAACAAAACCCATACCAGAAATGATAAAATTTGCACTGATTAAAGAAGAAAAAACACCGCCAGATCGCCGAGTTGTTTTTTCGCCAAACAAGTTAAAAGAAGTCGTGAATAGGTTTCCGGAAGCCAGTTTTAAAGTGCAAAGTTCAAGTATTCGGGTGTTTAGCGATCAGGAGTATCGCAACGTGGGTTTTGAAGTTTCCGATGATGTTTCAGATTGTGATGTGTTGCTTGGTGTTAAAGAAGTTCCGCTACCGGCGCTAATTCCGAATAAAAAATACTTTTTCTTTTCCCATACCATTAAAAAACAGGCCTATAACCGCGATTTGCTTCGGGAAATTCTTACTAATAATATAGAATTATACGATCATGAAGTAGTGGTAAACCAGGAGGGACACAGGCTTATTGGTTTTGGGCGCTATGCAGGGCTTGTAGGTACTTATAATGGATTTAGAGGAATTGGCTTAAAGGAAAATTTATATACTTTACCCAAAGTAGAATCCCTGACAGATCTTGATGCCATGTTGGCAGAATTGAATAATATCAAGGTTCCGCCCATCAAGATAGTATTAACTGGCGCAGGAAAGGTAGCTCGCGGAGCCAAAGAGGTTTTAGATCATTTAAAAATCAGGGAACTGGAGGTAGATGCTTTTCTTGAGTTCAACGGAAAAGATCCGGTGTATTGTAATATAGATGTATTGGATTATAATAAGCGAAAGGACGAAACCAAAGGCAGTCAAGCCGAATTTTTTAAAGATCCTTCTGGCTATGAGTCTAATTTTATGCGTTTCGCAAGGTGTAGTGATTTCTTTATATCGGGACATTTTTATGGAGATGGGGCGCCTGTGTTTTTTACTGCGGAAGATGCAAAATCAAAAAACTTTCGTATAAAATATATAGCAGATATTTCTTGCGATATCAATGGGCCTATTGCCAGCACTATTAGGCCTTCAACCATTGCAGAGCCTTTTTATGGTTATAATGCAAAGAATGAAATTGAAACAGATTTTAGGGAAAACGACAGTATTTTGGTAATGGCGGTAGATAATCTACCTTGTGAATTGCCAAAAGATGCCAGTGAAGGTTTTGGGGATATGTTTATGGAACATGTAATCCCGGCTTTTTTTAATAATGATAAAAATGCTGTTTTACAACGGGCACGTATTACGCAAAATGGGAAATTAACTCCTCGATTTAGCTATTTACAGGATTTTGTTGATGGTAAACTAAAACCTAACGAGTATGCTTAACAGTTATAATTGAAGAATTTTTCAGTAGTATGTTTTCTCTAATTTGAATAGGTTTTAAAAATTTTTATAGTCTAAAGATTTAATTTTTTGTTTATAGGGGCCCGGTAGAATAAGCCATTTAAAGAAAACATCCAGGGATATAATTTTACCAATTTTGTAAATAGGAAGTACGGGGCTTAGCAGCGAATTTTTTTTCAAATGTAAATATATACAAACCTTGTTGGGAGTGATAAGACTTTGTGTTTCCAATAATAACCTGTACCGAACAATTCCCAAGTGATGCCTGTATTGTTTATAAAGGTCTTTGGTGTAGATACTATATTGCAGGTTTTGATGAAGATGATCTTTTCTCATAATTTCAAACTCTTCAAAATCTTTAGGAAGATCTACTAAATTCATTCGTTTTCCAAGCCGTAAAAAGACATCAAAGACTTCTTGTTTTTCAAAATATTTAAGCTTGCGTTCCAGGATTTCAAAAGATCTTATAGAATAATCTATTAACATAAATAATACATCGCGATAGGCCCAATCGGAAATGCGTTTTCCCCTGTTAGTTTCAACTAATTGATGTATTTCACTTATGCTATCTATAGCTTTAAAAGCCGCGCTTTTTTCAGCAAAAACTATTTCACGCGCATAAGAAACCGTAGAAAAAAGCCTTCCCAATGGGTCATTGGGTAAGCGGCCCGTAGAATATAGCCAGTCTACCGCTTTATTAAGCGCAAACTCGGCCGAGGCACCGGCGAAAATTAAGAGAATTGTGTCGCTTTTACCCCAAATTTCTCGTACAATAGAATTTTTCCCTACAAAATACTGCATTATTCGATTTCAGGATGTTTTATACCAGATCCTTAGCTGCCTGCAAAAGGAGTTCCAAAAATACCCACAGCTAATTCTGCCCAAATTAATAGAAATACAATAAGAATAATGGCACTTAGTATAAATCGGTTTCGCCTGGCAGAAACTTTTACAAAAGTCATATTAATTGCAAGGCCTGTAAGCAGTAGCAAAATGCCCATGATAACAAAATCTGAAGCCGTCCAAACCACTTCGTTGTTAAACTGCATTGCGATAAAGGGAATTAATAAAAGGACGCCCACTATAAATACAGTAATTAGAATTCGGTTAGTTTTCATAAAAAAAGTTTTTAATTATTAGTTATTTAAGTGCTTTGAAATTCAAAGTGAATTCATAAAAAAAGAGTGTTATATTTTTCCGCCGTTTGGGCTCAATAATTTTTCAATGGCATTAATATGTTTTTTAAAATCCTTCCTTCCGGCAGGGGTAATGCTATATCTTGTATTTGGTTTTCTATTTATAAAAGATTTTTCAACTCTTATGTAATCTTTCTTTTCCAAAGCTTTTATATGGCTTGCAATATTACCGTCGGTAACCCCCAATAATTCTTTTAAGCTCGTAAAATCGGCATAATCATTTACCATTAGAACACTCATAATTCCCAGGCGCACCCTATGATCAAAAGCTTTGTTGATATTGTTGATTATATTTTTCATTCGGCGTTTTTCCTGTCATACTTTTTGTACACCCAGATACCATAAACAATATGAAAAAGTCCAAAACCTGTGGCCCAGAAATATAAACCATAACTTAAAAACTGTGTGGCAATAAGTCCCAGTATTGTCTGGATATATCCTAAACTTTTTATATCAATTGCAGCATATTTATCGGCATGAATAAGTGCCAATCCATAGAAAATAAGCATCACTGGAGCTATTAGGCCAATAAGGCTATATTGCAATAGCACCAGGCAAAATAAGCCTCCGACCGTTAAAGGCACAAAAAAATTGATAAGTAAACGTTTACTGGTACTGTTCCAGGCATTTTCAGAAAGTTTTTTGGCTTTTTTAATGCTGAGTAAAATAGCGGTCCCAATAGCCAGAACAAGAACTGCCAGGGCTATAAAAAATAACTGCGTCAATACTTGTGAATCTATGGGATGGGGACTTAGCGACGCGAATACTGCCTGGTGTTTCCATAATAAAACCTGGGCAATGACTGCTCCAATAAGAGCATATATGCCGGCAAATACTCCCGCAAGCCCACTTAGAGAGCCAAAGCGGGAAGACCTACTCATCATAAACTTAATGTCGGATAAATCTTTTAGATACTTTTTATTTTTCATTTTAAAGTACTTTGAAAAACAAAGTAAATAAAAAAATATTATTATTTATACATTTAGGGGAAATTTAAACTGAAATCGGAAACAATTGTTTTCGGAACTTTGTAAAAACTATTCTTTATATGCGTATCTTTTTTAGTCTTTTTATCCTGCTGCTTAGCCTGACGCTTTCAGCCCAGGAACTGGAAGTAATGTCTTACAATATTAAATATGCCAACGAAAATGATGGTGAAAACTCATGGTCTCAGCGCAAAGAGCATATTACCAACCAGATAAAGTTTTACAAACCCGACATTATGGGGGTTCAGGAAGCTTTGCTGGGGCAGTTAAAGCATTTTCAAACTGAAATAGATACTTATAAATATGTTGGAGTAGGACGGGACGATGGTAGGGAGGCCGGAGAGTTTAGTGCCATTTTTTATAATAGCGAAGCTTTTGAAGTTGTGGAAGAAGATACTTTTTGGCTTTCAGAAACACCACAAAAAATATCTGTGGGTTGGGATGCTTCTATGGAGCGTATATGTACGTTTGCTAAATTTAAAGAGCTCAATTCAGGTAAAAACTTTTGGGTTTTTAATACACATTTTGACCATATTGGGGAAAAAGCAAGAGAAAATAGTGCGAAGCTTATTTGGGAGAAAATTTCAGCTTTAAATAAAGAAGGCCTGCCCGTTATTTTAATGGGAGATCTTAACCTGGAGCCACAAAGTAGTGCAATTCAATTTTTATCAGAAAAGATGAACGACACTAGGGTAGTGGCAACGCTTCGTTTTGGTCCAGAAGGTACTTTTAATGCTTATAATTTTAAAGAAGCAGTAACACGTAGAATAGATTATATCTTTACTTCAAAAGATAATATTTACGTAAAGAAATACGCTGTTTTAAGCGATTCCAAAGATTTAAAATATCCCTCAGATCATTTACCGGTTTTTGCGGTACTAGAAATTAAGTGAATTTAAAAAGGAATTCCTTGTGCTGGCATTATTTAGGGGTATACTTCTTATGAATTTAAAATTTGCAAGCCAAAAAAATACCTCATGGTAGGACACGAGGTATTACTTTGTATGTTACTAACAGTTACCTGGCATTAAACTTTGTTTAGTACCTAAGAATTTTCCCGTATCACTATTTATCACCTTTATTTAGAAATCCATAATGGAATTTCTGGCCTTTCTCCAAAAAGTTCTTCGGTTACACTTCCTACCAATAAGTTTGAAATATTATTACTTCCTTTATCGGCAACAATTAAAATATCAACCTTATTATTCTTTGCGAATTCCAGTAAATTGCTGGCTATACTAGAATCCCTTCCGGGGATAATAAGTGAATTTATTCCCTCTTTATTTGTTAGTTTACTTAGAAATTTTTCACTTTTTTGTTTGATATGTTTTTCAATTTTAGGCTCCATGGATTCCTTAGGAATATATGGTGAAAACTGCACCGGCACCGAATAAACATGGGCAGCAGTTATAGGCGATGATGTTGCTTCCCGAAGCATTTGTGCTATGTTGAATATCTTTTTAGACTCCCGGGAAAAATCTGTTCCTACCCAAATATTGTTTACTTGCGCAGAAAAATCTCTTGGAATGGACAAAATATCACACTTAAGCAGCCTAAGGAGTTTGCTGCTAACTATTCCTGTGCCTTTTGTTTTCTTTTTATTTCCAACAATAACCAAATCAATATAATATTTATTGGTAATATAATTGATTAGGGATTCAGTATAGGGGTCTTCAGAAATGAGGACTTCCCAATCTACTTTGCTGGTAAATAGGCTTTCTACTTTTTCATTAAGTTCATCCCCAATAATTTCATCGAGATTAATATCTTTTAATTGTTCCTGAAATAATGCGGTTATTTCGTACTTTTTTATGTTATGCACAAAATATACCTTTTCAACCTTTAAAGTCTCTGCCAGAAACGCGGCGTATTTGATAAGGGTATTATCAATATCTGAAAGGTCTAAGGCAACCAGAATATTATTGAATTTCTCCATAATGCCTGTTTTTTAATGTTGTTCTTTGTTTTTATCTAAATTTCTTTTCTTCACAATCTCATTTACAATTTCTTCGTAGTTTTCCATCTCTTTTTGCTCTTTCTTTTCCTGCAGTTCTAAATGATCTTCTTTTAAACCTTTGTAAAGTGAATAGCACATTACCAGCAAAATAAAGGCAAACGGGAGCCCTGTTACAATGGTGGCTGTTTGTAATGCCTGTAAACCACCGCCTATAAGTAAAACAGCGGCTACAGTACCTTCGGTCACGGCCCAAAATACACGTTGGCCTTTTGGGGCGTCTATTTTCCCTCCCGAAGTTAAACTATCAATTACCAATGAACCGGAGTCGGAAGAGGTAATAAAGAAACCTGCAATAAGAATAACGGCTACCACATTTATTACCATAGAAAGGGGGTAATCTTCAAAAAATACAAATAGCGCTGTGGCTATATCATCGTTAACGGCGTTTACAATGTTCATGTCACCACCTATGGCATCTTGTATTGCTACACTTCCAAAAGCCGACATCCAGAAGAATGTTACCAGGGAAGGAACAAGTAAAACCCCTAATATAAACTCTCTTATGGTTCTTCCTTTAGAGATACGGGCAATAAACATTCCCACAAATGGAGACCATCCAATCCACCAGCCCCAATAGAAAACAGTCGAGTCATTTTGCCAGGAAGTATTGGTAAAGGTTTCGCTCCAGGTAGAAATTTCAATAAAATTATATAAATAGCTGCCTGTATTTTCAACAAAAGATCTAAATATAAAAATGGTAGGGCCTAATATGAGTGCCAGACCTAATAAAATTAAAGCTACACGCATATTCCATTCGCTTAAAAACTTTACTCCTTTATCTACACCCAGTACTACAGAAACCGTAGCTACCAGGGTAATTCCTGCAATTAAAATCACTTGAGTGGTAATCCCGCTGGGAATATTAAAAACATAAGCCAAACCTGAAGCAATTTGTTCTACTCCAAAACCAAGCGAAGTGGCCAGTCCAAAAAGAGTTGCCAAAACAGCAAAAATATCTATAGTATCACCTATTTTTCCGTAAATTTTATCGCCTAAAAAAGGGTAAAAGATAGAGCGAATAGTTAACGGTAATCCTCTTGTATAGGTGAAGTATGCCAGGGCAAGACCTACCAGGGCATAAGCTCCCCAGGCGTGAAAACCCCAGTGTAAAAATGTAAAGTTCATTGCTTCTTTAGCCGCGGCAACAGTACCGGCAGCTTCTCTTGGCGGTTCTGTAAAGTGCATAATAGGTTCTCCTACACTAAAAAATAGTAAGCCAATTCCCATTCCGGCACTAAATAACATAGCAAACCAGGATAGCACTTTAAATTCTGGTTTGGCTTTTTGTCCACCTATGCGCATCTTTCCAAAAGGACTAATTGCGAGATAGAAGAGGAAAATTAAAAATAAATTTACGCATAGTATAAAAAACCAGTCGGCATTATTAGCCACGGCATTTTGGATGTTGGTAAAAGCACTTTCGGCTTTCTTTTCAAATACCAGGGTTAAAACTATACTTGCAATAATGATAAAAGAGGAAATAAAGAAAACGGGTCCGTTTACTTCTAATCCAAAGATTGATTTTTTTTCATCGCTTCTTGTAACTTTTTTAGCCATATAATTGGTTTTCAGAAATTAAATTAAAAATAGTAGCCTATATTTATATTGAATCTTGCTTCCCATTTAGCATCGGAAACGCCTGCTGCAAAATCATCTACAAAATCGCCTCCCAACCAGGAATGGTTATAACCTGCTGCATAATCAATATAGGTATAAACCTGGCCGGCGGTAACCAAAACACCCGTTACGTTCATATAGGAATCGGTAAAATTCTTATGATGTTTTTGCATATACCCAAAATCATTATAGAATTCCAGGTTCGAAATAGGGCCCAGGTTAACAGGTACATTTCTTGAAATTGCCAGGGAATACAGGTTAAAATCGGCGGCAACCTGGTATGGGGCGCCGTAAGCTCCAAAAGCCAGGGCATCTCTACTTTCTCCTTCAGCGTTTTCGGGATTATGCGACGCGGTTAGTGCCTGTGCTTTTAAATTCCATCGATTTTGCGTTATCTCATAATGCGCAGCCAGGCCATAATGGTTTCCTGTTTTTTTGGTGTCTAAATTATAAAGACCGCCATATTGCCCCGAAACTCCCAGTCGATTTGCTGCTTTCTCGCCAAATTTGTAAACAAATTTTCCGTTAAATTGGTTTATTTCCTTGTTTCTTCCTACAACATCATAAGAATAGCGGCTGGTAGAAGATTCGGTATTACTCCCAAATTGTAATTCTTCTGCACCTTT
The DNA here is from genome assembly GCF_016236975.1 of Salegentibacter maritimus. Lineage (NCBI taxonomy): Bacteria > Pseudomonadati > Bacteroidota > Flavobacteriia > Flavobacteriales > Flavobacteriaceae > Salegentibacter > Salegentibacter maritimus. Next base: position 64,025 of record NZ_JAEHNY010000013.1, read on the forward strand.
AAAGAATGCTAAATGATATTCATATTTTTTACCGGCGTGAATATATTTTACACCCATATCGTGGTCATCCTCAAGGCCTACATAATAGGTGAGATTAAAAAACCAATTGTGGGAGTTATATTGTTGAATGCCAAATGGTACCTGGGTTAACCCAATTTGTATTTCGTCTAAATCGTTAAATTTATAACCCATCCAGCCTTGTTTCATCACACCACCTCCAAAAGCATCTGAATACAAACGATATTCAGCATTTAGATAAATTCCTTTATATTTTGCATTAAAATTTATTCTGAATATATCATATCCAAAATCTCCACCCCGGGCTTTTTGGCCAGATTTCCAGGAAGATAGGTTGTAATTGTATCGTAGGGCACCACCCACAGAAATTTCGGGTTCTTCCTGCGCAGATAAAGGAGCTATTATAAAAAGACAAAAAATAGCTAATACTGAATTGGAAGAGAAGAAACTCTCTAACATTCGTTGGGTTTTCATTAAGGTTATTTTTGCTTGGTTTGGCATCAAATTAACTTAAATTAAAATGAAAACTCCTAATAACCAATTAGATTAACTTTTATTTAATTTAATAAAAGTACAGTTAAGATAGCTATGGGTTTTGTTTAACCAATCATCGCTACTTAATCTTTCGGGGCTTGCCTTAGAGGATTTATTTGTAAAAGAAAGACTTATATTCCAAATTGAAGGTTGGAAATCATTTTATAATATATCTTATGGCTTTATTACTATAACAAGCCGGGAAAGTTGTTTTAATAATTTTTTTAGCAAATAAATTCCGGCAAATTTTAGATTATAATTTATTGACCGTCTTCCTTATAGCTACCAGGTTACTTAAAAGTTTTTCCAGGTGTTTAAGGTCTAACATGTTGGCACCGTCGCTTTTAGCATTGGCAGGATCAAAATGAGTCTCAATAAATAAGCCGTCTACATTATTTACCACTCCGGCGCGGGCAATGGTTTCAATCATATCCGGTCTTCCACCGGTAACGCCACTGCTTTGGTTGGGTTGTTGTAAAGAATGGGTAACATCTAAAACAGTAGGAGCAAACTCTCGCATGGTGGGGATTCCCCTAAAATCTACGATCATATCCTGGTAGCCAAACATGGTTCCGCGGTCGGTAATCATAACCTGTTCATTATTGCAGTCGGTAACTTTTGTTGCCGCGTGCTTCATACTTTCAGGACTCATAAATTGCCCTTTTTTCAAATTGACTACTTTTCCGGTTTCTGCAGCGGCCACAACCAAATCTGTTTGCCTTACCAGAAAAGCCGGAATTTGAAGCACATCTACATATTCGGCAGCTAATTTCGCATCACTAACCTCGTGAATATCAGTGATAGTTGGGATTTGAAAAGTTTCTGAAACTTTTCGTAAAATTTTTAAAGCTTTTTCATCGCCAATTCCGGTAAAACTATCAATTCTGCTGCGGTTTGCTTTTTTAAAAGATCCTTTAAAAACGTAAGGAATTTCCAGCTTATCAGTGATTTTCACCACCTTTTCGGCAATTCTTAGTGCCATTTCTTCGCCTTCTATGGCGCACGGCCCGGCAAGTAAAAAGAAATTATTGGAGTCTATATGTTTTAACTGCGGGATTTTGTCAAGTTTCATAAAAAAAGAATTGGTTTTGCAAATATAGTGGAATTAAGCGGTAGGAGCAATTCAAAAAATACGCGTTTTCCCGAGTGAATTTAATTGGCTGAACCTGAACTAAAAACGAATTTTTATTGTAATTTTCTATGTTAATTTTTTAAACTATGGAACTTCAAAACATCCTTATATCAGAGCTGCAGCACGAAGTGGTGCTTACCGAGAAATTTTTAAAAAGAATACCTGAAGATAAGATGGGTTGGCGACCACATAAAAAGTCTATGTCTATAAGGCAACTTGCCAATCACCTTGCTGAAATTCCCAGTTGGATTACCGGAACTATGGAAATGGACGATATGGATTTGTCAGGCTACAAAGCTCCAGATTTTGGGACTGTAGAAGAAATTCTAGAAGTTTTGCAAAATAATACCGCAGAAGCTGAAGCCTCTTTACGTAAACCGGACAAAGAATACGAAAAGAATTGGAAAATGATTCAGGATGGGAAAGTTTTAATGGATATGCCAAAATATAGTGTGCTAAGAATGATGGTGTTTAACCAATTGCCCCACCACCGAGCGCAATTAGGAGTGTATTTTAGACTTTTAGATATTCCCGTGCCGGCTACCTATGGCCCATCGGCTGATGAAAGTTAAAGACTGGTTTTAAACCCTGTACTTTCAGAAAAAAAATGGCTGGTATTAGGGAATAATTTAGTAATTGTTACACAATCAGGCGTTTCCTGTTAAATGCAATAATAATGGTGTCTGCCACCGTTTTCTTTATTTACCAGAGACCCGAAGAACCTCTATTGGCTATAGGTTTTGGGACAATTTCTGTGATCTATTTTGCCTTTTTCTTTTGCAGAAAAATGAAAGCCAATTCCTAATTATAGGATACCTGTTTTTAAATGAAGCTTTGATTTACAGTTGGTTTGCTATTAAATATTTTATTTGAATAAGTGGTGTAAGTTAATTATATCTTTAAAAATTGCCGTACATTTGCAGCCTTAAAAAATTAGGCGCTTATATGACAGCTATCAAAAACATCGCGATTATCGCACACGTAGACCATGGTAAAACTACCCTGGTAGACAAAATTATGTACCACTGCCGTTTATTTCGGGAAAATCAAAATACAGGAGATCTTATTCTTGATAATAACGATCAGGAAAGGGAGCGTGGTATTACCATTACTTCTAAAAACGTATCTGTAGTTTATAAAGACACTAAAATTAATATTATTGATACTCCCGGTCACGCCGATTTTGGTGGAGAAGTAGAGCGGGTTTTGAATATGGCCGATGGGGTTTTACTTTTAGTAGATGCTTTTGAAGGCCCAATGCCACAAACACGTTTTGTTTTACAAAAAGCTATTGATTTAGGTTTAAAACCTTGTGTGGTGGTGAATAAAGTAGATAAGCCTAATTGTACGCCAGATGAGGTACACGAAAAGGTTTTTGATTTAATGTTTGAATTGGGGGCTGAAGAATGGCAGCTTGATTTTCCAGCGGTTTATGGTTCTGCCTTAAACAATTGGATGAGCAACGATCCAAATGATAAAACAGAAAATATAGAGCCACTTCTTGATATGGTTTTGGAACATATTCCATCACCGAAGATCGAGGAAGGAACACCCCAAATGCTTATTACTTCTTTAGACTTTTCTTCTTTTACCGGAAGAATTGCTATTGGAAGATTGCAAAGAGGAGAATTAAAAGAAGGAATGCAGGTTTCGCTTGTAAAGCGTGACGGTAGCCTTAAAAAAACAAAAATTAAAGAACTATTTACTTTTGAAGGTCTTGGCCGTAAAAAAGTAGAAGCAGTTCAACCAGGTGATATTTGTGCTTTGGTTGGTCTGGAAGGATTTGAAATTGGTGACACTGTTGCTGATTTTGAGAACCCTGAAGGTCTTGAATCTATTGCTATCGATGAGCCTACAATGAGTATGCTTTTTACCATTAACGATTCGCCTTTCTTTGGGAAAGATGGGAAATTTGTGACTTCAAGACATATTAAAGAAAGACTTACCAAGGAGTTAGAAAAAAATCTTGCATTAAGAGTTGAGGAAACCGATAGTGCCGATAAGTTTTTGGTTTATGGACGTGGGGTAATGCACCTTTCGGTTTTAATAGAAACTATGAGAAGGGAAGGTTATGAGCTTCAAATTGGTCAACCACAGGTTATTATCAAAGAAATTGATGGTGAGAAATGTGAGCCTATAGAAGAGTTAACCATAGATTTACCTGAAGAAGTTTCAGGGAAAGCTGTAGAGATGGTAACCACAAGAAAGGGCGAAATGCTTAGCATGGAAACCCGTGGCGAACGAATGATTATTCAGTTTATGATTCCATCTAGAGGAATTATAGGTTTGCGTAACCAATTGCTTACTGCTACTGCGGGTGAGGCAATTATGGCACATAGGTTTAAAGAATATCAACCATTAAAAGGTGGGATTCCAGAACGTCTTAATGGTTCTTTAATTTCTATGGAACGCGGAAAAGCAATTCCTTATTCTATAGATAAACTTCAGGATAGAGGTAAGTTTTTCGTAGATCCGGGAGAAGAAATTTATGAAGGGCAGGTAATTGGTGAGAACTCCCGCCAGGATGATATGGCTGTGAATATTACCAAAACCAAGAAACTTTCCAATGTGCGCTCTGCCGGTGCAGACGATAAAGCGAAGATTGTTCCTGCAAGAAAGTTTTCTTTAGAAGAAGCTTTAGAATATATTCAAAAAGATGAGTATGTAGAAGTAACTCCCAGTCATTTAAGATTGCGTAAAATTTATCTTACCGAAAACGAACGTAAGAGAAACAAAATAGTATAATTATCTGGTATTAAAGAGTTTGTTTAAAAATTTTCAATAATCGTTATTCTGAATTTAATACCTTAGAAGCTGAAACATGCCCGCCTGAAAGCTTGGGCAGGTTCAGGTTGACGTTTAAAGAACTTTTAAGCAAACTCTTTTTTATATGGAATTTTTAGGGATTAGTCTTACAGAGTGGATTGGTTATCTTTCTTCCTTTTTTATTGCTATTTCTTTCTTTATGAAAAATATCATAAAGCTTAGAATTATAAATACACTGGGCTGTATTTTATTTGTTATCTATGGAATTTTAATAAAATCCTGGCCTGTAATTATTGCCAATGGTATAATTGTTTTTGTAAACTTTTATTACCTCGTTATAGATAGAAGGCCGGAAAGGCTTAAAGAAGATGAGGTGAAACCTTAATCGCCTACTTTTGTAACGTAGAATTCAAGATTTTTTAAAATTGTTTTATTTATTATTTAGGGAGCCTTTCTTAATTAGGGTTTAATAGAACATCAATATATTCCCTCTCTGATTTTAGGTAAGCTTAAACCGATTTTTGAACCACTTCAAAAACGCGCTGTCCATCACATTTTAAAGTCTTGGAAGGATATTTTAATAGTAGCGCATAATCATGCGTGGCCATAAGAATAGTTTTTCCGTTTTTGCTTATATCCTGAAGTACCTCCATTACTTCCACCGAGGTTTGCGGATCGAGGTTCCCGGTAGGTTCATCGGCAAGAATAAGCTCGGGATCATTTAAAAGCGCTCGAGCAATAGCTACTCGCTGCTGCTCGCCTCCAGATAACTGATAAGGATATTTAAAGCCTTTAGATTTCATTCCTACTTTATCCAAAACTTCATCTATTTTATGATCCATAGCTTTTTTGTCTTTCCAGCCGGTGGCTTTCAGAACAAAAAGCAGGTTGTCTTTTACATTTCTATCGGTTAAAAGCTTGAAATCCTGAAAAACCACACCCAGTTTTCTTCTAAGAAAAGGAATATCTTTTTCTTTAAGTGTTCGCAAATTAAAATCAACAATATTCCCTTCACCTTCGGTAAGTGGTAAATCTCCGTAAAGTGTTTTCATAAAACTACTTTTTCCTGTACCGGTCTTACCAATAAGATAAACGAAATCACCTTTATTGATTTCTACATCAACTTCAGATAAAATTAGGCTTTCACGCTGATAAATGGCAGCATTTTTTAATTCCAGGACGGTATTGGACATAAAAATCTAGGCTTTGTTTGGGTTAAAAATATAGGTAAATATACATTTTTCAAAAGCTGCCGGTTCACTTTTTTTTACATTAACATAATTATCACTTTATATGGGCGTTAATAAAGGAAGGTTTAAATTATCTTTGAATCATCAACTTAAAAATTTATAAATGACACCTAACAAAATTTTACTGTTTGTTGTTTTAGTATGTTTCTCTTTTACCGGCATTTCTCAACGATCGGCCAATTTTACACACGATCTGGCCGAATTCAATAAAGCACTTGAATTGTACAATAATCAGCAGTTTCTGGCAGCTCAAAATTTATTTGAAGAAGTAAAAGAGCAAACCAAAGACGAGAAAATTGAAGGAGATTGTGCTTACTATATCGCCAATGCCGCAGTGCGCTTAAACCAACCGGGAGCCGATAGGTTAATGGAACGTTTTGTAAGTAGGTATCCTACCAGTACAAAGACCAATTCTGCTTATCGCGATGTTGCCGATTATTATTTCCAAACCGGAAAATATTCCCTGGCCCGTAAATGGTACAATAAAGTTAATGAAAATAGTATGAGCCGCGCCGAAAAGCAGCGCTTCTACTTTAATAATGGCTATGCTTACTTTAGAGCTAAACAATACGACCAGGCTCGTAAATATCTAGAAAGGGTGAGAGACTCTAAAGAATTTGGCTCCCAGGCTAAATATTATCTGGGCTATATGGCCTATGAGGGCGATGATTATGAAGAAGCCAATAAAAATTTTGAAGCTGTAAGTGGCAACGATAGGTATAGTGAAGACCTTTCTTATTTCCAGGCCGACATGAACTTTAAACTGGGTAAGTTTGAAGAAGCTATAAAATTGGCAAAGGCACAATTACAAAGCTCTAATCGTATAGAACGCTCTCAACTTAATAAAATAATTGGCGAGAGTTATTTCAATTTAGAACAATATGAACAAGCCTTACCTTATTTAAAAGAATATGACGGGGAAAGAGGAAGATGGAATAATACCGATTATTATCAATTGGGCTATGCTTATTATAAACAGGGCGATTATGAAAATGCCATCTCTGAATTCAATAAAATTATAGATGGAAAAAATAAAATTGCCCAAAATGCATATTACCACCTGGCGCAGTCTTATTTAGAATCCAATCAAAAACAGCAGGCTTTAAATGCTTTTAAAAATGCCAGCGAGATGAATTTTAACCCGCAAATTCAGGAAGATGCGTATATGAATTACGCTAAACTGAGTTACGAGATTGGGAATAGCTACGAAAGTCCGTCACAGGTATTAATTAATTATATAGAAAAATATCCCGATTCTGAGAATAGACAGGCTATGGAAAGCTTGCTGATTGATTCTTTCCTTACTTCGGGCAATTTTGAAGAAGCCATGCGTTTGTTGGAGAACAACCGTAACTTTAGCGATAAGCAGGCCTACCAGAAAGTTGCTTACTACTATGGTCTTCAGCTTTATGAAGAAAGCGATTATGAAAATGCTATCTTAAATTTTGAAAAAGCACTTTCTGAACCCAGGGACCAAAAAATAACAGCCAAAGCTACTTTTTGGAAGGCTGAAAGTGAATACAACATCAATAGAATTGACGATGCCATTCTTGGATATCGCGAATTTTCAGGGATGAGTGCTGCAAGAGGAACAGAAGAATTGAACAACCTTGATTATAACCTTGGTTATGCCTACTTTAAAAAGAATGAATACGCGCGAGCTATAGAATTCTTTAAGCGTTATGCTGAAAATAGTTTTAATGAGGTAGCCCGTAGAAATGATGCTTTATTGCGTTTGGGAGATACTTATTTTGTAAGCAGCCAGTATTGGCCGGCAATTGAAGCCTACGATAAGGCACTTTCGTTGAGTGGAACTAACCATTATGCTGCTTTCCAAAAAGCTATGAGTTATGGTTTTATAGATAGAAGGGATACTAAAATTTCTGAACTTAAAAACTTTATAAATCAATATTCACGTTCTTCTTACAGAGATGACGCTATGTATGAATTGGGAAACACCTATGTTTCAGCAAATAATACCAGCCAGGCTTTATCGGCTTACGATAGGCTTATTAGAGAAGTTCCTAAAAGTGCTTTTGTGCCTAAAGCCATGTTGCGACAGGCCTTAATTCATTATAATTCCGATAATGGAAACCGGGCTTTAGAAAGGCTAAAGACAGTAGTGCAGAATTATCCGAATACACCCGAAGCTATGCAAGCAGTATCTACTGCAAGAATGGTGTACGTAGATCTTGGGCGTACAGATGAATATGCAAACTGGGTACAGAACATAGATTTTGTGGAAGTAACCGATGCCGATTTGGATAACACTACCTACGAGTCGGCCGAAAATCAATATTTCAATAATGAGTATGACAGGGCAATTAGCGGTTTTGAAAACTACCTGCAACGTTTCCCTAACGGAATTCATTCCATAAATGCTAATTTTTACTTAGGTCAGTTATATTTCCGAAACGGAAATAAAGCGAAGGCAGCAACAAATTATAGGGTTGTAGCCGATAAACCTAAGAATGAATTTACCGAGCAGGCCCTTTCAAGATTATCTGAAATCTTGCTTGAAAATGAAAATTACCGTGAAGCCGTTGGTTATTTAGAGAAGCTAGAAAAACAAGCCAGTTCTGAACAGAATATAATTTTTGCTCAATCAAACCTGATGAAATCCTATCTGGAATTAGACCAGCCCGGGAAAGCGGCAAATTACGCCGACAAAGTTTTGGCTAATTCAGAGTCAGATTCAGAGGCCCGTAATGATGCCAGGGTAATTGTGGCCCGTGCGGCATTTGCGTCTGGTAATATGAGTAAAGCCAAAAGCGCGTATGCCGAAGTACAAAAAACGGCTAAAGGGGAACTGGCGGCTGAAGCTTTATATTATGATGCCTATTTTAAAAATGAAAGCGGTAACTACGAAGCTTCTAACGCTGCGATTCAAATTTTAGCCAAAGATTTTTCGGGTTATAAACGCTGGGGAGCTAAAGGTTTGGTATTAATGGCCGATAACTTCTACGAGTTAAACGACACCTACCAGGCTACCTATATTTTGGAAAATGTAATTAAAAACTTCCAAAACTATCCTGAAATTGTACAGGAAGCAAAGCAAGAGCTAGCCAGAATAAAGACAGAAGCGGCCAAAACCAATTCTTCGGTAGAAGCAAACAATTAATTCAACTTTCAATCTAACATTTAAGAATTTCTATATGCAAATGATTTCAATAAAAAAGAGCCTTATCCTAAGTATGTTTTTAATTGGCGGGGTTCTTTTTGCTCAGGATCCTATAGATAGTGAAACCGTAACTGTAGTAAAACCCTATACACCTACGGTAAAAGACGCTAATAAGATAAAGCAAACCCCAAGTAGGTCAGATTCTGTTAGAACCCAAAAGAGACCGGTGAAATACAGTATTTTCTCGGTACCTGTAGCCTCAACTTTTACACCTGCCAAAGGTCGTGCAACCACCTTAAAAAGAGAAAGAAGAATTAAGGTGTACGATAATTATGCAAGCCTTGGCTTTGGAAATTATGGTAATTTATTAGCTGAATTCTACAGCAACCTGGAAGTAAACCGCAGCGATAATTTTGGGGTTTATGTAAGCCATAATTCATCCCAGGGCGGTATTAAGGATGTTATTTTAGATGATAAGTTTTATGATACCGAGCTAAACTTAAGCTATAACTCTAAAAATCGCGATTTGGGCTGGAAAACTGAAATTGGTGGCCGTCACCAACTTTTTAATTGGTATGGTTTGCCTTTAAGTGAAGACTTTAGTAACGACGAATTAAATGCTATAGATCCTTCTCAAAATTATTTTTCTGTATATGCTGGTGGGGAAATAGAACTTTATGATTCATTTTTTGATAATGCAAGTGCAAAGTTTAGACATACCGGAGATTCTTATTCAACTTCAGAAAATCATTTTAACGCCAGCGGTAACTTTGAGGTAAATATAGCCGATGAACTTATAACCACTAATATTTATGCAGATATAGTGCAGGGAGAGATGGGGGAACAATTTCTGGCTTCTGAAAACTATAATTACGCTTTTATGAATTTTGGTATTAACCCGAGCTTATTAATCTTAAGGGACGACCTTACTTTAGATCTTGGCGTGGCTTTCTTTTATAGCCAGGATGTAGAAAATAGCGATGGCAATTTCTATATCTATCCAAAAATTACTGCAAGCTACAGGCTTGGTGGCGACTATTTTACCCCTTACGCGGGTCTTGAAGGTGGTTTGCAACAAAATACATACTTTAAATTTGTACAGGAGAACCCCTATGTTTCCCCAAGTTTGGAAGTAAAGCCAACCGATAATGAGTATAATGCCTATGTTGGCGCTAAAGGAAAATTAAGCAATGCTGTTTCTTATAATTTCAAAACCGGGTATCAGTCGCAGTTTAATAAGGCTTTGTTTAAGCGCAATCCGCAGGCCAATACCCTAATCACCGAAAACTATGCCTTCGGAAATTCTTTTGAAATGGTTTATGATGATGTAAACACCCTATCGGTTGCCGGAGAGCTTAATGTTGATGTAAACCAAAACTTTAGACTGGGAATTAATGCCGAATATTTTAATTATAATACAGATGATGAAGCTGAAGCCTGGAACCTACCCGATTTTAAAGCTTCTTTAAATGCCGATTATCAAATTAGTGAGAAGTGGTTTGCCGGTGCTAATTTATTTTATGTGGGAGAACGTTACGACCAGGAACGTGTAGTTGCAATAACTACCGGAGAACCATCTTTAAATACCATTAGCCTGGACAGTTATTTTGATGTAAATGCAAATTTGGGTTACCGTTTTAATGATAGACTTTCGGTATTTGTGAAAGGAAGTAATTTATTGAATAACGATTACCAGCGCTGGACCAACTTTAGGGTTCAGGGATTACAATTGCTTGCCGGGGCTACATATAAGTTTGACTTTTAAAGATTAATTTTTTTGATTAACTATTTAAGTGGCTGTTTAAAAGGTTTTAAAATCGTCTCTTTTAAATTATTTTCAGTGCTTTTCTCAATTAAAATTGGGGTCTAATATCTTGCTGATTAAAATTGTGTTAGAAACTGAAAATGAGTTTATTTTTGATGAGAACAAACTTTTTAAACAGCCACTTTTTTGTGCTTATATAGGTTGTATGTTACCAATATTTTTTTAAGTGATTGTGAATCAGTATTTTTAAATTTATTTTTATTAAAGATTCCTTAACAATAACACAACATTGGAAATTCAAAATTAAGCGTAGAACTAATTAATATTGTACCCAATTTTAAGGAAAAACAATTTATCCCTTAAATTATAATTTTTTACAAATTTAAAAGAGCTAATTAATGGCAAAAGGTAAAAAGTTTCAACGAAGTGACCGTTCCCGTCCATATTTGAATATTCTGGATTATATGGTGCAGGAAAAAGCCTTCCTTGCAATAGTAATTGTAGGTATAATTATGGCCGGAATATTTACCGGTAACCAAACAGCAGCAATGTGGCTTGGTTTTTTCTTTGCAGCCTATGCCACCGTTGCAAATGATAGTATCCAATCTCTTGGAACATTTATTGAGAGTAACAAAGCCAAGCGTTGGTGGATTTTGTGGTTGTATGTAGGCTTCATTTTTTTGGGTGTAGTTAGTTTTAGCTGGTTTTATTTTGATGGGGATGTAACCTATCAACGGCTTTTAAAACCAGATGGTAGTTCTCCTTACCCACATCCGGAATCCTTTAGCTTTTTTCAGATTATAGCACCACTGGTACTGCTTATTTTAACCAGGTTAAAAATGCCGGTTTCTACTACATTCCTTATTTTAAGTGTATTTAGTGCTGATACTTCGGGTATTACATCGGTAGTATGGAAGAGTTGGACAGGCTATATAATGGCGTTTGTACTTTCATTCTTAGTATGGTACCTATCCTATAATTTTATTAAAAAATATTTTAAGAGCCGTAAATTCAATAATAGCTGGACTGCCGTTCAATGGCTTGTAAGTGGTACGCTTTGGGGAGTTTGGGTAATGCAGGATGGTGCTAATATAGCGGTATTCCTTCCTCGTAGTCTAGATACTTTCCAGTTTATAGTGTTCGCTCTTACTATTTTTGGAGGTTTAGGCCTGTTGTTTTACCTAAGGGGAGACAAAATCCAGGAAGTAGTTAGTGAGAAATCTAGAATCTCAGATATTCGGGCAGCAACTCTGGTAGATTTAACTTATGTAATTCTACTTATCTATAAACTATTTATTAGTACGGTACCTATGAGTACTACCTGGGTATTCCTTGGTATTATTGGAGGTAGGGAAATAGCCATAAGCCTGGCTAGAAACAAAAAAGGTAAAAAGCACCGTAAGAAGGCCGGTAAGATGATCTTTAAAGATTTCTCTTACGCTATGATTGGGTTATTCGTTTCGGTAGCACTTGCAGCTGCAGCTAATAAAAGTATACGGGATCAAATTATTAATGCAATATTCTAAATTTGCACAAGTAAATAATTCAACAAAATGCGCCTTTACCGGGCGCATTTTTTATTTTTATATAAAATTATAATCTAGATGAAAAATATATTAATTGCTTGCTTTCTGGGCTTTGCTTTGATTTCGTGTAATTCTGAAAATAAAGCAGAAGTGGATCTCATGGTTTTTAATGCCGAAGTTTATACCGTAGACGAAAATTTCAATACCGCTGAAGCTTTTGTGATAAAAGACGGGAAATTTGTTGAGGTAGGAAATGCTGATGAACTTCAGGAAAAATACAATAGCGCCGAGAAACTTGATGCGGGAGGAAAAAGCGTTTTTCCCGGTTTTATAGATGGACATGCCCATTTTTACGGATTAGGCTTACAGCAACAACGGGTAGACCTGTCAGGCACCAAAAGTTTTGAGGAGGTGGTACAGCGCATTGTTGATTTTCAAAATAAAAGAGATGTTCCATTTATAACCGGTAGGGGATGGGACCAGAACGACTGGGAGAGAAAAGAATTTCCGAACAAAGATACTTTAGATGAATTATTTCCAGATACCCCAATAGCCCTAACCAGAATAGATGGCCACGCACTTTTGGCCAACCAGGCTGCATTAGATAAAGCCGGAATTACAACAGAGACTTCTTTTAATGGTGGGGATATTGAACAAAAAAATGGAAAATTAACCGGTATTATTGTAGATAATCCTATGCAGCTTATTGCTGAAGCACAGCCTGAACCTTCTACAAAAGAACGGGTAAATGCTTTGCTAGATGCTCAGAGGCTATCTTTCAAGTATGGCTTAACCACAGTTGTAGATGCCGGAATTGATAAAGAAATTATACAGCTCATGGATAGCCTTCATAAAGACGAAAGTCTTAAAATAAGGCTATACGCAATGATTAGTAATACTAAAGAAAACCTGGATCACTATCTAGATAAAGACCCTATTAAAACCGAAAGGCTACATGTGCGTTCAGTAAAATTTTATGGCGATGGTGCACTGGGTTCAAGAGGTGCTGCTTTAAAGGAAGAATATAGTGACCGTGCCGGGCATTTTGGAGCCTTGCTCTCACCTGTTGAAGATTTTAAAGCAACTGCAGAGCGGGTAGCGAATTCAAGATTTCAACTGAACACTCACGCTATTGGCGATTCAGCCAACTATATGGTTTTGGAAACTTACGATAAACTTTTAGCCAACGATGAAGACCGTAGATGGAGAGTAGAACACGCGCAGGTAATTGATGAAGAAGATCTTAAATATTTCAGTAAAAATATTATTCCTTCGGTTCAGCCTACACACGCAACCAGCGATATGTATTGGGCAGAAGATCGTTTAGGGGATAAAAGAATACAAGGTGCTTATGCCTATAAGAAGTTATTAGACCAGGCTGGAATTATTGCCCTGGGAACCGACTTTCCGGTTGAAGAAGTAAGCCCTTTTCTTACTTTTTATGCAGCGGTAGCAAGACAGGATACTAATAATTTTCCCCAGGAAGGTTTTATGAAAGAACAGGCCTTATCTCGTGAAGAAACCTTAAAAGGAATGACCATTTGGGCGGCCTATGCGAATTTTGAAGAAGAAGAAAAAGGAAGTATAGAAGCCGGTAAATTTGCCGATTTTATAATTTTAGATAAAGATATTATGAAAGTTGAGCAATCTGAAATTCCCGGAATTAAAGTTTTGGAAACTTATGTAAATGGGGAGCAGGTATATTAAAACCATTAAACGAAAAATAGATATCTTTGTGAATCGAAAAAATATAAGAAAATGAACGACGGATTATACGCTAAATTTTATACCACTAAAGGTCAGATTTTAGTTGAATTGGAATATGAAAAAGTACCCGGTACAGTTGGGAATTTTGTAGGGCTCGCTGAAGGTAAGCTTGAAAATGACGCCTTCCCACAGGGGAAACCTTATTATAACGGACTTAAATTTCATAGGGTGATTCCTAATTTTATGATTCAGGGGGGAGACCCACAGGGTACCGGTGTAGGTGGTCCCGGTTATAAGTTTGAAGATGAAATTCATCCCGAGCTAAAACACGATGCCCCTGGAAAGCTATCTATGGCCAATGCCGGTCCCGGAACTAACGGAAGCCAGTTTTTTATTACACATACCGAAACTGCCTGGTTAGACGGAAAACATACTGTTTTTGGTAGTGTGGTTAAGGGCCAGGAGATTGTAGACAGCATTCAGCAAGGTGATGAAATAGAAAAGTTAGAGATTATTAGAGCCGGAGAGAAAGCAGAAAGCTTTAATGCAGTAGAGTCTTTTAGGCAATTTAATGGGGCTAAAGCAGAAAGAGAAGCAGCAGCAAAGAAAAGAGAAGAAGAATTACTGGGAGAAATATCACAGGGCTTTAAAACCACAGAAAGCGGACTTCGCTATAAAATTGAGAAAAAGGGAGAAGGAGCAAAACCTGAAAAAGGACAAACTGTTTCTGTACACTACAAAGGAATGTTGACTGATGGAAGCGTTTTTGATTCTTCCTATAAAAGAAATCAGCCGCTGGAATTTCCTGTGGGAATGGGCCACGTGATTAGTGGTTGGGACGAAGGTATTTTGCTTTTAAATGTAGGAGACCAGGCCCGCTTTGTGATTCCATCGCATTTGGCGTATGGAGAGCGTGGTGCGGGTGGTGTAATTCCACCAAATGCAGCATTGGTTTTTGATGTGGAGCTTGTAGCGGTAAAGTAAAAGCCCCCTAACCCCCGAAGGGTAATTTAATGATAAAAAATACCTCACAAGTTTCAGAGACCTGTGAGGTATTTTTTTAAGAATGAGTCTAAAAAGCTTGTTTTCGTCAAGCTGAAATTATTCAGACTTTATCCCGCATTAACTTCGGGATTCTAACATGAATAGATTGTCAATATCTTAGATCTCCGAATAAATTTCGGAGCAGGCTCTGAAACAAGTTCAGGATGACGGGCTTAATAGAAGTTAGTTTTATTTAGAATCCGGCTGTGGCGTCATTCTAAGATATGGTTTTACTTCTTTAAAACCTTTAGGGAACATCTCTTTGGCATCTTCGTTAGATACAGAAGGACTAATTACTACATCTTCCCCGTGTTTCCAGTTGGCTGGAGTGGCTACTTTTTGGTAGGCGGTAAGTTGCAGCGAATCTATAACCCTTAATAATTCATCAAAATTTCTACCGGTACTTGCCGGGTAAGTAATCATTAGCTTAATGGTTTTATCTGGTCCAATAACATACACCGAACGCACGGTAAGCGTATCATCGGCTTTTGGATGAATCATGCCATACAGGTTAGAAACCTTCTTATCTTCATCGGCGATAATAGGAAAATTTACCGTGGTATTTTGGGTTTCATTTATATCATCTATCCAGCCTTTATGAGACTCCAGGCCATCTACACTTAATGCCATCACCTTTGTGTTGCGTTTTTCAAACTCATCTTTATATTTTGCAACGGTGCCAAGTTCGGTGGTACAAACCGGGGTGTAATCTGCCGGGTGTGAGAATAAAATCCCCCAACTATCTCCTAAATAATCATAAAAGTTGATTTTCCCTTCCGAAGTTTCAGCATCAAAATTTGGTGCTTTATCCCCTAGTTTTAACTCGCTCATAGTTTTGTTTTTTAGTGATTAGAACTATAAAATTAAAGAATTTTTATTCTAAACAACCTATTAAGTCAATAGGTTTTACTTGGTTTAAGATAAGATTAACTGATAACGCTTATAATAGATTTAGGAATTAAGGTTCTGGTGTATATTTCCATTTAATGTTGCATCCAATGCTCGGTTTTTGGTTTTGCGATACTTTTTTATTGGCAAGAACGGCATCCATAGCATCGCGAAGATGCCTGCCATTAACCGGAATGCCATTTCCCGGTCTTGAATCGTCTAATTGGCCGCGGTAGATTAACTTCAATTCATCGTCAAAAAGATAAAAATCGGGTGTGCAGGAGGCTTTATAAGCTCTGGCCACTTCCTGCGATTCGTCGTAAAGGTATGGGAAAGAATATTGATGTTTTCTTGCTACCTCGTTCATATTATCAGGATGGTCTGCCGGATAGTTTTCTACATCGTTGCTCATAATCGCGGCAAAACCAAAACCCAAAACTCGGTAGTCTCCGGCAAGTCTAACTATTTCTTCATTTACGTGCTTCACAAATGGACAGTGGTTGCTTATAAACATAATTAAAGTCCCCTTGATGCCTCTAATATCTTCGAGTGAATATCTATTGCTTGTTATTACATCTACAAGATTAAAATTTGGAGCCGGTGTTCCTAAAGGAATCATATTTGACGCAGTTCTGGCCATAATGTTTTATAAGTTTACTCGATAATCGAGATTTTTCCTAATAGTTATTGCAACTCCGAGGCATTCCCCGAAGTCAAAAAAACCTTTTCATTTAATTCCTCATTGGCTTACCATGAGGTAATTCCCTTCTGAATATAGTGTTTTTTTCTATTTTTGTTGAAAAATACAATATGGAAATTTCCTGGAAGGATTTTGAAAAAGTTGAAATGCGAGTTGGAACAATCACTGAAGTTTCAGATTTTCCCGAAGCCAGAAATCCTGCTTATAAAATGCTTATTGATTTTGGTGAAGATATTGGCCAGAGAAAGACTTCGGCCCAAATTACCAAACGCTATAAAAAAGAAGAACTATTAAACCGCCAAATTGTGGCGGTTGTTAATTTTCCAAAGAAACAAATCGCAAATATTATGAGTGAATGCCTGGTGTTGGGAGCAGTAGGAAAAGAAAATGATATCGTACTACTAAACCCCGATTTTAAGGTTGAAAATGGACTTCGGATAGGTTAATCATTATTCTATTTTCTCGTATTTACTGCTACAAGCTTCAATACAGGCCGGGCTATATTGATAAAAAAAAGCTGTTTTCATTTAGTTTGTAAGTGAGGCTAATTTTTAAATTTGCGCAATGTGGGCTAATCGTTTTGTTGTAAACATTATAAGAAGCCTCATTAATAGCTTCACCATAACAGAAACTGGTGGTAGGTTTCTATCTTTATAGAGTTTTAGGAGTTCGCGGTTTTATATAGGTTGCCCGGAGATGTCTAAAAAAATACCGGGATTTGCCAGTTTTATCTAATTATTGGCATTTCCCGGTAATTTTGCTTTCTAAAACCTTAGGGCTCTCTATGTGATATAACTAAAATTTACATCTCGTCACCAAAAAAGATAGCATTCATTAAAAGTTTATTGGTACCATACCAGAAAGCGCGAAAGTTCGTATTATCGGTAAATAGTATTACATTTCCGCGACCCAATCCAGTATATTTAAAAGGAACTGTACCGGCAATATCTTCTAAGCGCGGATCACTAATATATCCACTTAGCAAAGGATTTTCCGTGTACCGGATAGGATTGTTGTAACTTTGCTTATCGGCTTCTACAAAAATTGTAGTATTTCTAAACAAGGCAAGTTTATCATTGGTATAACCGAAATTTACCGGATGTGAGCGATCTATCTTTGCTTCAAAAATAGCACCTCCAATACCCTGTGCACCTCTAAAATCTCTTTGTTCCTCAAAGCTAATATCCTTGGCTACCAGGCTGTCTTTTTTGATTTCCAGGTCCATAAAATCTTCCTTTTCAAAAAAGCGCGCGGCATTGCGGTAACCAATTAAAGTTCCGCCGTCACGAATCCAGTCTTTAAGTTTTTCTATGTCTCTTTTTTCCAGAGCACTTCCGCGGGAATTGGGCAAAATTATATCGGTATAACGACTTAAATCTGTACGCGAAAATCTCCTGGTGTCCAGTTTGGTGATTTTCATATCGTAGCGCTGGTCAAATAAATGCCAAATTTCACCGGCATCATAAGGAGTGATTCCGTCGCCAACAATTAAAGCTACTTTTGCCGGTTCAAGGGCTTCAAACTGGTTGCTTCCCAGATTTATTCCTTCGGTTAAACCAGTGTTTATAGCATCAATTTGAACATTCGACTTTTCTACTACATTTTGTAGAAATTGATACATCTTATCTGCATCCAACTTTTGATTTTGAACCGGGATTAGAATGGTGCCGTAATCGTACTCCCTATCGGCTAAAGAAAAAGCTTGCATTCCCACTTTTGCTCGAAGCCCTTCTTCAAGAATCATATTGAGGGCTTTAGGTGAATAATAATCGTGCCACTGCATTACATAAGCGTAATTGCTTTTCTCTAAAGTTTCAATTTTTGGTGCGGAAAGTTCTTTTATTTCTTCTCCCGCATGTTTTAGTTTAACATCCTCAGCAAAATCCAGGTTAAAGGCCAGGGGCAGGGTCCATGCCGAAACATCATAAAATAAACTATCTTCAAATTCGGTACGGCGTTCAAACATTGCCTTTACAAGTCTGTGTTGGCGCTGATTTTTTGGGACCACATAAGCTGAATGTTTTTTGAAACTCTTTCCTTCGGCTTCGAAATCTTCCTTTAAGCTATGAATTTCAACCTGATGCTTTTTAAGGATTTTCGCCAGCTCGTAAGCCGAAGCAGCATCTTTTTCACTTCCAAAAACATAAGCACCATCTTTGGCAGAGTTACGGGCGTTTTTATAGAAATTACGCTGATAGTTGAGGATTTTTTCACGCATATTTTTAGCAGCTTCTAAAGTAGAAAGTGCTGCAGTAAACTGGTTGCGTATGGTGAAGGGAAAGGTTAAAATACCATTGTCGGTTTCCTGGGCGTGGCCACGAGAACTTCCCTGTTCAAAAAGAATTCCAATACTTCCGTTAATATCGGGGAAGGTAGAACCTTTTCCGTAGTAAAAATCGTCGTAATTTTCTTCGGTATAATAAAAAGAGCCTAGCTCGTCAAAAGCCTCAGCATGGTAGTTTCCTATTTCTTTGGTAAGTTCCTGGTTAATTTCTGGCGTTAATGGGTGCGTTCTTGAAGGAATTCCCGGCTGAAAGAAAAAGCTGGAATTAGAACCCATTTCGTGATGATCGGTCAAAATATTGGGCATCCATTTATGGAATGTTGCTATACGCGCCTGAGATTCGGGCAATTGTACCGGTAACCAATCGCGGTTCATATCAAACCAATAATGATTGGTTCTACCGCCCGGCCAAACTTCGCTATACTCTCTATCTTGAGGGTCGGGATTTATATTTTCACTTTTATTGGTGTTGGCCCAGTACGCAAAGCGCTGCAGTCCATCTGGATTAAATGAAGGATCAAATAGAATTATAGTATTGTTCAACAAATCTTTTACTTCTTCACTTTCGGCAGCAGCGAGGTAATAAGCTGCTAAGAGAGCAGCGTTAGAGCCGCTGGCCTCGTTTCCGTGAATAGAAAAACCCTGGTTTACCACTATAGGCATTTCTGCTACATTTAGGGAAGAGGCATTCTCTTGCGTTAATGCCAGATGTTCTTTGCGAATCTCTTCTAAATTTTCGTGGTTTTCTGGAGAAGTTATGGTGAGTAATATAAGTGGGCGACCTTCATAAGTTTCGCCACGATTTTCAATAGCTATTCTTGGTGACACACGGGCAAGCTCACGCATATAATTTACGAGTAAATCGTGTGTAACATGCCATTCCCCGGGAATGTATCCAATTATATCCTGAGGTTTTGGTATGTCGTCGTTATAGTTTATATTCTGGGGCAAATAATAATCCAGGCCAAGCTCTTTATTTTCTTGTTGGGCAAACGAGTTTAAACAAATACAGAAAATTAGAAAGGGTAGAAATTTTTGCATATTTTTTTTATTTGGGATATAAATATAAAAAAACCGTCCTGATTATCTCGGGACGGTTTATAAAATCTTAAAAGCAATAATTTAAATGTCGTCAAAACTTACATCGGTAAATTTCTTTGGTGTATTGTTTTCCTGACTTTCATCTTCAGAAGTTTCATACTCCTTTTTGAAATCTTTTTGATGACGCTCGCTAATTACCTCTTCTCCTTTTTCATTCAAGATAAAATCTGTCATCTCTTGAAGAATTTCGTGGAAACCGGCAAAATCTTCTTTGTAAAGGTAAATTTTGTGTTTCTTGTAGAAGAAAGAACCATCATCGTTAGTAAATTTTTTACTTTCGGTAATTGTTAGGTAATAATCGTTTGCACGTGTTGCCCTAACATCAAAAAAGTAAGTTCTTCTTCCGGCTCTCAGCACTTTAGAGAATATTTCTTCTTTCTCCATCATTCCCTTGTCACTCATAAAATAGATTCTTTAAATATTTTGGTTTAGTACTGCTCAAAAATCTAAAAATTTTTAACATCTAGCAAAAAAATTTCACATTTCTTTTTCATTTAACTGTTTTGCATATAATTCTTTATAATAGCCTGGCTGGTTTAATAATTGGGAATGAGTGCCTTGTTGTACAATAGCACCGTCTTCCAGAATAATTATTTTATCAGCGTTTTTGGCCGAAGAAATTCTGTGGCTTACAATTATGGTAGTTTTATCTTTTGAAATTTTAAAGAGGTTATTTAAAATAGCTTCTTCGGTTTCGGTATCTACCGCCGAGAGGCAATCGTCAAATAATAAAATTTTTGGGTCGTGAATTATAGCACGGGCAATAGAAACTCGTTGTTTTTGACCTCCAGAAAGGGTGATGCCACGTTCGCCAAGAACTGTTTCGTAAGCTTTGCTGAACCCAAGAATATTTTTATGTACCGAGGCATTCTTTGCAGCTTCAAATATCTCCTGGTCGGTAGCATTTGTTTTCCCGAATTTGATGTTGCTTTTAATAGAGTCGCTAAATAAAAATGCATCTTGTGGTACGTAACCAATACTAGTCCTTAGGCTATCCAGGTTAAGCTCTTCTATATTTTTATCATCTATACAAATTTCCCCCTTTTCTACATCGTATAGCCTACCAATAAGTTCCAGAATTGTAGATTTTCCGGCACCGGTTTTTCCTATAATGGCCAGGGTCTCACCGCTATTAATTTCAAATGAAACATTTTTAAGGGCCGTAATATTGGTGTCATCATAGGTGAAACTTACATTTTTAAAAGCAATACTACCGTGAATTTCATCGGGGGTGTCTTTTTTATTTACAATTTCTGGTTTTTCTTTTAAAAATTCGTTGATACGCTCCTGGGATGCATCAGCTTGTTGTACTAAAGAAGTTACCCAACCTATAGAGGCAATGGGCCATGTAAGCATATTTACATATAGCAGAAACTCTACAATAACCCCAATATTTTCAATTTCCCCATTTATATATTGGTTACCGCCAATGTAAATAACCAGTACATTGCTAATTCCTATTAATAACACCATTAGCGGAAAAAAGAAAGCCTGTACCTTAACAAGGTCAATGTTTTTATCACGGCTCCCGTTGGCAAGATTTACAAAGTCGTGGTTTATTTGCTTTTCCATCCCGTAAGATTTTATAACGGCAATTCCGCTAAAGCTTTCCTGGGTAAAAGTATTTAACCTGGAAAGGTACTGCTGTACTACAGTGCTTCGCTTGTGAATTGCCACACTAATTTTATAGATAGAAAACGCCAAAACAGGAAGGGGTGCCACCGTAAATAAGGTAAGTTTTGGGGCTGCCTGAATCATAAAAATTAAGACCACCACAGTAGATGTAAAAGTGGTTACCGTATACATAATTGCCGGGCCAAGATATAATCTTACTTTGCTAACATCTTCGCTAATACGGTTCATTAAATCTCCGGTGCGATTTTTCTTATAAAAATTAAGAGAGAGCTCCTGGTAATGTTTATAGATTTCGTTTTTTAAATCAAACTCAATATCCCTTGAGACCACAATAAATGTTTGTCTCATTAAAAAAGTAAGAAATGCAGCAATTAGGGTAGCTCCAATTATTAATGCTATATTCATGGCAAGTTCGGTTTTAAGTACCTCGAGTGTACTTATCTCACCATTAATAAATTGTTCTATAGCATCTGTAGAATCGCCAATTAGAGGAATATAATACAGTGCGAAAATACGGGCCACTATGGTTATTACCAGGCCTATCAATAGTTTCCACTTATATTTTACAAAATATTTATTGAGATGCTTAAGGTTCTTCATGTAAGAATAAAAAGATAAATTTTAAGAATATGTTATTTTAACACGTTTTAAAAGTCTGTTTATTGAAATATTCTTTATTTTTGCATAGTGATTTTCAGAAAAATGAAAACACTAAATTAAAAAATGTAACAAGTTATGCAAGTTGATGTTCTAAACGCAAATGAACTAAAGAAGTCTGCACCAGTATTCGGTCAACTTTCTTTTGATAACCACGAACAAGTAGTTTTTTGCAACGACAAAGATACAGGTTTAAAGGCAATTATTGGTATTCATAACACGGTTTTAGGACCTGCACTGGGTGGTACCAGAATGTGGGACTACAGTAGTGAATGGGAGGCCTTGAATGATGTTTTGCGCCTTTCGCGTGGAATGACCTTTAAAAGTGCAATTACAGGACTTAATCTTGGTGGAGGAAAGGCTGTTATAATTGGTGATGCCAGGACTCAAAAAACACCTGAACTAATGAGAAGTTTTGGGCGTTTTGTAGATTCTCTTAGCGGAAAATATATCACTGCAGAAGATGTGGGAATGGAAACTGCCGATATGGATACTGTGCGTGAAGTTACTAAATATGTAACTGGGATTTCTGAAGACAAAGGCGGTGCCGGTAATCCATCTCCAATCACGGCCTATGGTGTTTTTATGGGACTTAAAGCGGCTGTAAAGCATAAGTTTGGTAGTGACGACCTGGAAGGGAAATCGGTATTGGTTCAGGGAATAGGTCACGTGGGTGAAACTCTTGTAGAGCATTTAACCCAGGATGGAGCCAGGGTTTTTATTAGTGATATTAATGAAGAACGACTTGAAGCTGTAAAAAATAAATACGGAGCAGTAATTTTTGAAGGTTCCGATGTCTATGCTGCCGATGTAGATATCTATGCACCTTGTGCCCTGGGAGCAACCATTAACGATGATACGGTAAAGCGTATTAATGCAAAGGTTATTGCCGGTGCAGCTAACAACCAATTAGCCGATGAACTTACACACGGTAAGGTTCTTAGGGAAAGAGGAATTGTTTATGCCCCAGATTTTCTTATTAATGCCGGAGGTATTATAAATGTGTATGCAGAACTTGAAAATTACGGGAAGCAAGAGATTATGCGAAAAACAGAGAATATTTATAACACTACTTTAGAAATTCTAAGTAAAGCCGATAAGGAAGATATGACCTCTCACTTTGCAGCACTTAAAATTGCACAACAACGAATTGATGATAGAAAAAAACAAAATTTGAAGTAATCAATTTCAAAAGTTTGATATTTTTGCAAGGCGAAAGAATATTCTTTCGCCTTTTCTAATTCTAAAAAGTTCTTTTACAATTATGTTGACAAGAAGACATATTCGGGTTAAAGTAATGCAATCACTCTACGCCTTTAACCAAAGCCAAAACAACAACCTGGGGACCGAGGAAAAATTCCTCCTTAAAAGTATGGAAGAGATGTACGATCTCTTTCTGGTGCAGCTAAGCCTCATTGAAGAGTTAAAAGGCCAGGCCGAAAACTTTTTAGAAAAATCCCAACAGAAATACCTTGCTACCAGTGAGGAGAAAGATCCCAATAAAAAATTCGTTTCCAATGCTATTTTTAATATTTTCCAGAATAACGAGAGTTTACAGGACGCACTGGAGTCAAGAAAAATAACCCATTGGAAAAGGGATGATGATTATGTGCAGATTATTTGGGAGGCTTTAAAAAATAGCGATATCTATAAAAGCTATATGGAAACCCGGGAGTCGAGTTTCAAAGAAGATAAAGAGTTTATAATTGCCGTTTTTAAAGAGATTATTGCTCCCAACGAAAAACTTTACGACTATCTTGAAGACGCTAAACTTACCTGGATAGACGATTTGCCAATTGTAAATACCGCGGTATTAAAATTTCTTCAGAAATTAAAACCTCATTCTGCCGAAAGTTTAAAACTGGATAAGCTTTATAAAAATGAAGAGGATAAAGATTTTGCGAAAGATTTATTTAGAAAAACCTATCTAAATGATGATGTGTTAGCAAAAGAAATGTTGGGAAAAACCCCAAACTGGGATAAAGACCGAATTGCAGAAATTGATATGATACTTATGAAAATGGCAATTTGTGAATTCCTTAAATTCCCCTCAATTCCGGTAAAAGTAACCATTAATGAATATTTAGAACTTGCCAAAGAATACAGTACTCCAAAGAGTAGTATTTTTATAAATGGTGTTTTAGATAAGTTATCTAAAGAGTATAGGGAACACAATAAATTAAATAAAGTAGGGCGAGGTCTTATGTAATGAAGAAAATTTCTTAATTTTAAAAATTAAATTATAAAGTTCATGATTATGAAAAATGGAATCTTAATGTTGGCTGCAGTAGGGGCGCTGCTTTTTACTTCGTGTAAAGACAACAACAATAACGCCTCGGAAAAAGTAAAAGCGGAAAATGTAGAAAGTGCTGCAGAACGCGATGCACAGGCTACCGTATATCCAAAGATGGAGTTTGAAACTTCAGAGCATGATTTTGGTACTATTCCACAGGGTAAAAATGTAGAGCATACCTTTACATTTACCAATACCGGGCAGGCGCCATTGGTAATTACAAATGCAAGAAGTACTTGCGGTTGTACCGTTCCATCTTACACCAAAGATCCAATTCAACCGGGAGAAACCGGAGAAATGTTGGTGAAATTTAATGGCTCTGGAAAAGGTCAGGTAACAAAAACAGTAACGGTAACTGCCAATACAGAAGCCGGTACAGAGCGTCTTAAAATTAAAGCCTTTGTAGAAACCGATGAAAACGCTAGCTAATAAATGGATCAATTAACCCAATTTGCCCCAATAATTTTAATGTTTTTAGTGGTGTATTTTTTTATGATACGTCCACAAATGAAAAAAGCTAAACAAGAACGCAACTTTGCTTCCGAATTAAAACGCGGAGACCGTATAGTCACTAAAAGTGGAATGCACGGTAAAGTTGTGGATTTTAGCGAAAAAAACAATGCGGTGATTATAGAAACCGGAGCAGGAAAAATAACTTTTGATCGCTCTTCCATATCTATGGAAATGAGTAAAAAACTTAACGAAACAGCCAAGCCGGAAAAAGAAAGCAAGGCAAAAGCCGTTAAGGGGAAGAAATAATTTTCTGTTATAATTTAGAATAGAAAATCCCCAGCGTTAAAGCCTGGGGATTTTTATTTTTAGGGAGATTTAAGAATTGTAAAAAAATACGTCATTCTAAACTCGTTTCAGAATCTAACATTTTAGAACCTGAAACAAGTTGAGATTGACGTAAAAATGAATTTTTTAAATATTCTTTCTCTATTAGCAATTTTTGTATTTATCATGAAGTCCTTCACCATTCTTAATCATTGGTTTAATCTTTTCCAGTCGGGATCTTTTTGTAGCTTCCCTTTTTGCTTCAGCAATATAATTAGCATATTCCCTTTGTTTGCCTTTAGTTAATTGCAGAAAAGATTTTTCTAAACCTTTATCAGCTTTAAAAGCATCTTTTAATTCTGGTGGTAGTAGTAACTTTTTTAAAACAACCGGTTTTATCTCTTTTCCTTCCCGCTGGTTTTGGATAGCTTCTGCTATATATTTCTGAAGAATTTCGGGTCTTATTTTATCTTCTTTTCTAAATCTTATTTGTCTTAGAGCTTTGGTTTTGCCTTCCTGAGCGTTATAGAGTAGCGCGGTATTCTCTTTTAACAAGGCTCCATTAAAAAACCAAAGGGCACAATGATTTTTAAATGCTGCCATGCCAACCACATTTTTGCCGTTAAGCGTGTAAACCGGTGTTCCCCATTTTATACATTCCTCAAGTTCTGTATTTTGTAATACTGCTCTTAAAGCCTGTAGCTCTTTTTCCCAGGAATTATGGGTTACAATATATTCATCTACCGATTTTACAGCCATTTTCCTTTTGCTTGAATATGGTTTTACTCGATAATCGAGATTTATCCCGATAGTTATCGGAAATCCGGGGCTAGCCTTGAAATAAAAATCTTTTTATGTAATGTCTCTTTGTTTTGCCAAAAGCTAATTTACTTATATTTTTCTGAAGTTATTTCTGCAATTTTTACGATTACTTCAGTAGCTTTTTGCATACTTTCTACCGGTACATATTCGTATTTTCCGTGAAAGTTATGGCCGCCGGCAAAAATATTAGGGCAGGGTAACCCCATATAACTTAGTTGAGATCCATCAGTGCCACCGCGAATTGGTTTCAAAATGGGTTCAACATTTACTGCTTTCATAGCTTCTTTGGCAATGTCTACAATATGCATTACCGGTTCAATTTTTTCCCGCATATTAAAATATTGATCGGTGATCTCTACCGAAATACAATCATTTTCATATTGCGAGCATATCTCTGAAGCCAAATTCTGTATCATCTCTTTTCTGGCATTAAAATGCCCTAAATCATGATCTCTAATTATATATTCCAGTTGGGTTTCTTCTACATCTCCTTTTATATTGCTAAGATGAAAAAATCCCTGTCTATCTTCGGTATGTTCGGGTGTTTCCAGTCTTGGTAAAGAATTAATAAAGTCTACCGCAATATACTGGCTGTTTACCATCTTATCTTTGGCATAACCGGGGTGTACGCTTTTTCCATGTACTTTAACTACGGCCCTGGCGGCATTAAAATTTTCATATTCCAATTCTCCTATTTGGCTCCCGTCCATGGTATATGCCCATTCAGCACCAAATTTTTGCACATCAAATTTGTGGGCACCGCGACCAATTTCTTCATCAGGGGTAAAACCTACCCGGATTTTTCCATGGGGAATTTCAGGATTATCCAATAAATATTGCATCGCCGTCATTATTTCTGTAATCCCGGCCTTATCGTCGGCACTTAAAAGACTGGTGCCATCGGTGGTAATTATAGTTTGACCTTTATACTGTTTTAAATCATCAAAATATTCGGGAGAAAGAATAATGTTTTTCTCTTTGTTTAAAATAATATCCCTTCCGTCATAATTCTCAATAATTTGCGGTTTTATATTGGTAGCGTTAAAATCGGGGGAAGTATCAAAATGAGAAATGAAACCAATAACCGGAACTTTATGCGCAACATTAGCAGGTAGCGTGGCCATCACATAGGCGTTATCGTCTATACTAACTTCGGTCATACCCATTGCCTGCAACTCTTCCGCCAGCTTTTTAGCTAATTCCCATTGCTTTTGAGTGCTGGGGGTAGTCTGGCTTTCGGGATCACTTTGGGTATCTATGGTGATATAGCTAATAAATCTATCTATAATCCGCTGTTTGTTAATCATTTGGTTTCCACTTTTATTATTCAGAATTTTAAGAGTATTTTGTAAGCTCATCTCTTCTAAGCAAATATAATTAACGTGAATAGCTATTCCTTGCACTTATGAAAAAACTATTGTTCCTTTTCGTTATTTTAATCCTTTCTTCCTGTATAAAATCTAAAAACCTTGTTGAGGATAATTTTGGTAAAAAAACTTTAATAGCCGATTCTGCCATGGTGGTTTCGGCCAGGGCAGAGGCTTCCATTATTGGTTTGGAAATTCTAAAAAATGGGGGTAATGCTTTTGATGCTATGTTAGCTACCGAAATGGCACTCGCGGTTAGCTTTCCTTTTGCCGGAAATTTAGGCGGCGGCGGATTTATGGTTTATAGAAAAGCAAACGGCGAAACAGGATCTTTAGATTTTAGAGAGAAAGCGCCATTGGCGGCTTCTAAAACAATGTACCTGGATAAAGATGGAAATGTACTATCAGAAAAAAGTATGTACGGCCCACTTGCCGTTGGCGTTCCCGGTACAATTGCCGGAATTTTTGCAGCCCACGAAAAGTTTGGAACTTTACCCATAAATGAAATTTTAGAACCCGTAGTTGCTTTGGCTAAAAACGGATTTGTAGTTACCGAAAAACAAAGTAAAACTCTGGCTCATTACCGCGAATTGTTCTTACGGGAAAATAAGGATACTATTTTATTTGCTAGAACTTACAGGCCGGGAGATACCATTAAAAACCCTCAACTTGCGAAAACCCTGGAGCGAATAATTACTAATGGAAGAGACGAATTTTATACCGGTGAAACCGGCAGGAAAATGATCGCTTATCTCCGGGAAAGAGGTGGTGTTATGAATATGGAAGATTTGCTGAAGTACCAGGCGCATTGGCGGGAGCCCGTAAAACTGGACTATAAAGACCTAAAAATTATATCTATGCCACCACCCTCAAGTGGTGGGATTGTTTTAGGGCAAATTTTAAAAATGTTGGAAACTTTTCCTTTAGCCGAATATGGTCATAATTCGCTTAAAACTATCCAGGTGGTCACCGAAGCCGAACGTAGAGCTTATGCCGATAGAAGTTTTTATCTGGGAGATCCTGATTTTGTGGATATTCCGGTAGATACTTTATTGAGTGACGCATATCTTTCAGGGAGAATGCAGAATTTTAGTTTTGACCAGGCCACACCTTCTTCCAATATTAGTTATGGTGAAATTCCCGGATACGAAAGCGACGAAACCACACATTATTCTATAGTAGATAAATATGGAAATGCCGTAGCTGTAACCACTACATTAAACGGAGCCTATGGTTCTAAAATGTATATTGAGGAACTTGGTTTTTTTCTTAATAATGAAATGAATGATTTTAGTGCAAAACCTGGAGTTCCCGATATGTTTGGGCTTGTAGGAGCCGAAGCAAATGCTATAGCGCCACAAAAGCGAATGCTAAGTTCTATGACGCCCAGTATTGTTGAAAAAAATGGAGAATTATTTATGGTTTTGGGGTCACCGGGTGGTTCTACCATAATTACCTCGGTTTTGCAAACTATTCTTAATGTAAAAGAATTTAAAATGAATATGCAGGAAGCTGTAGACGCACCTCGTTTTCATCATCAATGGTTGCCCGATAAGGTGCTTTTTGAGCCCAATGCATTTGAAGCCAGTTTGTTAGATTCTTTAAGGTTGAAAGCTTATCATATAGATGAAAATGAATCTCGAATTATAGGGAAAGTAGATGCGATTAAAATATTGCCCAATGGCCGTTTGGAAGCTGGTGCCGATAGGAGGGGAGATGATACGGCAAAAGGGTATTGATACTTAAAATAATCGATTTGGACTTTTTGGGCTGTGTAAATTAGTCTATTTTTGTGAAAACCCAGTTATAATGTATAAATCGCTTTTACGCCCTTTCCTTTTTAGGTTTGATCCTGAATGGGTGCATCATTTCACTTTTAACACTTTAAAGAAATTCGGTAAAACTTCCTTTTTTAAAAGCCTGGTAAAAAAGAAGTTCCAGTTGGAAGATTCGAGATTGGAACGAGAGGTTTTCGGACTTAAATTTAAGAATCCGGTGGGGCTTGCCGCTGGTTTCGATAAAGATGCAAAGCTTTTTCAGGAGCTATCAGATTTAGGCTTTGGGTTTATTGAAATAGGCACTGTTACCCCAAAAGCGCAACCCGGTAACGAGAAAAAACGCCTCTTTAGGTTAAAAGAAGATAATGCTATTATTAACCGAATGGGCTTTAATAATGATGGGGTAGAAGCAGCTGTTGCCCGACTTAAGAAGAATAAAAATGTACTTATTGGCGGGAATATTGGGAAAAACAAGATTACTGCAAACGAAAATGCCGTAGAAGATTACAAGATTTGCTTTGAAGCGCTTTACGATTATGTAAATTATTTTGTGGTAAATGTGAGTTCTCCAAATACCCCTAATTTAAGGGAGTTACAGGATAAAGAGCCGCTTACTAATTTGTTGAATACCCTGCAAAATTTAAATGCCGCAAAGCCTAAGCAAAAGCCTATTTTGCTAAAAATAGCTCCCGACCTTACTGATGCGCAGTTACTGGATATTATAGAAATTGTAAAAGAAACAAAAATCGCAGGGGTAATTGCAACTAACACAACCATTTCCCGTGAAGGCTTAAAATCTGAAAATAAGTTAGAAACCGGCGGACTTAGTGGAAAGCCTTTAACAAACCGGGCTACTGAAGTGATTCGTTTTCTTTCTGAAAAAAGTAATAAAGCCTTTCCAATTATTGGAGTTGGGGGTATACACACCGCCGAAGATGCGTTGGAGAAACTTGATGCCGGTGCTAGTTTAGTGCAATTATACACCGGATTTATTTATGAAGGCCCGGCTTTAATAAAAAGAATTAATAAAGCATTGTTAAATAGAAGTAGGGGCTAAGTTATTTTAAATGATAGACCAGCTCATTCCCTTTTTAACGGCTTCAGCTATTTTAACCATCTCACCGGGCCCCGATATTATCTATGTGATGGTTCAGGGAATAGCAAATGGTAAAAAGCATGGTTTTGTCACAGCCCTGGGGCTGGCCACGGGTATTATTGTTCACACCAGTCTGGTGGCTTTTGGGGTGTCGGCGATTATTAAAAGTTCAGATTCACTCTTTTTGATTATTAAATTGCTGGGTGCTATTTATCTGCTGTATTTGGCCTGGTTGGTTTTTAAGAGCGACCCTAAAATTGCTTATTCTTCAAAAGGAATTCAAAAGAAATCTTTGTTGTCGCTTTTCAAACAGGGATTTATAATGAATGTGCTAAACCCAAAAGTGACCATATTTTTTCTGGCCTTTTTTCCCGGTTTTCTTTGGGATCCGGAAGGAAATACCGTGGTTCAATTCTATATTTTAGGCCTACTTTTTATGGGTATTACAATTCTTATCTTTGGAATTGTAGCTTTATTAGCCGGGAAAACCTCTACTTACTTAAAAAAGCATACACACTCTGCCCTTGTTCTAAAATGGTTGCAGATTGTGGTTTTTATAGGAATAGCAACTTTTATACTGATCTAGTTGTATAAAATTAGACTTAACGGAAAATTAGAAGTTATACTTTTTTACTAGTAGGATGCTAATAAAATGAATTAATATGCATTGGTTTTTAGATATTCCTTAAAATACTATCTTTGATGATATGGATAAAATCAAGCTTATTGAGTGTCCGCGAGACGCCATGCAGGGAATTAAAACCTTTATTCCTACTGAAAAAAAAGTACAGTATATTCAGTCTTTATTGCGTTGCGGCTTTGATACCATAGATTTTGGAAGTTTTGTATCTCCTAAGGCTATTCCACAAATGGTAGATACGGCTGAAGTTTTATCTAAATTAGATCTTTCTACCACAAAAAGTAAACTGCTTGCTATTGTAGCAAATACCCGGGGAGCAAAGGATGCTTCAGCGCATCCTGAAATTGATTATTTGGGCTATCCTTTTTCAATTTCCGAAAACTTCCAAATGCGTAATACCCATAAAACCATTACTGAATCTGTAGATATTTTGGGGGAGATTCTTGAAATTGCAGAAAAATCGAATAAAAAAGTAGTAGCATACCTTTCTATGGGCTTTGGGAATCCTTATGGCGATCCCTGGGATGTGGAGATTGTAGGGGAGTGGACAAAAAAGTTATCGGTTATGGGGGTAAAGATTCTTTCCTTATCAGATACTATTGGAAGTTCTACTCCGGAAATTATTAAATACCTATTCTCAAATCTAATTCCTGAATATCCCGAAATAGAATTTGGTGCCCACCTTCATACCATACCTTCCAAATGGCACGAAAAAATTGATGCTGCCTACCAGGCAGGCTGTAGAAGGTTTGATGGAGCAATTCAGGGCTTTGGGGGCTGCCCTATGGCAAAAGATGAGCTTACCGGTAATATGCCTTCCGAAAAAATGCTTTCTTATTTCAACTCTAAAAGGCTGGACTCAAATATTAAAATGACCAGTTTTGAATCTGCTTATAATGAAGCTTCTAAAATCTTTAATGCTTACCATTAATTGTCTTTATTTAAATTTTGCAGTTGATTAATAAAACCTATTTAAAATTAATCTAAATAAACTTGTTCTAACAAAATTCTGTTTTTATATTTGCTGCTCAATAATTTTAATCAGTCTAAATAAAGTAATATGAAAAAGCTGTTCTTATCAGCAATCTTAGGTGGGTTAACGCTTACCTCTTGTTCATCCGACGATGATGTTTCACCAGAAAACCCCAAGTTGGAGGTCCCTGAAACCTATACTTTTGAAAGAGATGCTAATTCTAGCGTAAGTTACTCAGGTCAAACTACAAGGCTGCAAATGACTTCCGAAATATTGGCTAAGTTTACCGATTTTGAAAATGGAAGCGAAACACTTTTGCTGGATATGTTTGCAAATGAAAATGCTCCTTTTGAGAATGCAAGCCTTAATGAATCCTCCAAAAGTATAAAATCTAAAGTAGCGGCTTCTAAATTATATTTTTCAGCAAATACAGTAGAAAGCGCCGAGATTAAAGGTGACTTTGATTCTTATATTTCTGAGCAATTTACAGCAGTAAAAGCTAATAAAGAAGTTTTGGCCGATACCGGTAAAGCGGGCCAAATAGCCCAGGGAACTAAGGTTAGATATGTTAATGAAAAAGGTTTGGAAATGAACCAGGCTTTTGCAAAAGGCCTTATTGGAGGACTGTTGGCCGATCAAATTTTAAATAACTATCTGTCTCGGGAAGTTTTGGATGAAGGCGATAATCGTGTTAATAATGATGCCGGTATGCTTGAAGAAGGTAAAAGTTACACCACCATGGAGCATAAGTGGGATGAGGCTTACGGATACCTTTACGGAGATCCTTCTATTCCACAACAAGATCCCAACTCGGTTTTAAATGAAAGTGATGATGCCCTTTTGTTTAAATATATGGGGAGTGTAAATGACGATAGTGATTTTGAAGGTATAGCCGAAGAAACTTTTGAAGCTTTTAAAACCGGTAGGGCAGCTATTGTTGCTGGAGATTACCAGGCTCGTGATGCCCAGGTAAAAATTATCCGTGAGAATATTTCAAAAATTATTGCTGTAAAGACAGTATATTATCTACAGGCAGGTAAAGAGCAAATGGCTGAGGGGCAAACCGGAGCTGCATTTCATTCGCTTTCTGAAGCTTATGGATTTATCTATAGTCTTAGTTTTACCCATAACCCGGAAACAGGTGCACCCTATATTTCTGCCGATAATGTTGAAAATTATTTAGGACAGTTAATGAGTGGGGATGGTTTTTGGGAAGTGACACCAGAGACTTTAGATACTATTTCTGAAGAAGTTGCTGCTGCCTTCGATTTTACGGTAGCAGAAGCATAATTAAAAAACTTTACCGGAGCTGAATTATTTTTTCTGCTCCGGTTTTTAATATTTATAGCTATGATTAAGATTTCAAAATTTTTATTGATCGCAATGTTAGCATTTGCCGTTGCTTGTAGTACAGATGATGGTGAGGGTGGCGATTCTACCGGTTCAGATAATTTTGACAGGGGCAAAATGCTGGCCAATTGGGCCGATAATATAATTGTGCCATCTTTTGTGGCTTTTCAAGAGGAGACACAAAAGCTGGAAGATATAGCCGGGGCTTTTGCAGAAACTCCAGATCTTGCGGTATTAAAAACGCTTAGGGCCCAATATAAGGTAGCTTATCAGGAGTTTCAAACGGTGGAGATGTTTCAAATTGGAAAAGCTGAAGAATTAGGTTACAGAAATTTCCTAAATACATACCCAACCAAAACAGAAAATATTGAATCTAAAATAGCTTCTGGAAGTTATAATCTTGAATTGCCTTCAAGTTATGCAGAACAAGGTTTTCCTGCTTTAGATTACTTGTTGTACAGCTACGGAACGGCAGAAGAGACCCTGGGGGCTTTAACTGCAAATCCAGAATCTATCAATTATATACTGTCTGTGGCCGAACATATCAATACATTAACTGCTGAGGTTACAACTTCCTGGCAGGGCGATTACAGAGATACTTTTGTAAATAATACCAGTTCTTCAAGTACCGGTTCGGTAGATAGGTTTACGAACGATTATGTAATGTATTATGAAAAAATACTAAGATCCGGAAAGATTGGTTATCCTGCCGGTGCTTTTACCGGTTCACCTTCACCAGGAAATGTTGAAGGGCTTTATGCCGGAGATATTTCGAAGAATTTATACCTGCAGGCGTTGGATAGCTTTGAAGATTTTTACTATGGGGTTACAGTGAATGGAGGTGAAAATGGACCAAGCTATTCCCAGTATTTGAAGTATATGGAAGATAAAACAGATTCAGAGAGTTTAACGGCTTCTATATCAGATCAGTTTTCGGCTATTAGAAATCAAAGTTCAGACCTGAATGATAACCTTAGGTTACAGGTAGAAACCGATAATTCTAAGATGTTAGCGGCTCATGATGAGCTTCAAAAGCTGGTAATTCTCTTAAAAGTAGATATGATGCAAACGCTTTCAATTAGCGTAGATTATGTAGATTCAGACGGTGATTAATTGATGCAAACCGTGCTAAGTAAATATCTAAAAAAATCAACGGAAGCCGCCCCTTTGGCGGTTTTTCGTTTGTTTTTTGGTCTTATGATGTTTGCGAGTATAGTACGTTTTTGGCTAAATGGCTGGATAGAAAAATTATATATCACACCAAAATTCTTCTTTTCTTATTACGGGTTTGAATGGGTTAAACCTTTGGGAGAATATACTTATCTAATTTTTATACTTTGTGGTATTGCGGCTTTAATGGTAGCCGTAGGTTATAAATATCGTTTGGCTATTGTCTTGTTTTTCCTAAGCTTTACCTATATAGAGCTTATGGATAAAACTACTTATCTTAATCATTATTACTTTATTAGTATTCTTAGTTTTTTAATGATTTTTTTACCCGCTAATGTCTATTTTTCTATAGATGCCCGGCAAAATCCGGCCAAAGCTTTTCAAAAAATACCACAGTGGTGCATAGATGTAATTAAATTATTGCTGGGAATTGTGTATTTCTATGCCGGCCTGGCAAAAATTAATTCCGATTGGCTTTTTAGGGCCATGCCTTTAAAAATATGGTTGCCATCAAAATACGATCTTCCTTTCCTGGGCAATCTTATGCAACAGGAATGGGTGCATTATGCCTTTAGCTGGAGTGGAATGTTATACGATCTTTCTATTCCTTTTTTGTTACTATACAGAAGAACCCGCTTTGTAGCGTTTTTAATGGTAATTGTTTTTCATGTATTAACCCGTGTGCTTTTCCCAATAGGCATGTTTCCATTTATTATGATTGTTAGCGCATTGATCTTTTTTAGTCCGAAAATCCATCATGGTATATTAGGTTTAATATCAAAGTGGTTTAGTATATCGAAACAAAAATTTGACAATCTAAAGACCTACCAGTTTTTAGGGGTAAAGAAAAACCTAAGTCTGGGCGTGATTACAGTCTTTTTTATTATTCAGCTTTTATTCCCGTGGCGATATTTACTGTATCCGGGCGAACTGTTTTGGACAGAAGAGGGCTTTAGGTTTTCTTGGCGTGTAATGCTTATGGAAAAAGCCGGCTATGCTCAGTTTAAAGTGGTAAACGCTGAGACTGGAAAACGATTTTATGTAGATAATTCAGATTTTCTTACACCCTTTCAGGAAAAACAAATGTCTTTTCAGCCCGATTTTATTCTTGAATATGCTCATTTTTTAGCCGATCATTTTACTAAAGATGGTCATGAAAATATTGAAATCTACGTAGAAAATTATGTGGCGCTTAACGGAAGAAAGAGCACTCCCTATATAGACCCGCAGGTTAATTTGCTTAATTTCGCGGACTCTTTTAAACATAAAACATTCATTTTACCATTTAAGGATGAAATTAAAGGTCTTTAGTATATTAGTTTTTTTAGTGTCGTTTAGCTATGCCCAACATAGTCTTAGCGGGAAGGTGATTTCTACTGAAACAGGGGCGCCCATACCAAATGCCGAAGTTTGGAATAGAACAACATCTGATGTAGTGGTTACCGATGAAAATGGAAACTTCGAAATTACCGGGATTAGTCAGGGCACCTATAATTTTGCTGTTTTTAGTTACGAATATGCCATCCTGGAACAGCAAATAAGCATAAATGGAGATCTTGTAATGGAGTTTAGCCTCTCGCCATTAGCCGAAAGTCTTAGCGAGGTGATGATTACTAATAGAAGAGAGCAATTATTTGCTTTAAGAAAGCTTAGAAAGGTAGAAGGAACTGCTATCTATGCCGGTAAAAAAAGTGAAGTGGTTCTTATGGATAAAGTTTCCGGAAATCTCGCCGCCAATAATGCCAGGGAGATTTATAACCAGGTGGTTGGTTTAAATATTTATGATAATGGCGATGCGGGGCTTCAATTAAATATTGGTGGGCGCGGCCTTGACCCTAACCGAACCCAGAATTTCAACACCCGGCAAAATGGTTACGATATCTCGGCCGACGTGCTGGGATATCCCGAGAGTTATTATACCCCACCGCCTGAGGCGCTAAGGGAAATTCAAGTAGTGCGAGGTGCAGCTTCCTTACAATATGGGACACAATTTGGCGGTCTCATTAATTTCAAATTTAAAAAGCCTCCGCGCGATAAAAAAATAGAATTGGTTTCAAGGCAGTCGGTAGGTTCTTATAACCTTTTTACTAGTTTTAATAGTTTGGCAGGTACTATTGGTAAGTTTAGCTACTACACTTATTACAACCACAAAACCGGAGAAGGTTTTAGGCCTAATTCAGAATATACCTCTAATAATTTCTTTTCTCATTTTGGATGGGATTTTAGCGATAAAACCAGGCTTAGTTTTGAGTATACTTATTTAGATTATGTAGCCCAGCAACCTGGCGGCCTCACCGATGCACAGTTTTATGAAGACCCTACATTTAGCAATAGGAAGCGAAACTGGTTTGATGTAAACTGGAATTTATATGCGCTAAAATTTAATCATCGCTTTTCTAATAGAACAGACTTTAGTTTAAACCTGTTTGGGTTGGATGCATCGCGTAAAGCCGTTGGTTTTAGGGAAAACCGTGTCTCGCAACCTGATGATCTTTCGGCACCAAGGGAATTATTGGTAGACGATTTTTCTAATTGGGGTGCAGAGGCCAGGTTATTAAGCAGGTATAATTTATTTGATGGGGAATCGGTTTTTTTAATTGGAAGTAAATATTACGATGCCAATAATTTTCAAAAACAAGGTCCGGGAACAGTTTCGGCTAAGCCCGAATTTACTTTTACCAATAATGAATACCCAAATTACCCAAGGCAATCTGAGTACAAATTTCCAAATAAAAACCTTGCCATTTTTGGAGAAAATATCTTTAACCTTACCAATAAATTGTCGGTTACACCCGGTTTTAGGTTAGAGTATATAAATACAAAGGCCAATGGTTTTTATAAAGAAATAGTGTTGGACCTGGCCGATAATCCTTTAATTAATAGAACCAAAGAAGAGGATAAAGACCTGGAAAGAAGCTTTGTGTTATTAGGAATTGGAGCCAGCTATAACCTGGATTCATCTAATGAATTATATGCTAATTTTTCCCAAAATTACAGGTCGGTTACCTTTAGCGATATTAGAATTGTAAATCCGAGTTTTGTGGTAGATCCAAATATTTCAGAAGAACGCGGCTTTACCTCAGATTTTGGAATTAGGGGGAATTTAAAAAACTTCCTGTCTTACGACGCCAGTATATTTGGTTTATGGTATAGAGATAGGATCGGGGAAGTTTTGGGAGTTGAAGATGGCTTTATAGTTAGAAGGCGTGGAAATATTGGAGATGCGTTTATTTATGGTTTAGAAACTTTTGCCGACTGGAACATTAAGAATACTTTTTTTGAACAAGCTAAGAATTACCGATTAAACCTTTTTCTAAACACCGCTTTTACAAATTCTGAATATACCGCCTCAGAAGAAACTAATGTGGAGGGGAATCAGGTAGAGTTTATTCCCTACGTAAACCTAAAAACAGGTTTAAATTTTGGTTATGCTAATTTTCTGGCCGGTCTTCAATATACCTATTTGTCTAAGCAATATACAGATGCTACCAATGCCCCTCAAGATGTTGATGATAACCAACGAGGTATAGAAGGGAGTATTCCGGCTTATGGGATTTTAGATTTTTCGGCTTCCTATAGTTTAGGTAAGTTTAAGTTAGAAACTGGGGTGAATAATCTTTTAGATAACTCCTATTTTACAAGACGAGCTACGGGTTACCCCGGTCCGGGGATTATTCCGGCACAGCCCATAACCTGGTATACAAGTCTTCAATTTAAATTTTAAAGCTTAGGTGGTAGAAATGAATAATTAAAGCCTACTTAGCCTGAATCAAGAATATTATTCGGCTTAAAAAAGTACTTGTTTTTTATTTAAACCTATTCTAAATAATTATATTTGAACAAAATTTTAAAAAAGATAGCAATGAAGAAAACATTAATTGGTCTTCTGGCATTAAGCTTAGTCTTTTCCTGCAAAAACGCAGAAGAGAAAGATAAAAATACTGAGGAAGAAAAAACTCAAGAAGTAAATGTTTATACTCATAGACATTATGAGTCGGACCAGGAGTTGTTTAAACAATTTGAAGAAGAATCAGGGATTACTGTAAATGTAATAAATGCCAACGCCGATGAGCTTATACAAAAAATGAGCATGGAAGGAGAGCAATCTCCCGCCGATGTGCTTATTACTGTAGATGCAGGTAGATTAGAAAGAGCTAAAAGCGGTGGGCTTTTGCAAGCGGTATCATCGAAAACCCTGGAAGAAACCATTCCGTCTCATCTTAAAGATGCCGATAACCATTGGTTCGGACTTACCAAAAGAGCAAGGGTTATAGCCTATGCTAAAGATAGGGTAGATGAGAGTGAATTATCTACTTATGAGGATTTAGCTTCAGAAAAATGGAAAAATAAGCTTTTAATACGTTCTTCCGGGAATATTTACAATCAGTCACTTATGGCTTCTATTATGGTTCATAATGGGGAAGAAGAGGCGAAAAAATGGGCTGCGGCAATCGTTGAAAATATGGCGCGGGCTCCTAAAGGGAATGATCGTGACCAGGTGAAGGCGGTAGTTGCAGGAGAAGGTGATCTTGCTGTTGTAAACACTTATTATATAGGTAAACTTTTAAATTCTGAAGATCCCGAAGAAGTAAAAGCAGGAGAGAGTATTAAACTTTTCTTTCCAAATCAGGATGGTCGTGGCACACACATTAATGTAAGCGGGGCTGGGGTGGCAAAATATGCTCCTAATAAAGAAAATGCTATTAAATTTATAGAGTTTTTAATTTCTGAAAAAGCTCAAAAAGTTTTTGCCCATTCAAACTATGAATACCCGATAAACGAAGCGGTAGCACCTGCAGCATTATTACAGGAATGGGGCGAATTTAAAGAAGATACCCTTAATCTTTCTAAACTTGGCGAAAATAATAAAAAAGCAGTAATGCTATTTGATGAAGCAGGCTGGAAATAATAGTGACATATTCTCAATAAAAGCCAGGTTAAGGAGGCTTAAAAGAGATACAAATCGATGGTCAATTTTTACATTGGCCATCGTTCTTTTTATCACCTTACCGGTAATTGCTATTGCAGTAAAACTATTGGAGGGACCCGGGGAAACCTGGTGGCACCTTGTAGATAATCTATTGGTAGACTACATAGGGAACTCCTTTTTTCTGATTTTTGCCTGTAGTTTGTTAGTGCTTATCACCGGGGTGGGTGCAGCCTGGTTGGTAGCGCGTTTTGAATTCCCCTTTAGAAAACAACTGGAGTGGTTGCTTATACTTCCATTGGCTATTCCATCTTACATCGTAGCCTATGCCTATGCCGGGGTGTTTGATTATGGCGGAAGCCTTGATCTTATTTTTAGATTTCTAAACCTGGAGTTTATTCGAATAGATATTATGAATAAATATGGGCTGGCCTATGTATTAAGTATTTCCCTTTTTCCTTATGTTTATGTTAGTTCGCGTGCCTTTTTCTTAAACCAGGCAGGAAACTTACTGGAAGCTTCAACGATGTTGGGGGTGGGAGAGTTTAAATCTTTTTTTAGACTTATGTTGCCATTAGCAAGACCTGCAATTATTGCGGGGCTCATTTTAGTACTCATGGAGGTTTTAAATGATTATGGTGCGGCACAGTATTTTGGAGTTAATACTTTTACAACCGGTATTTTTAGGGCCTGGTTCTCTCTGGAAGAACCGGAAACTGCTGTTTACCTTTCAGCATTACTCATCTTTATAGTTTTTGCATTAATTTTAATCGAGAAATGGCAGCGAAAAAGTGTTCAGGTTTCCGGAAATAGGGCTTCCAGATATATTCATAGAAAAACCGGTACCCGACTAATGCAAAACCTAAAGTTTTTATTGGTATTAATTCCCGTAATCTTAGGCTTTTTTATTCCTGTGGCGCAATTAGGCTATTGGGCATTTTTAACGGCCGAACAAGTGTTCGATTTTAATTTTATTCAACTTTCATTACAAAGTTTTGGGATAGCTTTCATCACCTCTTTGGTAACGGTGCTTTTTGCTACCTTACTCATTTATTTTGCTAAATGGAGTAATACCAGCGGAATTAAAAGTATATCTAAATTTGGGGTTTTAGGTTATGCAATTCCCGGAGCTGTTGTGGCCATTGGCATTATGATCCCTACGCTTGCTTTTGATAAATGGTTTATAGTTACGATGGATTCACTTTTTGGAATTAAAACCGGATTTTTATTTAACGGTACCCTGGTGGCACTGGTCTATGCCTATAGCGTTAGATTTATGGCCGTAGCGCATAACCCAATAGAATCTACCGCTTTAAAAGTAAGCAATAGTATACCAGATTCGTCTAAGATGCTGGGTGTGGGAAACTTTAAGACCTTTTTTAAAATAGAGTTTCCACTTATTAAAACCGGGATTTTAAGTGCGATGATATTGGTGTTTATTGATGTATTAAAAGAACTACCGCTTACGTTAATTTTAAAACCTTTTCATATTAACACACTCGCAGTGAAGGCTTTTGAATATGCAAGCGATGAAATGGTTATGGAGGCTGCTATTCCTTCATTATTTATTATCTTCACGGCAACAATTCCGGTGATATTTTTGAATAAATTATTGATAAAAGACTAGTATGCTAAGCCTGGACTCCATTTCTAAAAGCTTTGATAAAGGTAGAAATTTTGCCTTAAAGGAGGTTTCTTTTAATTTAGAAAAGGGAAATGTTTGTGCTATTGTTGGTGAAAGCGGAAGCGGAAAAACAACCCTGGTTCGGCTTATTGCGGGCTTGGAAAGGCCAGATCACGGTAGCATTGTGCTAAATGGTAAAGAGCTGTCTTCGGTCAATAAACTAGTGCCGCCCGAAAAACGGAAAATAGGTTTGGTTTTCCAGGAATATGCTTTATTTCCCCACTTTAACCTTTTAAAAAATGTAACCTACGGGATTTCTAAGCTTAAGAATAAAAAAGAACGCGCCCTGGAGATGTTGGATTTGGTTGGCCTAAGCGGATTGGAAAAACGTTATCCGCATCAACTTTCAGGAGGGCAGCAACAACGAGTTGCTCTGGCCCGGGCTTTGGCGCCAGAGCCTTCTTTGTTGATTTTAGATGAACCCTTTAGCAATCTTGATGCGATGCTAAGAATGCAGTTGCGTAGCCAGGTGTTTGAAATTATAAAGAAAACTGGCGTTACCGCAATTTTTGTGACTCACGATACGCAGGATGCTCTTTCTGTGGCCGATGAAATTCTTATTCTTCAACACGGAAAAGTAATTCAAAAAGACCAGGCTTCAAATTTGTATACAAAACCTAATTCGGTGTATGTGGCTTCTCTTTTTGGAAATACTATTCAACTAAATAAAGAATTACAAACCGCTTTTAATTGTCCTTTAAACCCCAATTGTAATCATGCTATACGCAACGAAAATCTTAGTATTAATGAGGAATGCGAGTATATTACCCATGCCAGGGTTTTGAAGAAAACCTTTATGGGGAATACCACCCAATTGTTGTTAAAGTTAGACAACGGTCATCAGGTTTCGGTGGTTACTCAAGAGACTCATGTGGCCGATAGGATAAAGATTGGCTTTAATTCTACCGATGTACTTGAATTTGGTAGCTAAATTTCCCCCAAAGTAATTTTCTGATAACTAATAGGTTTTAAACCTATTTTTTCTATAAAAAACGTATATTTGCACGCAATTAAATCTTTAATTGCTATGATCGCACACGAATCCAAAATTTTAGGAGAAGGCCTTACTTACGATGATGTATTGCTTGTCCCTGCTTATTCTGAAGTACTACCACGGGAAGTAAGCATCCGTACAAAATTCACTAAAAATATTTCTATAAACGTTCCTATTGTATCGGCAGCGATGGATACGGTAACCGAATCCAGAATGGCCATTGCTATGGCCCGTGAAGGTGGAATTGGTGTGCTGCATAAAAATATGACTGTAGAGCAACAAGCTCTAAAGGTACGAAAGGTGAAAAGAGCTGAAAGCGGAATGATTATAGATCCCGTAACCTTGCCTATTAATGCAAGTGTGAGCGATGCTAAAGCAAGTATGCGCGAGCATAGTATTGGGGGAATTCCAATTGTAGATGAAGATGGGAAATTGTTGGGAATTGTAACCAATAGGGATTTGCGTTTCGAGAAAAACCTTAAACGCCCAATCGCTGAGGTAATGACTTCAGAGAACCTGGTAACTGTAGCTGAAGGGACATCCCTGGAACAGGCTGAGGATATTTTACAGGAAAATAAGATTGAAAAACTTCCGGTAGTAAACAATAGCAATAAGTTAGTTGGGCTTATTACTTTTAGGGATATTACTAAACTTACCCTTAAG
Source organism: Salegentibacter maritimus (assembly GCF_016236975.1). Classification (NCBI taxonomy): domain Bacteria; kingdom Pseudomonadati; phylum Bacteroidota; class Flavobacteriia; order Flavobacteriales; family Flavobacteriaceae; genus Salegentibacter; species Salegentibacter maritimus. The sequence goes on from NZ_JAEHNY010000013.1 coordinate 106,687, forward strand.
CCCAACGCCAATAAAGATAGTTTTGGAAGGCTTCGCGTAGCAGCAGCGGTAGGAGTTACTGCTGATGCTGTAGAGAGAGCTGAGGCTCTTGTGAATGCTGGAGTAGATGCCATTATTATTGATACTGCCCATGGCCATACCAAAGGGGTGGTAACAGTGCTAAAAGATGTAAAAGCCAAATTTCCAGACCTGCAAGTGGTTGTAGGAAATATCGCTACCGGTGAGGCTGCAAAATATTTGGTAGAAGCTGGTGCAGATGCGGTTAAAGTAGGAATTGGTCCTGGTTCTATTTGTACTACCAGGGTAGTTGCCGGAGTTGGTTTTCCACAATTTTCAGCGGTACTTGAAGTAGCTTCAGCCCTAAAAGGCAGTGGTGTTCCGGTTATCGCCGATGGAGGAATTCGTTATACGGGAGATATTCCGAAAGCATTGGCTGCGGGAGCTGATTGTGTGATGCTAGGTTCTTTACTTGCCGGGACCAAAGAATCTCCGGGGGAAACTATTATTTACGAAGGAAGAAAATTTAAGTCATACCGCGGAATGGGATCTGTAGAGGCCATGCAAAAAGGATCTAAAGATCGTTATTTCCAGGATGTTGAAGACGATATTAAAAAATTGGTGCCTGAAGGTATTGTGGGACGTGTTCCTTACAAAGGTGAACTTGAAGAAAGTATCCACCAATTTGTGGGAGGCCTAAAAGCGGGAATGGGCTATTGCGGTGCAAAAGATATTGAGACCCTTAAAGAGACAGCAAAGTTTGTGAAAATCACGGCTTCTGGAATTCACGAAAGTCATCCACACGATGTAACTATCACTAACGAATCGCCTAACTATAGTAGGTAGATACGTTTACTTTTATCACAATAAAAAAGTCCCCGTAAGTTTTAAAACTTACGGGGACTTTTTATAAGGAGTAAAGTCTTTATTAAGTTAAAGCTTGTTTCAACCTGTATCACCAATTAAGTGTCATGTTGAAAGCAGGTTGTAACAAACTTCAATTATTTTAAAAGGCACTATTCTTCGTTTGTGCCGGCCGCTTTGGGTTCTACTCCCATTTTAGACATCACTTTTTCGGTAATATCATATTCTTCTGCCGAAAATGCGAGGTTGTTGCCACCTGCGTGAAAGATTTGGGTGAATCCTTCTGCGGCAATTACCTGGCGCATTGCGGCGTCAATTTTCTCATAAAGTGGTTTGGTAAGCTCGTTTCTTCGCATTTGCATCATTAATTGTGCTCTTTGCCTAAACTGCTTTATTTGGTTTTCGAGTTCAATAATTTCAGATTCGCTTTCCTGGCGGGTTTCAGCAGCAAGGCTTTCGGCATTGGCCTGGTATGTTTTTACGAGGGTGTCGTATTGTTTTACATTAGTTTGGAAGTCTTGCTGTAATTTCTTGTCGTAGGCTTCCAGTCCTTTATTTACTTCTTCCATTTCAGGCATTTGGGAAAGAATGTAATCGGTATCTATAGTTCCTATCTTGCTTTGGGCACTAGCAAAAATGCTAAAAGTTAAAAAGGCAATTATTAAACTGCTTCGTATCATAATAAAATTGTTTTTGGCAAATATAATAGCAGCTTTTAATTATTCATATTAAAATGTGAAACTATTTCTTAATCTAACACGCTTTGGTTGTTTTCTACAAAATTTTTAAAATCTTTCATATATTGATTAGTCTGTTTTTTAAAAGCGCCCGGCATAAATAAGCCCATGAGCTTCATAAAACCACTAAAAATAAACTCGTTTTGTGATATCCAAAGCGTATGGTTCTCTTCAGTTTCTTTAAAACTATTTTTCTGAATATTATAGACGCCTTTGGCTGAATAGTTTGCGTGAAAAATAGCCGGAAGCTTATTTTCTACAATGGTCTCTACCATTTCAATTTCTCGCTTTCCCATTTTATATATTAGCATATTTTTGGAGCCTTTATCTCCTAAATTTCCGGAAATAGGTGTCATAGAGATAAATCCGCGCTGCCAATGCTTCATGTTATCTGGATTGCTAAATTTTTTAATTACTTCGGGCAGGGGCTTTTTAATTTTAATTTCACTGGTATATTTCATATTAAAAGCTTTTTATGGAACTTGAATAAAACAATTAATAAATACTTCATTTAAAGATACTTAAGAAAATTCAATTATATACTTATAATTTTTGCTTACTTGTAATCGTTTAAATATAAGCTTGTAGAACCTAAATGAATTCTTATTTTTGCTTACCGGCAATTTACAGGCTCTTAGATATTTAATAATGGTATGTATATTGTTAGTGCAATAATTGAAAATGTTGAAAATAGTACCTGTATTTATAGTTTTTTTACTAAGCGGTTTTATGCTTGCGGGTTGTTCCTATCTTGAAAAAGAGGATGATAGGGAAGTTGTGGTAAGGGTTAATGATACTTATTTGTATAAGGAAGATATTAATGCCTTAATCAATGAGAATACTTCTGCAGAAGACAGTGCAATTATTGTTTCTAATTATATAAATAATTGGGCCACACAGCAATTGCTTATAGATAGGGCACAATTAAATCTTCCGGAGAGTCAACTTAGGGAATTTAAAGACCTAATAGAAAACTATAAGAATGAGCTTTATACCAGTGCCTATAAAGATGCGGTGGTAAGTAGGGAGTTAGATAGTACTTTGTCTATTGAAGAAAAGCAGTCATACTTTGAAGAGAATAAGGGAAATTTTAAGCTTTCAGACGATTTATTGAAACTAAGATATGTAAGCCTGGCTCCAAAAAATACCAAAATAGATGAAATAGCCTCTTACTTGACTAGCTTTGAAGAAGAGGATATAGAGGAACTTGAGAAAATTTCACTTCAGTTTAAGAATTATTCTCTAAACGATTCAGTTTGGGTAAAGTTAAAAACGGTATACAATAAAATTCCTGCGCTCACCATAGAGCATAGAGATAAACTTTTAAACAAATCTAATTTTCTTCAGGTAGAAGATTCATTAGGCGTATATTTGATTTTTATAAAAGATGTGTTGGAGCGTGGGGAAGATGCGCCCTTTGAATATGCCGAGCCAACAATTGAGAAAATTTTGCTGAATAAGCGAAAATTAAACCTGATAAAAGAACTTGAAAAAGATATTACAAAAGATGCAATTAAAAATGAAGAATTTGAAATCTATAATTAAAACCACCGGCTTGCTTTTAGCCATTTTATTTGGCTTTACCGGTTATGCTCAGGATGTAATTGTTACCGATAGTACGGCCATTCAGCCAGAAGATGAAATTGCAAAGAATACTGTTGCCCAGGAAAACAGTTCAGAGCGCAGAAAGGTAGATGGAATTGCCGCAGTAATTGGTGATTATATTATTCTGGACAGCGATGTAGATATGATGTATAAGGATATGCAGAGCCAGGGAATGTCTACCGCTGATGTTACCGATTGCCAACTGGCAGGTTCTTTAATGGAAAATAAGTTGTATGCACACCACGCTATCCAGGATAGTATTATTATTATGGATGCCGAAGTAAATAATTATATAGACCAACAAATTTCTGAAATGGTTCGCCAGGTAGGTTCCATGGAAAAAGTGCTTGAGTTCTATAACAAAGAAAATGAAGCTGAATTTAGAAGTGAGTTGTTCGAGCTAAACAAAGAGCGCCAATTGGCCAGTCGTATGCAGCAACGAATTATTGAAGAGGTAGAAATTACCCCAGAAGAAGTGAGAGCTTATTACGAAAATATTCCTGAAGACGAACGCCCGGTTTTTGGAGAAGAAATAGAGCTTAGTCAAATTGTGATAAAACCAGAAATTCCCGAAAGTGAAAAACAAAAAGTTATAGATCGTTTAAATGAATTTAGGGCAGATGTTTTAGATAATGATGCGAGTTTTGCTACCAAGGCAGTTTTGTATTCACAAGATCCCGTGAGTGCCAGGGAGGGTGGCGCAATTTCGCTCTCCAGAAAAGATAATTTTGTAAAAGAGTTTAAAGATGTTGCTTTTAGTCTTCAGGAAGGTGAAGTAAGTGAGCCTTTTGAAACCGAATTTGGGTATCATATTATTCAAATAGATAGAATTAGGGGACAAAATGTAGATTTAAGACATATACTTCTTATTCCTGATGTGACCAATGCTTCGGTTGAAGAAGCCAAGGCTAAAATAGACAGTATTAGAAAAAGAGTAGATGAAGGTGTTTTGGATTTTGCCGAGGCTGCTCGTGAATTTTCTGATGAAGAGGAAACAAAAAGCGATGGCGGAAAACTTATTAACCCAAGAACCGGTGATACTCGTTTTGAGTTATCTAAAATAGATCCAAAACTTTACGACGAAGTAGGGGATTTGCAAGAAGGGGAGCTTTCCTTGAGAATGCGCGACCAGGATAGAACAGGTCGACCATTTTTTAAAATTATAAAAGTGAACAAAAGAATTGCAGAGCACAAAGCTAATTATGCAACAGATTTTTCTAAAATAAAAGAGTTGGCATTACGAGATAAACAACTGGAAGCTATTGAGGAATGGCAGAAAGAAAAAATTGGAGATACTTACATTAAAGTAAACGGTAAGTTTAAAGATTGTGAGTATAGTAGTAACTGGTTAAAAAAATAGTTTTTTATTAATGTCAGATGTTGCTCTTGTAGAAAATATGGTGCGTAAACACCGCGATTTAAAAAACGAAATTGCTAAAACTATTGTAGGGCAGGATGTGGTTGTAGACCAAATCCTGCTTTCTGTTTTTTCAGGAGGGCATTCTTTGCTTGTGGGTGTTCCCGGTTTGGCAAAAACGTTAATGGTAAATACCATTGCCAGGGCGCTGGGCCTGGATTTTAAAAGAATTCAATTTACACCCGATTTGATGCCCAGTGATATTCTTGGTGCCGAAATCCTGGATGAAAACAGAACCTTTAAATTTATAAAAGGCCCGGTTTTTTCCAATATAATTCTTGCCGACGAGATTAACCGAACTCCGCCCAAAACTCAAGCAGCTTTACTGGAAGCCATGCAAGAAAGGTCTGTAACCGTTGCCGGGCATCATTACCGCCTGGCCAATCCTTATTTTGTACTGGCTACACAAAATCCAATTGAGCAGGAAGGGACTTATCCGTTACCAGAAGCACAATTAGACCGGTTTATGTTTTCTATCTTGTTGGAATATCCTAGTTTTAAGGAAGAAGTAGCTATTGTAAAAAGTACCACAACAGATACAACCCAAAAAATAAACGCCTTATTTACTGCGGAAGAAATTGTGGAAATTCAGCAATTAATTCGTAGAATACCCGTGGCCGATAACGTGGTAGAATATGCAGTGAAACTGGTAGGAAAAACCAGGCCTAATACTGCCGAAGCTCCTGAACTTATAAGAAATTACCTCGATTGGGGAGCAGGACCAAGAGCTTCACAAAACCTAATTCTTGCCGCAAAATCTCACGCTGCCGTAAATGGAAAGTTTTCACCAGATATAGAAGATGTGCAGGCAGTAGCTATAGGTATTTTACGTCACAGAATCATTAAAAACTATAAAGCTGAAGCCGAAGGTATTTCTGAAGAAAAGATAATTCAAAACCTCTTATAATGATTCAGCACTTTATTAAATATAGAGTACTGGTTAGTATTGTTTTCTATATTTTATGGGGGAGTGATTTTATTACAAATGTGCTGGAACTAAGTAAAGAAGTAAGTACTTACTTCAATTGGACTGCACTTGGGATGCTTTTTATATTCTGGTTGTTTATTTTATTTGATATAAGTAAGCAGAATTTAAAAGGTAAAACTTTTTGGATACTCTCTATGTTTCTCCTGCCTTTCTTTTCTCCAATAGTTTATTTATTCAAAAGAAAAAATTTGATACACCTTCGAAACAATAAGTTTAGAAGTTTTTAATGATAAAATACGTTTTATCGTCATTTAGGCCTTGTTGTAATATCATCTGTAAATTGGGGGTGATTCTATAACAGTTGTTATAATTCTGTAGTTTGCCAATTTCCATTCCGGGATTTTAAAGTTTCGCTTGTAATAGTCCTCGTTCCTCTAAATAAGTAAAGTACTTCACTTAGAGCTACCAGTCAAATTTAGAAAAAACTTAGACTTTTAAAAGATATCAGGGTGAAGCCACTTTCAATTTTAAACAAATAAACTTAAGGAATTGCTTTTTTAATCTCGCAGAGCTTATCAAGAATGGGTTTAAATTTTATTTTCTTCCCGGCAACGGATTATATTTTTTTTAATCTTATTAAGTTAATTTATTAAATTCATAAATTTCAACCTAATTATTAGTTTTAGTTGAATTTTAACTATCTATAATTGCGAAATGAAAAATTATTTTCATTAAATTTTGATAATCACTTCTTATTTTCAAAATCCACTCGAAATCCTTATTTTTGCTAGACTTTTTTAGAACTAAAATACATAATAATATGGCATACGATATTGATATGATCAAGAAGGTTTACAGCCAAATGGCCGAGCGTGTAAATACAGCGCGTGAGGTTGTTGGAAAACCTTTAACCCTTTCAGAGAAAATCCTTTATTCGCATTTATGGGATGGTGCGGCCAAAGAGGCCTACCAAAGAGGAAAAGACTATGTAGAATTTGCGCCAGACAGGATTGCCTGCCAGGATGCAACTGCCCAAATGGCTTTATTGCAATTTATGCAAGCCGGGAAAAAGCAGGTTGCAGTACCTACTACAGTGCATTGTGATCATCTTATCCAGGCCAAAATGGGAGCTGCTATAGATTTGCAGGCTGCCAATAAATCCAGTAGTGAGGTTTTTGATTTTCTGGAATCTGTTTCAAATAAATATGGAATAGGATTTTGGAAACCCGGTGCAGGAATTATTCACCAGGTAGTATTAGAAAATTACGCTTTCCCTGGAGGGATGATGATTGGTACCGATTCGCATACGGTAAATGCCGGTGGTTTAGGAATGGTTGCCATTGGTGTTGGTGGAGCCGATGCCGTAGATGTAATGGCCGGAATGCCCTGGGAACTTAAATTCCCTAAACTTATTGGAGTTAAATTAACCGGAAAACTTTCTGGTTGGACGGCTCCTAAAGATGTTATTTTAAAAGTAGCCGGAATACTTACCGTAAAAGGTGGAACCGGTGCAATTATAGAATATTTTGGTGAAGGTGCCCGCTCTATGTCGGCTACCGGAAAAGGAACCATTTGTAATATGGGGGCTGAAGTTGGCGCAACCACTTCAACTTTTGGGTATGATGAGTCTATGGATCGTTACTTGCGTGCTACCAACCGCGCCGATGTTGCTGATGCGGCAAACGAAGTTAGTGAGCACCTAACCGGAGATGATGAAGTTTATGCAAATCCAGAGCAGTATTTTGATGAGTTAATAGAGATTAACCTTTCAGAATTAAAGCCACACCTTAACGGGCCATTTACTCCAGATTTGGCAACGCCTATTTCTGAGATGGGGGCTAAAGCAAAAGAGAACGACTGGCCAATTAACGTAGATTGGGGATTAATAGGTTCGTGTACCAACTCTTCTTACGAAGATCTTACCCGTGCAGCATCTATTGCAAAACAAGCAGTAGAGAAAAAAGTAAAAGCAAAATCTGATTTTGGTATTAATCCGGGGTCTGAGCAAATTAGATATACCGCAGAGCGTGACGGCTTACTTCAAATATTTGAAGATTTAGATGCAACTGTATTTACAAACGCCTGTGGACCTTGTATTGGTCAATGGGATCGTAGCGATAGAAAAGGGGAAGAAAAGAATACCATTGTACATTCTTTTAACCGTAACTTCTCTAAACGTGCCGATGGTAATCCAAATACCCACGCTTTTGTAGGTTCGCCAGAGATGGTGGCAGCAATTGCTATTTCTGGTCGTTTAGATTTTGATCCTACCCGCGATAAGTTGATGAATGAAGATGGGGAAGAAGTAATGCTAGACGAGCCAACGGGAATAGAATTACCCACAAAAGGCTTTGCAGTAGAAGATGCAGGATATATCGCACCAAAAGAAGATGGAAGTTCAGTTGAAGTGAAAGTAGCTAAAGATAGTGAAAGACTTCAATTATTAACTCCTTTTGAGCCATGGGATGGTAAAAACCTTACCGGAGCTAAATTGCTTATTAAAGCCTTTGGGAAATGTACTACAGACCATATCTCTATGGCCGGGCCATGGTTGCGTTATAGAGGGCATCTAGATAATATTTCTAATAACTGCCTTATTGGAGCGGTTAATGCTTTTAATAAAAAGACAAACTTTGTAAAGAATCAACTTACAGGGGAATACGATGGCGTTCCTGCCGTGCAACGTGAGTATAAAAAAGAAGGCGTTCCAACGGTAGTTGTGGGAGATCATAACTATGGAGAAGGTTCTTCAAGGGAGCACGCGGCTATGGAGCCTCGTCATTTAGGAGTAAAAGTGGTATTGGTAAAATCTTTTGCCCGTATTCACGAAACAAACCTTAAAAAACAGGGAATGTTAGGTTTAACTTTTGATAATGAGGCCGATTATGACCTTATTCAGGAAGATGATACCTTTAACTTTATAGACCTTGAAGATTTTGCTCCAGACAAGCAAATTACAATTGAAATTGTACACGCCGATGGTAGCAAAGATACGATTAAAGCAAACCATACGTACAACCAACCTCAAATTGAGTGGTATAAGCATGGTTCTGCACTTAACTTAATTAAGAAGCAAAACGCAGCTTAATTAGTTAAGAAATATATTTTATAGAGAGGCTGATTATTTGATCCTCCCGTCATTCTGAACTTGTTTCAGAATCTACAATTCTTAGGAGTTTGACCCTGAAACCAGTTCAGGGTGACGCGGAAAGAACATCAATTAATCAGCCTCTTTTTTATGCTTTAAATTGAGATGTTAAGTATCTTTGCCTTTTACGTCTAAGCATTAAAAAACGGCAATGAAGAAGCTTTTCAAGAATCAATGGAGTAATATTATTTTTATTATAATCATTTTGGCAATGATTATTCCCCAAACCCGAAAACCTATTCAAATTGTAGTAAATAAAATATTTGCTTTTAGTCCTTCTGCCACCGATGAGGAGGATAGGAAACAGCTAGAAACCTATAGCTGGACCCTGGAGACAGAATCTGGAAAAAAAATAGATTTTGCTGAATCTAAAGGAAAAGTAATCCTGGTAAACTATTGGGCTACCTGGTGTCCTCCTTGTATCGCTGAAATGCCAAGTTTTCAGGAGCTCTACAATGATTATAAAGATGAAGTAGCGTTTTATTTTATTTCCGGCGAAGATCACGAAACCACTAACAATTTTCTTAAACGTAAAGGTTACAGTTTTTCTAGCTATAGAATGCTTTCTAAAGATCCTAAGCCTTTAGATGGTTATACCTTGCCTTCTACCTATGTAATAGACAAAAACGGTACTATTGTGGTAGATAAAAAGGGTGCCGCCGATTGGAATAGTCAGAGTTTTAGGAACCTGTTGAACCAGCTTTTGGCCGAGTAATTTAAAAAGCTTTTCTAAAAAAAGATTTGATAAAGTCAAAGCTGTAAAGAGAAAACATAATTCTAAGGTCCTCTGAAACCGAAGTTTCTTCATCTAAATATTTAAAAATATCCTGTGGTGTATTTTTAGTATAGAATTTTGTGAAAATCTCTTCGCCTTTTTGGTTGTTTTGTGAGAGTACATCCAAAAATATGGCATCATATTTTCTAAACCTGTTATTGATTAGGTTTTCTCCAGGAAGTTTGCCGGCTTTAATATTTTCAATAATTTTTGAAATGCGTTTTTCGGTGTTTTTAAAGGAATAGCCTGTTGAAGGTTTTACCCAACCACCACCGGTACCAATTTTGGTGATTTGTATGCTATTTTCCTTGTCAAATGGAAAATCGGTCATAGGGATGACGCCAGATTCGGTGCTTTTAATCTCATAATCTTTAGTTTTTAATATCTTATCAAAATAATGTCGAAGTTTTTCGTCGTATACTTTGTCCTCGGTTAAAAAAGGTGAAAAGAAGGTATATTCAACTAAAGCTTTTGTTTCTGTAAAGGGGAGAATGTAAGTAAAGGCAGTGGCGTTTGGATACTTAATTCTATAATCCATCATAGTAAAAGAGCCTGGTGTAAAAACCGGGTTTTTTGTTTCTACTTCCCAGCCCTTAAAATGTTGAAAAATACAGGTGTATTTCTCACTCTCCAGATAAGATGGATCTACTCTGCTGTCGAAAAAATGAGTGGCTGTATAGGTTGTGTTTTGTCCCCTGGCCTTCATGGTAACGGGATCTATATGCTGAATATCATCAGTAATAAATTCAATGTCCTCAGATTTTTCTATTTCATTTCTTAGGTGCTGATGATAATCTGCAGCTTTTATCATTTTATATGAGTAGGGGGGGAGTTTTAAATCTATATCTGCTTTAGAAGAAATAAATTTACCTTCTTGCCAGGATGCAAAAACCAGATTATCCCATTTGCCTGAACCTTTTTCCCAAAAACACCAGGTTTTGATAGGTGTGGCAAAATCTGAATCTATGATGGCGATCTTTTTTCCTTTAAAAAAAACATCCCGGCTAAGTTGCCGGGCAAGCTGAAGACCTGCAAGACCTCCTCCAATAATTGCATAAAAATAACTGGGCCCTAACATAGACTAATGTGTGTATACGCTGTTTTTACTAATGTAACCAAAGGGTGTAATATCCTGTGGCTTGCCTCAAAATTAAAAATTTGTTTCCAACCAATTCCTCGTGGGCTTGCCCCGGGCTAATTTACTTTTTAAAATATTTAAAAGGAACGAACAGCATACCAAAACATTCCCCATCGTCTTTTCCAAGGTGTTTGTGATGCATTTTATGAGCCCTTCTTATGCCTTTTGCATATTTGTTATTGGCATTTCTAAACATTTTAAAACGTTGATGTATAAAAATATCGTGAACTGTGAAATAGGTTATACCATAAGCCAGGATTCCTAAACCAATAGGCAGTCCAAACCAAACACCTTCATATCGCCAGAGTAAAAAGAATCCTATACTCACCAGAGCATAGAAAATAAAGAAGAGATCATTTCGCTCCCACCAATGGCTATGATCTTTATGGTGGTGATCTTTATGTAAGCTCCAAAGGAGTCCGTGCATAATGTACTTATGTGTAAACCAGGCCATGCCTTCCATAGCTATAAAAGTACCTAGAAAAACAAAGAGCCATAATAAAATGTTCATGCTATATAAGTTTTAATCTATACGAAATATAAGATTTGGCCAGTAAGCCGGCTTTTTCATAATCTGGAACTCTAATCCTACTATTTTTAATCTCCAAAGATGGGACTTTCTTTAATTTATGTAATAACTTTCTATAATAAATATAAGCAGTATATACCCCAAATTTAGCTTCTACCGGTAAGTGGGAAATTCCACTTAAACCATTTTTAAAATCCTCTTCAATTTCAGCGATAATTCGTTGCTTACTGGTTTCATCTAATTGTGCCAAATTTGTCCCCGGAAAATAACTTCTGGCCAATTCTTCATAATCGGCCTTCAAGTCTCTTAAGAAGTTTACTTTTTGAAAAGCAGAACCCAAACTCATAGCAGATTCTTTTAAAGATTCATATTTTTCCTGATTTCCGTTTACAAAAACCTTTAAGCACATTAGGCCAACTACATCGGCACTTCCATAAATATACTCTTTGTATTCGGCCACACTAAGATAATCAGATTTATGCAAATCAAGGCGCATACTTTTCATAAATGCGCGATAAAGGGATTCTTCAATATTATATTTGTGTATAGTTTCCTGAAATGCATTTAAAATAGGATTTAAACTAATTTTATTTTCAATCGCTTTATAAAGATCTGCCTCAAAATCATTAAAAAGTTTTTCTTTATCATAATCGTGAAAAGTATCAACTATTTCATCGGCAAAACGTACAAAGCCATAGATATTATAAATGTCCTGACGTATAGAGGGCGCAAGCATCCTGGTTGCCGTAGAGAACGAGGTACTGTAATGATGGGTTACAGTTTTGCTGCAAACCCTTGAAACCGTATCAAAAATGGCTTTCATAATTTAATCTTCTTTTTGAATTAAACCGGCTGCAAGCTTTCCTGAGATAAGGGAAGGTGGCACCCCTGGTCCGGGAACACTTAGCTGTCCCGTAAAAAATAATTTATGTACTTTTTTACTCTTCAATTTAGGTCTTAAAAATGCAGTTTGCAAAAGGGTATTTGCCAAACCGTATGCGTTGCCTTTGTAAGAGTTATATTCTTCTTTAAAATCTTTTACACAAAAAGATTCCTTGAAAAGAAGGTGATCGGTTACATTTTGATTGGTTAAACTTTCAAAACGCGTTATAATTTTTTTAAAATATTTTTCTCTAATTTCAGGAGTATCCTCAATATTCGGTGCTAAAGGAATTAAAAATATTCCAGCCTCTTTACCTTTCGGGGCCGCAGAATGATCTGTGATAGATGGAAAACTTGCATAAAAAAGTGGCTCTTCAGGCCATTGGGCATCGTCGTAAATGGCTTTTGCATGTTTTTCAAAATCGGTATCGAAAAATAATGTATGGTGTGTTATATTTTCTAATTTCTTATTAAAACCCGCGAAAAATAATAGAGCTGAAGGAGCAAAGGTCTTTTTTTGCCAATAAGACTCTTTGTATTGTCTTTTAAATTCCGGTAATAAAGTTTCAGTATGATGATAATCGGCACCGCTTACGACATAATCCGCTTTAATTTTTTCTTTGTTTACCTGAATTGCAGTAGCTGTATCATTTTCTACAAAAATTTTAGAAACCGGGGCATTCGTGTTTATTTTTATTCCCAGTGATTTTGCCAGGCTTTCCATGCCTTCAATCACTTTGTACATACCGCCTTTGGGATGCCAGGTGCCCAGGCCAAAATCGGCATAGTTCATAAAGCTGTAAAAGGCCGGAGTATTGCTTGCTTTGGCACCTAAAAAGAGCACCGGAAATTCTAAAATTTGAACCAGTTTTGTATTGTTAAATTCTTTTCGAACTTCTTTGGAAATAGTACTGAAAAACTGCCCAATTTTACGAGCGGTAGCTGGTGTTATTAACTCTAAAGGGGAAACACCCGGGCGGTATACAAGATCTTTAATTGCAATGTCATAGTTGTTTTTAGCTTCTTCAATAAATTCTCTTAGCTTTTTTGAGCTTCCCGGCTCTTCAGCTTCAAAAGCAGTACAAATCTTTTCAAGGCTATCTTCTATGGTTATAGCATCTTCTTTTCCGAAGAAAACTTTGTAGGCCGGACTTAACTTTTCCAGTTCATAGTAATCAGAAGGTTTTTTCCCGAAATCGGCAAAGAAACGTTCAAAGACATCGGGCATCCAATACCAGGTAGGACCTATATCAAAACAGAAGCCGTCTTTTTTTAACTGGCGTGCACGACCACCAATATCAGCATTTTTCTCAAAAATTTCAACTTCATATCCATCTTTGGCCAAATAGCAGGCAGCGGCAAGAGAAGCAAAACCCGAACCAATAATAGCAATTTTGTTTTTCATATATTTCTAAAGCTTATCTATAAATTGATTTAAACTTGTATGGGTTTTTACAAAAGTTGGTAACTCTTTATGCTGAATGTCCCTAATTTTGTGTCCAAATAGTAATAATTCGTAAGTTTCTTTTTCGCAAACCCTTTCCTCGAATTCATTTATAAAACCTTCAACATCTCCGGGAGCCGTGGTAAAATAACTTACAAAGCTGATATTATTATGACGTTCCAATAAATAATCGAGGTCACTTAATGGAAGACTTGGGCCTAAATAAATGGCTTTATTACCGTGGAATAATAATTCATAATATAAGTAAATAATACCAATATCATGAATTTCATTTTCTGGAAGGAAAAGAACATACAATTTATCGGAGGTAGGTTTGAGTTCTTTTTTTATTTCCGCTAGATTAAAATATAGCTTTTGTTTAATGAGGTCTACTATATAATGTTCATGAATTGGCTTTATAGTATCGGTTTGCCATAACATGCCAATTTGCTCTAAAAGCGGAAGAAAAACCTGATTAAAAATCTCTCTAAAACTTTTATCCTTTTGTAAGTTGCTGTATGTGGTATTAAAAAGCTCTTCATCGAAATTCATCATGGAGAGCTTAAATGAATTCTGAGCACGATTTTCCTTACTGGAACGAGCAGAAATACTGCGTACCATTTTTGATATTTCCTCTTCACTTAGTTTGGAAATCCTTGAAATTTTGTAACCGTGTTCATTTAAAAAAGCTACGTTTAAAATTTTTTGCAGATTAGCGCTATCATAGGTTCTAATATTTGTAGAAGTACGGTCGGGAGTTAAAATATTGTATCTTTTTTCCCAAATTCTTATGGTATGCGCCTTAATTCCGCTTAAATTTTCAAGGTCTTTTATGCTGAAATTTTGTTTTATTAGTTCCATAATGTAATTAAGATACACCAAATCTAACTAAATTTGAACATTAAACACTTTATGGAATTGTTAAAATGTTTAATTTTTTAGTTAAAAGGTTAAACAGTAAGATTTATGACGAATTTTTCTTCTAAAATTGTACTAATTACCGGGGGAGCGTCTGGTATAGGTAAAATAATGGGGCGTGAAATACTACAAAAAGGTGGAAAACTGGTAATATGGGATATAAATAAACTTAGTTTGCAACAAACTTTAAAAGAGTTTGAAGTTATTGGGGAGGCTTATGGCTATACTTTAGATATTACTAATACCAATTGGGTTCGGGAAATTGCTGAACAGGTAGAGTTGGAGATTGGTGCTGTAGATATTTTAATTAATAATGCCGGAATAGTATTTGGGGATTATTTTCATGAGAATTCTTCCGAAAGTATTGAAAAAGTTATGAAAGTAAATGCTATTGCTCCCATGCAGCTTGCGCTTATTTTTTTACCGGGTATGATTAAAAGAAAGCAAGGTCATATTTGTAATATTACTTCGTCTGCAGGCCTGGTTTCAAATCCTAAACTTGCTGTCTATGCGGCTAGTAAATGGGCTGCCACGGGTTGGTCTGATAGTTTGCGTCTGGAGATGAAGCAGCTAAAAACAGGAGTAGGAATTACCACGGTTACTCCTTATTATATAAATACAGGAATGTTTGATGGGGTAAAATCTACTATTCCTATCCTGGATCAGGATAAAGTGGCAAAGAAGGTGATTAAAGCTATTGAACGTAATAGAATTTATTTAAGCATGCCCTGGAGTATACGTTTTGTAAGGTTTTTTCAGGGGCTTTTTCCAATTTGGTTTTATGATTGGTTTGTGGGAAAAGTGATTGGCGTATATAAAACTATGGATGAATTCAAAGCTCGTTAAAAATAAGAATATGAAAGAAACTTCAGTAAAAGATATCTCTAAAATTTTTAAGGTCCAAAGAGCTTTTTTCGGTTCTCAGGAAACAAAAAGTATAAATTTTAGACTTGAACAATTAAAGAAACTTAAAAAAGCTATTCTACAATATGAAGATAAAGTAAATGAGGCATTATGGAAGGATTTGCATAAATCTAAAGAAGAAGCTTTCCTAACAGAGGTAAGCCTTCTAATAGAAGAGCTTAATTATCATATTAAAAATTTAAAGAAATGGGCGAAACCAAAAAAGGTTAGTACTCCCTTGCAAATAAAACCTTCAAGTTCAAGAATTCTCTATGAACCTTTAGGGGTTGCTTTAATAATAGCGCCCTGGAACTATCCATTTCAATTAAGCCTTAATCCTTTAATTGGTGCAATTTCTGCCGGTTGTTGTGCGGTTTTAAAACCTTCGCCAGATACACCAAATGTTGCGCTGGTAATTGAAGAATTGATAGCAGAGCATTTTTCGCCAGCATATATTACGGTAGTTCAGGGTGGAAAGGAGGCAAACCAGGAGTTATTTAAATTTCCTTTTGATATAATGTTTTTTACCGGGAGCCCAGGCGTTGGTAAAATAGTGATGAAAGCCGCAGCTGAACATTTAAGTAGAGTGGTATTGGAATTAGGAGGGAAAAGTCCCTGTGTGGTAGATAAGGATGCAAATATAAAGGCTGCAGGAAAACGCATTGCCTGGGGTAAAATAATGAATGCCGGACAAACCTGTATTGCGCCAGATTATTTATTGGTTCATAAAGAGGTGAAAAAACAGCTTCTAGCCGAAATCTCTGCAGCCTTTAAGGATATGTTGGGAGAGGATTCTCAGAAAAGCGATTACTACGGTCGAATTGTAAATACTACGGCTCTAAACAGGTTGAAGAAGTATTTAAATGGGGATGTTTATTCAGGAGGGAGTATGGATGCAGCAGAAAAGTACATCTCGCCTACAATTTTAGATAATGTAACGCCTGAAGATGAAATTATGCAAGAAGAGATTTTTGGGCCTATATTACCGGTAATGGAGTTTAAACAATTAGCGGAAGCTTTGTCCTATATTAATAGTAATGAAAAGCCGCTAGCACTTTATTATTTTGGAAATAAAAAAACTGCAAAAACAGTTTTGCAGGAAACCAGCTCTGGTGGTGCCTGTGTTAATGATACGCTTATACACGTGGCGAACCATAAATTACCGTTTGGCGGGGTAGGGCATAGTGGTATGGGTAAATATCATGGTAAAGAAAGCTTTCTTGCATTTACGCACGAAAGAGGGGTGGTAAATTCTACAACAAAAGTAGATATACCTTTAAAATATCCACCTTATAAGTTTTTTGGTCTAATTAAGAAAATAATAGGATAAAAGATTTGTAAGTGCCCGGAGCGGGAGTCGAACCCGCACGCCCTAATGGACACATGGCCCTCAACCATGCCTGTCTACCAGTTCCAGCACCCGGGCTTAAAACAAGTCTGGAAATAATGAAGTTTCCAAGGGCTGTAGTAAAATTGAATTCTACGAGTTAAGAATTCAGAACTTAAAAAAGTGATCTGGCTGGGGCTCGAACCCAGGACCCTCTCCTTAAAAGGGAGATGCTCTACCAACTGAGCTACCAGATCTGGTTTGTTATATTTTAATCAGAACTTAAAAAGTGATCTGGCTGGGGCTCGAACCCAGGACCCTCTCCTTAAAAGGGAGATGCTCTACCAACTGAGCTACCAGATCAATAAAAGGCAATCATCTTTTTGCGATTGCGGGTGCAAATATACACGCATTAATTTATTTTTCAAGCCTAAATTGAGATAAATTTATATTAGTTTTGGATTCTCCTAATAATAAGTACTTTAACGATGAAAATTTTTTTAACGGGCTATATGGGCTCCGGTAAATCGGTTGTAGGTAAAATGCTTGCTAAAAAGCTGAATTACAAATATGTAGATCTTGATGATCAAATTGAAGTGATGCAAGGGAAGAGCATCAACGCTATTTTTGAAGAAAAAGGCGAGTTGTATTTTAGAAAGCTAGAATCACAGGCATTAGATGATATTTTAGAAAATAATTCGAATATGATCATTTCATTGGGGGGTGGAACGCCTTGTTATGGAAATAATCTTGAAAGAATTTCTGCTCAAAAAGATAGCTTAAGTATTTATTTAAAAGCTTCTGTTGAAACTTTATTAAACCGACTTTTTCCTGAAAAAATTCATCGCCCGGTTATTAGCCACCTCGAAACCCGGGAAGCTTTGGAAGAATTTATAAGAAAACATCTTTTTGAGCGTGCCTACTACTACAATCAATCAGATTTGAATGTTACGGTAGATGACAAAAAACCTGAAACGATTGTAGCTCAAATTATAGAGAAACTATAAAAGTTCAGCTTTATAGGTATTGGGTTCAAATGAAACTTCTACCATTTCGTTTAAAGAAGTGGAAAGGGAAATTCCTTTAAAATCGGCTTTTACGGGATATTTTTTATGATTCCTATCAACCAAAACAGCAGTTTTAAATTGCTTGAGTGGAACATCTAAAAAGTGTCTTACCCCGTAAATTAAGGTGGTTCCAGAATTTAAAACATCGTCTACCAGGATAACCGATTTGTCCTGGTATGTCTTAGGTGAAAGCGATGTATCGATTTTTTCTAGCGGATTTTTTTTGTCTATTTGTACTTTACAAAGTTTTATCTCAAGTGGGGAAATAGCTTCCAGGGCTTCTTTTAATAGTGTAGCCAATTGATAGCCTTTTTTGGCGATGCCTGCCAGGATTATTTCCTGTTCATTAATATTACTTTCATAAATCTGGTAAGCTATTCTTTTTATTTTATGCTGAATTTGGTCGTGATTTAATATAAGTACACTTTCTTTCATTTGGTACAATTTTATCCCTTTTAGGGAATTCGTTAGAGTTTTTAAAATATTGTCAGACTTAATCCGGTCTGGATTTTATTATAGCTTTTTTCTGAATTTGAAGAATAATTCGTTTCCCTGTCTTGGCGTAATAGAATTATAGCAGTCTTCCAGAACTTCAATTTTAAAATACTGACTAAAATACGTTAAATATTCTTCTTTATTTCCGCCAAAAGGTGGACCATTTTCTGTAAGCGGAAAACTAAAAAGTAAGCCTACTAGTAGCCCCTGGTCTTTTAAAAGTACTGACATTTTTTTTGCGTACTCCGGTCTTGCTTCTACAGGAAGCGCACAAAAAAAGGTTTGTTCCAGAATAAGATCGAATTGCCCTTTTATATCAAAAAAATTAGTGTGCAGTAATTGATCTTCAGGAAAGCCGTGAACCCGTGATTTAAAATTTTGAAGTGGCTTTTCGCTAATGTCGGCAACGAAAACATTGCTAAAACCCTTCCTGAATAAATATTCGGCCTCATAGGCGTTACCTGCACCTGGGATTAAAATTTTTAATTCCCTGTTTGTAAACTGGTCTATATAGGTTTTAAGAGGCCTGGAGATCTCACCAAGATCCCAGCCCGTTTTATGCTGCTTATAACGCTGAGACCAGAATTCACTGGAAAAACTACTATTTGACATCATCTGGATTGGGATCTGTGTTTTCAAACCAATCGTCTATATCGCGCCGATCTTTTTTAGTGGGCCTACCTGTACCTTTTTTACGGTAATAATCTTTAGAATACTTTAAAAGTTCCAGCTTTTCAAAAGCTTCTTTTGGTGTAACATCAATAAGGTAAAGATTTACCAATTTGGCTCCAACCCTGCTAGGAGGGAGGTCTAATACTTCAATTTGATAATCTATTTGGTTCTTTCGTACGCTAAGTTTATCGTTAGGAAACACTTCTTTAGAAGGCTTTACACTGGTACCATCCATTTTCACTTTTCCCTGCTTACATGCATTGGTAGCAATGCTTCGGGTTTTAAAATATCTTACGCACCATAAAAACTTGTCAACTCTCATAAAATCTCTACTTTAAAACTGCGTTAATCTGTAAACAAAAATACAAGAATATTGTATCTTGCGCGCCAAAAATATAGACAATGCAATTAAACAAATTTTTTATTCTAAGCTTTATTTCCGCTTTAACATTGATTTCATGTAAGGACGATGATAACGGAAATTCTTCTGAATTTGAAGAAAGAGACCCTGAAGAGCAGGCCATAGCTGATGAAGATTCTATTCATAACTTCCTGGAAACGCATTTTTACAACTACGAAGAGTTTGAAAATCCTTCAGATGATTTTGATTATATGGTTCGTTTTGATACTATAGCAGGTGATAATGCCAATAAAACGCCACTTTCTGAAGAAGAAAATTTAATCACAAAAACAGTGGTAAGCAATGATGTAGAATATACCATGTACGTGCTTAAAGTAAGAGAAGGGGAAGGACAGCAGGCAAGGTTTACCGATTCCACATTGGTTACTTATCGTGGGGAATTATTAAACCTTAATTCGTTTGATAATGCCAGTACTCCGGTATGGTTTGATCTGCCTTCGCTCATAAAAGGTTTCTCTCAAGGAATTGTTGAATTTAAAGGTGCAACAGGATATACCACAAATTCTGATAATACCGTAGAGTTTAATGATGATTATGGTATAGGAGCGCTTATTTTTCCTTCAGGATTAGGGTATTTTTCAAGTTCACAAGCCAGTATACCGCCTTATAGCCCTTTAATTTTTAATGTGCAATTATTAGGTGTAAACGAGGCCGATCATGATAAGGATGGTATACCAAGCTGGATGGAAGATCTTAATGAGAATAATAATGTTTTAGACGATGATAGTGATGGGGATAAAACTCCAAATTTTGCCGACCCTGATGATGATGGTGACGGAACACCAACCAAAGATGAGATAATTATTAATGAAGATGGGAGTATAGAGTTTCCAGATACTAATGGAAATGGAACTCCAGATTATTTAGATCCTGATACCTTTCAATAGGTCAGGTCAATTATTAAAAGGGAAAAGGCTGTGCGAAAAGTCTAAGCTCGTCAAGCTGAACTTGTTTCAGCTTCTAAATTGTTTGCTTTATTAACATTTTAGATTTTGAAGTAAATTCAGGATGACGATTCAAAAAACTTTTCGAACAGCCTTTTTTTGTACCGCCAAAGATCATAACACCTACAAGGTGGTTTACTTTCTGCAGTTCTGGCTAAGCCGGTTTAAAAGGCATAAGATAAACTCAAAATCCATTGAGAAGGCCTTGAATCAATTCGGAAGCTTTCAGAAGCTTCTTCGCTAAAAGCTGTGTTTTCGGTAAATGCACCTTCATACCTTACATCAAACCCAAGACGTCCAAGATTGATGCCCGCACCCAACTGGTAGCCTACGGTAATGTCTTTTTCAACATCGCCAATTTTAAGCGTAGTGTCTTCCAATTCATTGTCTATAATATATTGAAAAGAAGGTCCGGCTTTAACATTAAGAGGCCCAAAAACATTTACACCCAGCAAAATAGGAGCATCTATTTTATCTATTTTATAATTAAAAGTTTCGTATTCGGTATTTAATCGGGTATACATTAATTCGGGTTGCAGAAAGATACCCACAATTTCAAAGCGGCTAAAAAGTCCAATATGGTAGCCTGATTTTTCTTTTCCTTTTATTATTTGATTAAAATCATCGGCACCTTCACCGATACTCTCATAATCTCCTGTAGCTCCATAATTGAAACCACCTTTAATTCCAAAATCTGCTTCCTGTGCCATAAGCCCTGCAGAGGAGTACAAAAAAACAGCGATAAACATTAATTTCTTCATAGTAGATTGTTTTATTATTAGATGTAGATAACGCATTAATAATGCCTATTATTCTATATAAAATAAAAAAGAGGCTATTTGAAAAGTCCTGTATCGTCAAGCTGAACTTGTTTCAGCTTCTAACATGTTTTAAAAATAAACATATTATATCCTGAAATTACTTCAGGATGACGATTTTAATAACCTCAAAAATAGCCTCTTAAAATACTTAAAAAGAATTTTTACTCGATAATCGAGATTTAATAATCTATGGCTTGCCAATAATTTATTTACTTTCTCTTTAATACTTTTTCGGTAGCCTTGATAATAGCCTCTGCATTAAGACCGTATTTAGCCATTAATTGATCTGGTGTGCCGCTTTCTCCAAAAGTATCTTGTGTTGCCACAAACTCTTGTGGTGCTGGATTATTTTCAGCTAATGTACGTGCAACACTTTCCCCAAGACCGCCAAGGAAGTTGTGTTCTTCAGCAGTAACCACACATCCGGTTTTTTTAACCGAATCGATTATAGCTTTTTCATCTAAAGGTTTAATGGTGTGAATGTTGATAACTTCAGCACTAATACCTTTTTCTGAAAGTTGTTGTGCAGCTTGTATTGCTTCCCAAACTAAATGGCCGGTAGCAATAATAGTTACGTCTGTTCCTTCGTATAATTGAACTGCTTTTCCAATTTCAAACTTTTGGTCTTCCGCAGTGAAATTAGCTACTTTAGGTCTTCCAAAACGAAGATAAACCGGTCCATCATGTTCTGCTATGGCAATGGTAGCTGCTTTGGTTTGATTAAAATCGCAGGTATTTATTACCGTCATTCCCGGTAACATTTTCATAAGTCCTATGTCTTCCAGGATTTGGTGGGTAGCACCATCTTCTCCTAAAGTAACTCCAGAGTGAGAAGCACAAATCTTTACATTTTTCCCTGAATATGCAATAGATTGACGAATTTGATCGTAAACTCTACCGGTAGCAAAATTGGCAAATGTTCCGGCAAAAGGAATTTTACCACCTACGGTTAACCCGGCAGCCATTCCCATCATATTGGCTTCAGCGATTCCTGTCTGGAAAAAACGATCTGGATTTTCGTCAATAAAATCCTGCATTTTAAGCGATCCTATAAGATCGGCACAAAGTGCCACTACGTTTGGATTGGTTCTACCAAGTTCGGTAAGGCCTTCCCCAAAACCAGAACGGGTATCTTTCTTTCCTGTATCTATATATGTTTTCATTCTTTTATTCTTTGTCGTTTCCGTAGCCTGTGCTGAATTCATTTCAGTATAGGTGGAAATCTATATTATTGTATGTCAATTCCCCTAATTTTTATATGCCTCCCTTTTTGAGGGAAGCTAAATGGGGCTTTAATAGTCTCCTAAAGTTTCAGGGTTTTGGGCAAGACCTGTTTCTAATTGCTCGTCGTTGGGAGCTTTTCCGTGCCATGCGTGTGTATGCATCATAAAATCTACGCCGTTACCCATTACGGTTGTCATAAGAACACAAACAGGTTTTCCTTTTCCGGTGCGGGACTTGGCTTCATTTAAGCCATCAATTACCTGTTCCATGTTGTTACCATCTTCAATCTCCATAACATCCCAGCCAAAAGCTTCAAATTTAGCTTTCATGTTGCCCATTGGTAAAACGGTTTCTGTACTTCCGTCAATTTGCTGCCCGTTAAGGTCTACGGTAGCGATGAGGTTGTCTACATTATTTCCGGCGGCATACATTATAGCTTCCCAATTCTGTCCTTCCTGCAATTCACCATCACCTAGAAGGGCAAACACTAAATGATTATCTTTATTAAGCTTTTTAGCTTGAGCTGCCCCAAGAGCTACAGATAGTCCCTGGCCCAGTGAGCCCGAAGCCATGCGAATTCCCGGTAAACCTTCGTGTGTGGTAGGGTGACCCTGCAACCTTGAATCTATTAGACGAAAAGTATTAAGTTCGTCTACAGGGAAGTAACCACTGCGGGCTAAAACGCTATAGAATACCGGTGAAATATGGCCATTAGACAGGAAGAAAATATCTTCGTCTTTTCCATCCATATTAAATTCGGGATTGTGTTCCATAACTCCGCCCTGGTACAAAGCGGTGAAAAATTCTGTACAACCAAGCGAACCTCCGGGGTGCCCCGAGTTCACCTTGTGAACCTGCCTTAAGATATCCCGGCGAACCTGGGTGGCAAAATCTTCTAATTCTTTGATTTTTGACATTAAAGTAAAATTGTGTTGTTAAAATAATAGCCACAAAAATAGGTTTTTATAAGGCTTTGTCAAAGTGCTTGCCAGGCAGTTATCAAGAAAACTTATGAAGTAACTAACATTTTCCTGTTTTAAACTTTTTTATTGGCAGCGCCAAAGGGTTTAATACTCCGAGGCTTGCCTCGAAATTAAAAATTTGTTTCCAACGAATGACTCGTGGGCTTGCCCCTCGGTAGTTTACTTGTTATTTACTCTATAATCTAGAATTATATGTTTTGTTCAGGGAAATAGAGGTACCTTGAAAACAAAAAAATACCTCGCGGGTTTGCCTAAAGGTAGTTTACTTGAGTATCTTTGCGCTCACTTAATAAGCACTATGAAATTTGATTTGCTGAGTACCGACGCCGGTAGTAAAGCCCGCGCCGGGACTATAACAACCGATCACGGTAAAATTGAAACCCCTATTTTTATGCCTGTTGGTACCGTTGCTTCGGTAAAAGGAGTTCATCAACGGGAATTAAAAGAAGAGATTAATCCCGATATTATTTTAGGAAATACCTATCATCTTTATTTACGGCCTCAAACAGAAATTCTTAAAAAAGCCGGTGGCTTACATAAGTTTATGAATTGGGATCGTAATATCCTAACCGACAGTGGTGGGTACCAGGTTTATTCACTTTCTGCCCGAAGAAAAATTAAGGAGGAAGGTGTTAAATTTAAGTCGCATATAGATGGTTCTTATCATACATTTACACCAGAAAATGTTATGGAGATTCAACGTGCTATTGGAGCAGACATCATTATGGCTTTTGACGAATGTACACCGTACCCGTGTGATTATAAATATGCAAAACGCTCTATGCATATGACTCATAGATGGTTGGATAGGTGTGTAAATCATTTAGAGAAGGTAGATCCTTTGTATGGGTTTAACCAAACTTTGTTTCCAATAGTACAGGGAAGTACTTATAAAGATTTAAGAAAACAATCTGCAGAATATATCGCTTCAGTTGGAGCAGAAGGGAATGCTATTGGTGGGCTTTCGGTTGGGGAACCAGCTGAAGAAATGTATGCCATGACCGAAGTGGTTACCGAAATTCTTCCGGAGGACAAACCAAGATATTTAATGGGCGTGGGAACTCCTATAAACATTCTGGAAAATATAGCTTTGGGAGTAGACATGTTTGATTGTGTGATGCCAACCCGAAATGCACGTAATGGAATGCTTTTTACGGCCCATGGAACGATTAATATTAAGAATAAAAAATGGGAAGATGATTTCTCTCCAATAGATGAAATGGGAATCACTTTTGTTGATAGAGAATATAGCAAAGCTTATGTAAGACATTTATTTAGTGTGAACGAGCTTCTTGGTAAGCAAATTGCTACTATTCACAATCTTGGATTTTATTTGTGGTTGGTACGTGAAGCCAGAAAACATATCTTAGCAGGAGATTTTACCACCTGGAAAAACATGATGGTGAAACAAATGGATAAAAGACTGTAAACTTTGAAAATATTAGATTGGTACATTTTAAAGCGCTATTTAGGAACTTTTTTCCTGATGCTTTTACTATTTATACCAATTGGTATTACGGTAAACCTTGCTGAAAAAATTGGTAAAATACTGGATAACGAAGTGCCTTTTATAGAAGTGGCGCTTTATTACGTAGATTTTACCATCTATTTTGCTAATTTATTATTCCCGCTGTTTCTATTTTTATCGGTTATCTGGTTTACTTCTAAGCTTGCTAATAATACCGAGATTATTGCTTTTTTAAGTAGTGGTGTTTCATTTTGGCGGTTTTTACGGCCTTATTTAATCGGTGCGAGTATTGTTTGTATTTTAGCCTTAATTCTTGGTATGTTTCTGGCTCCAAAGGCCAGTAAGGGCTTCAATGAGTTTAAGTATGAGTACTTAAAAAAGAACGTAGAAACACAGGAAACCAGGGACGTTTACCGGCAAATAAATGATAATGAGTTTATTTATGCGAGTCATTTTCAACCCCTGGGAAAATCTGCCCGTAATTTTACTTTAGAGCATTTTGAAGGAAATAGGTTAAAGTTTAAAATTAGCGCTTCAAGCTTAAGGTTTAATGAGGAAGATACAACCTACTCGTTAACTAACGTAAATAAACGTATTATTGGTGTGGATGGCGATTCAATTTTTCACCAAAACAAGTTAGATACCATTCTCCCTTTCGAGTTTGATGAGTTAACCCCTGAAACCTATATCGCCGAGACCTTGAATTATACCGAGCTTAATAAATTTATAGAACAAGAGCGGCGTAGAGGCTCAGGAAATATTAATAGATATCTGGTGGTGGCTTATAAAAGATGGAGTATTCCGGTTTCAGCCTTTATTTTAACCATTATTGCAGTGGCCGTATCTTCTATGAAGCGTCGTGGAGGTATGGGGGTTAACCTGGCTGTAGGCATTACCTTGGCATTTATATTTATTTTCTTCGACAAAGTTTTTGGGACTATGGCCGAACAATCAACCTTCTCTCCTTTAATTGCTGTATGGTTCCCAAATATTAGTTTTGGCCTTTTGGCTATTTTTCTACTATATAGGGCTAAAAGATAGCGTCAAAAATTTGTCGAAAATTAATGCTCTTTCTTCATAATTCTTCCTTTTAAAGTTTGTTATATTTGTAAGCTAATAAAAACAAACCATAACAACTTATGGAATATTTAGAATTTGAATTACCCATTAAAGAGTTGGAAGAGCAATACAATAAAGCTTGTAATATAGGGCAAGAGAGCGATGTGGATGTTACGGCTACTTGTAGGCAAATTGAAAAGAAATTAAGGGATACCCGAAAGGAGATATATAAGAATTTAACGGCCTGGCAGCGGGTTCAACTTTCAAGACATCCCAATAGGCCTTATACTTTAGACTACATTAATGCTATTTGTGGTGATACGTTTTTGGAACTTCACGGAGACAGAAATGTAAAGGACGATAAGGCGATGATTGGTGGTCTTGGTAAAATAGAGGATCAGAGTTTTATGTTTATAGGCCAGCAAAAAGGCTATAATACTAAAACAAGGCAGTATAGAAATTTTGGAATGGCAAACCCCGAAGGTTATCGTAAAGCTTTGCGCTTAATGAAGTCTGCCGAAAAATTTGGACTTCCTGTAGTGACGTTTGTGGATACTCCGGGAGCTTATCCAGGTCTTGAAGCCGAAGAACGTGGCCAGGGAGAAGCCATTGCTAGAAATATTCTGGAAATGACAAGGCTGAAGGTTCCGGTAATTGTTGTTATTATTGGAGAAGGTGCTAGTGGAGGTGCTTTAGGTATTGGGGTTGGAGATAAAGTGATGATGCTTGAAAATACATGGTATTCGGTGATTTCTCCAGAATCTTGTTCTTCGATATTATGGCGAAGCTGGGAGTATAAAGAGCAGGCAGCAGATGCTTTAAAGCTTACTGCAAAGGATATGAAAAAACAGAAGCTAATAGATGAAATTGTAAAAGAGCCAATTGGAGGCGCGCATAGCAATAGAGAAGAGACTTTTGCTACCGTTAAAGATGCAATTCTTGAGGCTTATGAGGAATTTAAAAACTTATCACCAACAGATTTGGTTAATCAAAGAATGGATAAGTATTTGAATATGGGGGTTTTTAAAGGCTAATACCCCCACATATCATAACCCATTTAATTTCCGAAACCCTGGTTTCGGTTTTTTTTGCACTTATCAACACTAATATATAGTTTTCAACAGGTTAAATGTTGACTATCTGTTGATTAACTAGTTGTCGTAAAATTAAGATGCTCTTAACAAATTTTATATTTTCGTAATATGGATAAAATGATCGCCCCGCAGCAATTTTCAGCTAAAAAAAGTAATGTTATTAGTCTTGAGAAAGGTAAGCTTCCGCCTCAAGCTGTTGATTTAGAAGAGGTTGTGTTGGGTGCAATGATGATAGATAAAAAGGGAGTGGATGAGATAATTGATATTCTTAGCCCCGATGCTTTTTATAAAAATTCCCATAAATTAATTTTCGAAGCCATACATAAGCTCTTTGAAAATACTGAAGCGATTGACTTATTAACCGTTTCTAACCAGTTAAAGAAAGATGGTAATTTTGAAAAGACAGGAGGAGATTATTACCTTATTCAACTAACTCAAAAAGTATCTTCATCTGCGCATATTGAATTTCATGCGCGTATTATTCTTCAAAAGTATATTCAGCGAAGCCTTATTAAAATTTCAAATGAGATTATTGAAGAAGCATACGACGAATCTACCGATGTTTTTGATCTTTTGGATAGTGCTGAGGCTAAATTATATGAGGTAACCCAGGGGAATATTCAAAAATCTACAGAGACAGCACAAAGCCTCGTGATTCAGGCAAAAAATAGAATTGAAGAGATTTCTAATAAAGAAGGTTTAAGTGGTGTACCTTCCGGCTTTGATAAATTAGATGAGCTAACTTCCGGCTGGCAGCCCAGTGACCTTATTATTGTGGCAGCACGTCCCGGTATGGGGAAAACCGCTTTAACCTTATCGATGGCAAGAAATATTGCGGTTGGGCAAAATATGGCCGTGGCATTTTTCTCTCTGGAGATGTCGGCAGTGCAGTTAATTACGCGATTAATTTCTTCAGAAACCGGTCTTTCTTCCGAGAAACTTAGAACCGGAAATCTAGAAAAACATGAGTGGGAGCAACTAAATGTAAAGGTTAGAGATCTTGAAAATGCCCCCTTATTTATAGATGACACACCTTCACTTTCAATTTTCGACCTTAGGGCAAAAGCGAGAAGACTGGCCTCGCAACACGGTATTAAACTTATTGTAATTGATTATTTACAGTTAATGACCGCGGGCGGAAGCCAAAAAGGAGGAGGTAACAGGGAGCAGGAAATTTCTACAATATCCCGTAACCTTAAAGCCCTGGCCAAAGAATTGAATATACCGGTAATTGCGCTTTCTCAGTTATCTCGTGCGGTTGAAACCAGGGGAGGTAGTAAAAGACCCTTACTGTCTGACCTTAGGGAATCTGGAGCTATTGAGCAGGATGCCGATATTGTTTCCTTTATTTACCGTCCAGAGTATTATAAAATTGAAGAATGGGATGACGAAGAACGCACACCTACAGATGGGCAGGGAGAATTTATTGTTGCCAAGCACAGAAACGGTGGCCTGGAAAATATACGTCTTAAATTTATTGGTCATCTTGGTAAATTTGATAACTTAGAAGAGTTTGATTCACCTTTCGAGTATCATTCTAAAATGAATACCGGGGAGAATGAAGAGAATGAGTTTGGTTCTCCAAACCTGCCTAACCCGAGTGCGAATGAAGCCTTTGGCAGTTCTATGAATAGTGGGTTAAATAATGAAGATGATGACGAAGTGCCGTTTTAAAAAAAATAAAATTCAAATATTAAGTCTTAAAGACCGGAAAAGGGGAAAAACAAACCCTTTTCTGGTCTTTTTTATTTTCCTGGTTTTAAACTCTTTTTCTGCGACAGCATCACAACTGTTAATTCCCATGGATGAAGATTCCCAGAAGAATCATTTAAAAGCTTACGGGGTAACTTACTTTGCCCTGGAAGAAAAATTAGAAGTTAGATGGTTATTGAATTATAGAGGTGGATCTTTTTTAATTTCAGACACAGATTTATTGCGTAAAGAATGTAAAATTAGAGGGGTTTCTTTTGAGGTAATTAGTGATGCTAAAACCCAGTCTATCCTCGAAGATATTAGTAGTCCGTCGCAAAACCAGGAAGTCGTATTATTGGAAAAAGCTCCAAAAATTGCAGTGTATTCACCACAGGGAAACAAGCCCTGGGATGATGCGGTAACCATGGCGCTTACCTATGCTGAAATTCCCTATGAAACCATTTATGATGAAGCTGTTCTTAATGATGCACTGGTTTTATTTGATTGGCTGCATTTACATCACGAAGATTTTACCGGACAATACGGAAAGTTTTATAGGACTTTTAGAACCACTCCCTGGTATATTCAGGAAAAAGAAGAAGCAGAGGCTCTGGCTAAAAAGTTGGGCTATAATAAAGTTTCAGAGGAGAAACTGGATGTAGCTCTAAAAATTAGGAATTATGTAGTTGGTGGTGGGTTTATGTTTGCCATGTGTAGTGCTACCGATAGTTTTGATATCGCACTGGCGGCAGAGGGAGTAGATATTGCTGAAACTATGTTTGACGGCGATCCCAGTGAACCGGGTTACCAATCTAAAATAGACTTTAGCAATACCTTTGCTTTTACAGATTTTACTTTAGAACGAAGCCCTATGGTTTACGAGTTTTCTTCTATAGATATGACGGCTAAAAGGAATATTCCGAAGGAATCTGATTATTTTACATTGATGGATTTCTCCGCTAAATGGGATGTGGTACCAACTATGCTAACTCAAAATCATACGCGATTGGTTAAAGGATTTATGGGGCAAACAACCGCTTATAATCCTAAAAATATTAAACCAAATGTTTTGGTGATGGGAGAGAGTAAATTAAATGGTGAAGCTCGATATATTCATGGAATAAAAGGGAAAGGATTTTTTACTTTTTACGGAGGCCACGATCCTGAAGATTATCAGCATAGGGTAGGGGATCCAAAAACCGAACTTGATTTGCACCCCACTTCACCGGGTTATCGCTTAATTTTAAATAATGTACTTTTTCCGGCGGCGAAGAAAAAGCCTCAAAAAACTTAAGATGAACAGAAATAACCTGGTTAATTTGTAAGTATATTTAATTTGTTAATGGTTATTTTTCTTGCCTTAGGTTTAAATGAAATACATTCTTAATCAAATTCAATATCTTCAGTCTTATTTATTTCGGCTGGAATATTGGCTTTTATTAAAATTCATCTAAAGAAAATAATATGCAGTAACTATGAAATATTTTCAGAAGGAAATAAAATTAAAGGCCAGGTCTAGAGGCTTTCATTTGGTAACAAACGAGATAGAAAGCCAATTACTGGAATTAAAAGAAATAAAATCGGGTATATTACATGTGTTTATAAAACATACTTCAGCGGGAATAACAATTAATGAAAATGCCGATCCTACGGTGCTACAGGACTTTGAAAGTCATTTTAATAAGATGGTTCCGGAAAATATGCCGTATTATAAACATACAGTAGAGGGGTCAGACGATATGCCGGCGCACATTAAAGCATCTTTGTTGGGGAGTTCGCTTCAAATTCCAGTGACCAATGGAAGACTTAACCTGGGAACCTGGCAGGGAATTTATTTAGGAGAACATAGAGATTTTGGAGGTGCCAGAAAATTGGTTCTAAGCCTATATGGAGTTTAATTTATTTGCGGTATGGGTGGTAGTAGGGAATCGTGAAAAAACTTAAGGAGCCACGAATTCATCAATAAATCTTAAAAAAATCGTGTATTGCTGGCAAGATGAACTGTCATTCGTTTAGAGCAGAAATTAAATCAACTCTTAGTCAACTCATTCGTTATCGAAAAATGAGAACAAAAAAATCCGGCTCAAAAGAACCGGATTTTTAAATAAGAGAGTATAATTAATTTGTAATTACTTTTTTACTTTATCTACAATTGCTTTAAAAGCTTCTGGATGGTTCATTGCCAAATCGGCAAGGACCTTACGGTTTAAACCTATTCCACCGGCTTTGGCAGCTCCCATAAATTGAGAATAAGACATACCGTGTTCACGGGCTGCAGCGTTAATACGCATTATCCACAGCGAACGGAAATTACGTTTTTTGGCTTTGCGGTCTCTATAAGAGTAAAGCATTGCTTTCTCAACCGCATTTTTTGCTACTGTCCAAACGTTTTTACGACGTCCGAAGTAACCTTTTGCTTGCTTAAGAACCTTTTTTCTTCTGGCTCTTTTTGCAACTGAATTTACTGATCTTGGCATATTTTTATGTGTTTTGTAGCAGGCGGCCCATAATAGACACTTTTAACTTAACTTCAAACATCACACTGAGCGAAGTCGAAGTGTTGCCCAACTCCAGGGTTTTTAAATTAATTAAACCGTTAAGAGCTTCAACCTATTTTAAACGAAGTTGAAGTTTAACATTGTCCTTATCTGCATCGTGTACTAATGTACTATGAGTAAGGGCAAGCTTACGTTTTTTAGACTTCTTTGTTAAGATATGACTTTTAAACGCGTGCTTTCTTTTTATTTTCCCAGTACCTGTAAGCTTAAAACGCTTTTTAGCACTAGATTTGGTTTTCATCTTAGGCATGTTATCCTCTTTTTATATATAACTCTCTTATTATTTTATTTTGCTTTCCTGGGAGATAAAAACATGGTCATACGTTTTCCCTCCAGTTTTGGCATCTGCTCTACTTTTCCAAGCTCTTCAAGATCCTGAGCTAACCTAAGTAGTAGTATTTCTCCTTTATCCTTAAAAACGATAGAGCGGCCTTTAAAAAATACAAAAGCTTTTAATTTGGCTCCGTCTTTTAAAAATTTCTCTGCGTTACGCTTTTTGAATTCGTAATCGTGATCATCGGTATTCGGACCAAAACGTATTTCTTTTACAACAACTTTACTCGCTTTAGCTTTCATAGCTTTTTCACGCTTCTTTTGTTCGTAAAGAAACTTCTTATAGTCCATTGCTTTCACCACCGGGGGTTTAGCATCTGGAGATATTTCTACCAAATCCAGGCCTAATTCTTCTGCTATAGATAATGCCTTTCTTGTGGGATAAACACCCATTTCTACATTATCACCAACAAGACGAACTTCTTCTGCCCTGATTTTTTGGTTAATCCTGTGTTGATCTTCTTTGACTGCTCTAAGCGGTCTTTTCGATTTTTTTCTACGTATTGCTATGGCTGATCTATTTTTGGTTAAACTTTAAACGTCTTTAACGTTTCTTTAATTTCTTTATTTATTATTTCGGCAAAGTCTTCTACTGACATTGTGCCAATATCGCCTTCCCCTCTTTTTCGTACAGAAACCGTACCATCCTCTGCTTCCTGTTCCCCTATAATTAACATATATGGGAATTTATTCATTTCGGCTTCCCTAATTTTCTTTCCTATAGTCTCGTTTCGATTATCTGCTAGGGCGCGAATTTCGTTATTTTCCAGCAAAGTTAAAACTTTTTGAGCGTATTTTTCATATTTCTCACTGATTGAGAGCACCATAGCTTGTTCTGGCATTAACCATAAAGGGAAATTTCCTCCGGTATGCTCCAGTAAAATAGCAATAAAACGTTCCATACTGCCAAAGGGGGCACGATGAATCATTACCGGACGATGTGTCTCATTGTCACTTCCTTTATAAGAAAGTTCAAATCTTTCTGGCAGGTTGTAATCTACCTGAATGGTGCCAAGCTGCCAGCTTCTGCCAAGCGCATCTTTTACCATAAAGTCTAACTTAGGTCCATAAAACGCAGCTTCACCGGTTTCAACAACATAATTAAGACCTTTTTCCTTTGCGGCATTAATTATCGCAGATTCGGCTTTCTCCCAAACATCGTCAGAGCCTATATATTTTTCTTTATTTTCCGGGTCTCTTAAAGAAACCTGAGCAGTAAAGTTTTCAAAACCTAAAGAATCAAATACATATAAGGTAAGATCTATTACTTTTTTAAATTCTTCGTCCAATTGGTCTGGAGTACAGAAAATGTGGGCGTCATCTTGAGTGAAGCCTCTTACCCTGGTTAAGCCATGTAATTCGCCGCTTTGCTCGTAACGATAAACAGTGCCAAATTCGGCAAAACGTTTTGGAAGATCGCGATAACTCCATGATTGTGAATTATAAATTTCGCAGTGGTGAGGGCAGTTCATAGGTTTTAATAAAAACTCTTCCCCTTCATTTGGAGTATGAATGGGTTGGAAGCTGTCTTCGCCATATTTTGCATAATGTCCTGAAGTTTCATAAAGTTCTTTTTGACCAATATGCGGACTTACCACCATTTCATAACCTGCTTTCTTTTGAGCATTTTTAAGGAAATTTTCCAGTCTTTCCCTTAAAGCTGCACCTTTAGGAAGCCATAATGGAAGTCCCTGTCCAACTTTTTGGGAAAAGGTGAATAGCTCCAATTCTTTCCCGAGCTTACGGTGATCTCTTTTCTTAGCTTCTTCAAGCAGTTCTAGATATTCCTTTAATTCTTTTTGCTTCGGAAATGAAATTCCGTAAACACGAGTTAACTGCGGATTGTTTTCGTTACCTCGCCAGTAGGCGCCGGCAACACTCATTAATTTTACCGCTTTTATAAAACCGGTATTTGGAATGTGGCCACCACGGCAAAGGTCGGTAAAGCTGTCATGATCACAGAAAGTGATATCGCCGTCTTCCAGGTTTTCTATAAGCTCTACTTTAAACTGGTTGTTTTGTTCTTTATAATAGGAGAGGGCGTCAGCTTTAGAAACTTCACGAAGTTTAAAGTCATGTTTTTCACGAGCAATTTGAAGCATTCTATCTTCAATCTTCTTAAAATCATTTTCAGAAATTTTGTGTTCTCCAAAATCTACATCATAATAAAAGCCATTTTCAATGGCCGGTCCAATAGTTAATTTAGAACCGGGGTACATTTCCTCTATAGCCTGGGCCATTACGTGGGAAGTAGAGTGCCAAAATGCTTTTTTACCTTCGTCATCTTTCCAGGTGAATAAGGTTAAACTGCCATCTGTAGTTAATGGTGTAGAAACTTCTACAGTTTTATTATTGAATTTTGCTGAAATTACGTTTCGTGCCAATCCAGCGCTTATGCTGTTAGCAACATCCATTGGAGTAGATCCTTTCTCAAATTCTTTTATACTGCCATCGGGCAAGCTTACCTTAATCATGTATATGTAGTTTTAATGAGCGCAAAGATAATAGGTTGATTTTGCCTGCGCAATATACATATATATAAAGGAGAATAATTATTGCTGAAAAATAAAAATAAGCCTTTATAATTATCTCTGAAATATTAACTTTTTCAATTCTAAAATTTTCTTTAAAATTTTTTATCTTACAAGTTCCTTTTTTAGAGGCTGTTATAATTTTGTTTTAAGTTTTCTTTAAAAAAATGTGAAGTTGAGCTTGTGGGAGTAAAAAACAGCAGTATATTTGCACCCGCTTTGCGCCACAAGAGGTTTGGGGTTCTAAGTTAAGAAGTTCATTACATACTGGGATTACGATGTTTTTAGGGTTAAGAAAGCTCAAAAAAATAAAAGTAAAAAAACTTTATTTTTTGCTTGTCAGATTCAAAAGAGGTTGTATATTTGCAGCCGCAAAAACAGCGAAGGTTTTTAGTAAAAATTGTTGTTGTTTTTAAGTTCTTTTAATCGGGTAGGTCTTTCGAAAAAAAAACTTAAAATTTTTCTAAAAAATATTTGGTTGATAAAGAAAAAGCATTGTATATTTGCAGCCGCTTACAGCGGAAACAAGTTCCCAAAA
>NZ_JAEHNY010000014.1:0-114056 GCF_016236975.1 Salegentibacter maritimus
CAAACCGAAGCACCAATGCTTCAGCTGAATCTTTTAATGCAAAAATAAAAGCCTTTAGAGCACAATTAAGAGGAGTAAGAAATACCGAGTTCTTCTTATTTCGACTCGAAAAATTATTTGCTTAAAAAATCAAAAACCCAGAAAATGTTCTTGATCCCTGATTGATCCCAATTTACCCCATAAAAAAAGCCTCTCATTTCTGAGAGGCTTTTGCAATTTTGCGGTCTGGACGAGACTCGAACTCGCGACCCCCTGCGTGACAGGCAGGTATTCTAACCAACTGAACTACCAGACCGTTGCGTTATTGCGAGTGCAAATATACACCTGTTTTATAATTACACAAACCTTTTTTAAAAGTTTTTTTAAGTTTTTTTTCGGCGAATTAGTCAAACTTTTGTCTTTCAACAAAATAAGCCATCAAAATTTTATCGAAGTTTTTATTGATGTCGGCTTCTACATAAGTAATTTTATATTTGGCACATTCCAATTTAAGGTCTTCAACATATTCTTTCACCGCTTTTTGATAACTTTTCTTAATATTATCCGAATAGAGATCTATTTCTGCTCCGGTTTCCACATCGGTAAATCGTTTCGGTATATTTTCAAAATCAAATTCCAATTCACGCTTTTTATCCATAACATGAAACAACACCACTTCGTGCCTATTATACTTTAGGTGTCTTAACGCTTCAAAAAGGGCCGCTTCTTCGGTATCGGCCTGGAACATATCGGTAAATAAAAAAACCAGGGAACGTCGTTTTAATTTTTCAGCAATCTGGTGAAGAAACGTATAAGTTTTGGTCTCTTTGTGCCCGGTTTTCACCTCCAGGCTTTTGTTTAAGGCATCTAGCAGCCTATATTGTTGCCGGTCACTGCCTTTTTCAGGGGAATAGAACTCAAATTCGTCGCTATAAATACTAAGGCCCATAGCGTCTCGCTGGCGCTTTAGCATTTGCATAATACTGGCAATAGATAGCACAGAAAACCCAATCTTATTAAGCGAATTTATAGAGAATTTATTCACCTGGGGATAGTGCATGGAAGCCGAATTATCCAAAATAAAATGGCAACGTAAATTAGTTTCCTCTTCGTAGCGTTTTGTATAAAGCTTATCGGTTTTAGCAAAAAGCTTCCAGTCTATATGCTTGGTGCTTTCACCATTATTGTAAATCTTATGCTCAGCAAATTCAGCCGAAAATCCGTGAAACGGACTTTTATGAATTCCCGAGATATAACCTTCTACAATTTGTCTTGCCAAAAGCTCTAACTGCATAAAACCCCCAGCCGAACTATATATTTCTTCCTTTAAATTCATAAGCCTCTAATATAAGAAAAGCCCGAGTTAAAGCACTGCAGTTAAAACCAAATAAACTACCTCGAGGCAAGCCCACAACACATTCGCTGAAAAAAAATTAATTTTTAGGCAAGCTTCGGGGTATTACACCCTTTGGCGGCACCAATAAAAAACCCGGCACAAGACCGGGTTTATCATTATAAATGCTAAAACTTATAGCAATTCATCTAAAGCTTCAGCATACGTGTTTTTTGGCGCAACGCCTACCTGGCGGCCTACTACTTCACCATTTTGAAAAATAAGTACGGTAGGAATATTTCTTACTCCATATTTCGCAGCAAATTCCTGGTTGGCATCAACATCTAGTTTTCCTACAACAGCTTTCCCGTCATATTCAGTACTAATCTCGTCAATGATTGGGCCTACCATTCTACAAGGTCCACACCAGGCAGCCCAAAAATCTACCATAACAGGTTTTTCGCTCTTTAGCACCTGTTCTTCAAAATTCGCATCAGTTATTTCAATAGCCATAATTGTTTATTTTTTTCTGTTATACTTAAATCACAAAATTAGTCAATTATTTTTGCTTTCCTTACACAAGTGATATTGTATTTGGTTATATACTTATTCAAGGGATTTATTTGGCGGTTACCCCAGGCTTGTAGCCCGGGGTCGGGCTTTCAGCGCTACATGGTAGCCGGCTTCAATCCCTAACCGGAAAAATCAGTGAGCAGTTGGCTGGTTGGCAGTAAGCAGTTACAGTAAAAATAATTATTATTGAATACGTGACCTATATAGACAACTGCAAGTTCCCAAAGAAATTAAAATAACAGAGAACAAAAGATTGCCACACCCACAACTCACAACTCACAACTCACAATTCACAATTCACAACTGAGAACTGAAATCAATTCAACTTATACATAACCTGTTCTTCTTCCAGCGTATGTAATAGCTCTTGCGATATTTTCACCTTTTGCTTTTTACTGGGCATATGCAGTTTCACCTGTTCTTTCATCTCATACACCACAAAATTCAATTTATGATCTCCCCTATGGGTTCTAAAAACATCTTTAAACCAATCGATTTTTTCTTCCTGAAGATCGGCAATATCCAGCTGTATAGTAAGCTTTTTAGCAAACTGGTCCATCACATCATGCAACAAGTAAATATTGTTAAATTGAATACGTGGCTCTCCTTTTTTGCCTGTTTCCTTATTAGTCCAGCCTTCTTTCACAAAAATCTTGATATGCACAAAAGAATTTGGAACCAAGAAATGCCTAAATTTGAGATATTCTTCTCCAAACATCCTAAATTCATATGTATCGGTATAATCTTCTACCGTAAACATAGCCCAACCTTTCCCCATTTTTGAAACACGGTGCTGCACATCGCTTATCACGCCTCCAAAAGTAAGGTCTCGATTTACGCATTTTTCAAGATCCTGGAATTCTCCAAGCTTAGAATTACAAAAATAATTCATCTCATACTTGAAATCGTCCAACGGATGGCCTGAAATATAAATCCCTACCACTTCGCGTTCTTTTCTAAGCTTCTCCATAGTACCCCATTCTTCACAAGGCGGCACTACCGGTTCTGGGATTTGCACCTCACTGGCTTCCCCAAACAAACTTACCTGAGAAGAATTTTCATTCTCCTGAAATTTGGCCGCATATTTTATCGCCTTTTCAAGAAAGGTAATTCCATCGCCGTCGTCGTGAAAATATTGTGCACGATGGGTATCTCCAAATCCGTCAAAACCACCCGCGAGTGCCAGGTTTTCAAAAGCTTTCTTGTTGGCCGCCCGTAAATCTATACGTTTTGCCATATCAAAAATAGATTTGTACGGTCCGGCTGCGGTTTTTCTGTTTTCTACAATAGTTGCCACAGCGCCAGAGCCTACTCCTTTAATAGCTCCCATCCCAAACCTAACCGCGTTATCTTTATTCACCGAAAATTTATAAAAAGACTCGTTAACATCGGGGCCAAGTACCTCTAGTTTCATGCGTTTGCATTCTTCCATAAAAAAGGTCACCTGCTTAATGTCATTCATATTGTTTGAAAGCACCGCAGCCATATATTCTGCCGGATAATGTGCTTTTAAATAAGCTGTCTGATAGGCTATCCAGGCATAACAGGTAGAGTGCGATTTGTTAAATGCATAGGCAGCAAATGCTTCCCAGTCTTTCCAAATCTTTTCCAAGACTTCTCTTGGGTGGCCTTTAGATTCTCCACCGTCCAAAAATTTTGGTTTTAGTTGCTCCAGTAAGGCAAAGATTTTCTTACCCATGGCTTTACGTAAAACATCGGCTTCACCTTTACTAAATCCCGCCAGTTTTTGCGAGAGCAACATCACCTGCTCCTGGTAAACGGTAATCCCGTAAGTTTCTTGCAGGTATTCTTCCATTTCGGGTAAATCGTAGGAAATCTCTTCGTCTCCATGCTTACGTGCAATAAAACTCGGAATATATTCCATAGGTCCCGGACGGTACAGGGCATTCATGGCAATAAGGTCATCAAAAACCGTAGGCTTAAGATCCTTCATGTGTTTCTGCATTCCCGGAGATTCATATTGAAAAATCCCTACCGTTTCCCCACGTTGGAAAAGCTTATAGGTTTCTTCATCATCTAACGGGAATTCATCGGGCACCAAATCAATATTATGCCTGCCTTTTACTATTTGAACGGTATCTTTAATTAGGGTTAATGTTTTTAAACCCAGGAAATCCATTTTTAGCAGTCCGGCATTTTCCACCACCGAGTTGTCAAACTGGGTTACATAAAGATCAGAGTCTTTAGCGACCGAAACAGGTACATAATTAGTGATATCACCCGGGGTAATAATCACCCCACAGGCGTGAATACCGGTGTTCCTAACCGAACCTTCCAGGATTCGGGCCTGATTTACCGTTTGCGCTTCCAGGTCGTCTCCTTCCGCAATATTTAAAAGTTCATTTACTTTTTCTAAATCCTCGCTCCTAAATTTCTTTTTAAGGTCTTTGTCGTCCAATCCAAAGATCTTTCCTAGCTTGGACATGGTAGGGATCAATTTAGAAATCCTGTCGGCATCACCTAACGGAAGGTCAAGTACCCTGGCGGTATCCCTAATGGAAGATTTTGCGGCCATGGTACCGTAGGTGATAATCTGTGCAACCTGGTTAGCACCGTATTTTTCAATTACATAGTCCATAACCCTGCTTCGACCTTCATCATCAAAGTCAATATCAATATCGGGCATACTCACACGATCTGGGTTCAGGAACCGCTCAAAAAGCAAATCGTACTTAATAGGATCTATATTGGTAATTCCCAAACAATAGGCCACTGCACTTCCCGCAGCCGACCCACGACCGGGACCTACCGAAACATCCAGGTTTCGGGCTTCCCTAATAAAATCTTCCACAATAAGGAAGTAACCGGGATACCCGGTATTTTCAATTACCGAAAGCTCAAAATTTAGTCGTTCTTCAATATCTGGTGTGATTTCCCCGTAACGCTCTTTGGCACCAACAAAGGTAATGTGCTTTAAATAAGCATTCTCTCCACGTTTACCACCGTCTACTTTATCTTCTT
This sequence comes from Salegentibacter maritimus, assembly GCF_016236975.1. Lineage (NCBI taxonomy): Bacteria > Pseudomonadati > Bacteroidota > Flavobacteriia > Flavobacteriales > Flavobacteriaceae > Salegentibacter > Salegentibacter maritimus. Next base: position 4,868 of record NZ_JAEHNY010000014.1, read on the forward strand.
CTACTAAAAACTCCTCAGGAATGGTAAAAGCAGGTAAGAGAACATCTCGTGCCAACTCAAAAGGCTCAATTTTATCTACAACTTCCTGCACATTGCTAATAGCCTGGGGCAGATCTTTAAAGAGATTTTTCATCTCTTCGTCACTCTTAAAATAGTATTCCTCATTGGGTAAACCATACCTATAACCACGTCCGCGGCCAATTGGCGTTGCCTGTTTTTCACCGTCTTTTATACAGAGTAAAATATCGTGGGCATTGGCATCTTCTTTTGCGCAATAATAGGTGTTATTAGTAGCTACCAGTTTTACGTTATGCTTTTTGGCAAAATCTACCAGCACTGTATTTACGCGATTTTCATCTTCCTGGTCGTGGCGCATAATTTCGATATAGAGATCGTCGCCAAACTCTTCTTTCCACCATAGCAAAGCTTCCTCTGCCTGTTTCTCGCCTACATTCAATACCTTGCTGGGAACTTCCCCGTAAAGGTTTCCGGTAAGCACAATAACATCTTCTTTGTATTGCTTTACAATCTCTTTATCTATTCGGGGCACATAATAAAACCCGTCGGTATAGGCTTTAGAAGACATTTTAGCCAGGTTGTGGTAGCCTTTTTTATTTTTGGCCAGCATCACCACCTGGTAACCATTATCTTTTCTGGATTTATCGGCGTGATTCTCACAAATAAAGAATTCACAACCTATAATAGCTTTTAATTCCCGGGCATCTGCAGGTTCGTTATTGGCCAGGGCAGCTTCATTTTTTGCTTTAACGGCTTTATTATAATCTCCTACTTCTTTTACAAAGTGAAAAGCCCCCATCATATTCCCATGGTCGGTAAGGGCTACAGCAGGCATGTTCTCTTTTCCTGCAACGCTTACCAAATCTTTTATACTTATGGTTGACTGTAATACGGAAAACTGGGAATGGTTATGTAAATGTGAAAAAAGGACCTCATCAAGTTTTTCGAGGTTTTCTTCAATTTCTTCGGTAGTAATTTCTTCGGAAGGCTCCTGTTTCTGAAGCTTTTTCCTTATTTTATCGGAAGCTTTTTTAAGATTGATATGCTTTAAGCCAATGAGTTTTATAGGCTGCGGATTGGCCTCTGAAAAATTTTCAAAATAATCATCAGCAACATCAAGTTGCTCACTGGTATAGGCTCTTTGGCGCACCAACTCTAAAAAACATCGGGTAGTAGCCTCTACATCGGCAGTGGCGTTATGCGCTTCTCCAAAAGGCTCTCCAAACAAATATTCGTGTAATTCGGTTAGGGTGGGTAATTTAAACTTACCGCCACGCCCGCCGGGAATTTTACACATTTGGGCGGTCACCTCAGTACAGGTGTCTAAAACCGGTAATTCCTGCAGGTTATTTTCCATGGTTTCCCTATGGAATTCGGCACCCATTATATTAATATCGAACCCCACATTTTGACCAACAACAAACTTTGTTTTACTCAAAGCTTCCTGAAACTTCTCTAGCATTTCGCTAAGCGAAATACCTTCTTCGGCTGCAAGCTCGGTAGAAATCCCGTGCACCTTTTCGGCATCATAGGGAATATTAAACCCCTCGGGCTTTACCAGGTAATCCTGACTTTCTACAAGCCTACCCATATCGTCGTGCAACTGCCAGGCAATTTGAATACATCTTGGCCAGTTGTCAGAATCGGTTAAAGGGGCGTCCCAACGTTTGGGAAGACCGGTAGTTTCAGTATCAAATATGAGGTACATGTATGGTAAATATTAGGAATTAATCTGAATATCAGTCGATTGACCCAGGAATTCAAACCAATTGATTTGAGGCTAAAATTACATATAATTTAGCGCAGCTTCAAGCTTATCTTTCAGGATTTATTAACGATTTATACCCCTTCAGATTTAGTATGTTTTTGGGCCAGGAGATAAAAAAACCTCACAGAAACCGTTGAACGATATACTGTGAGGCTCATACGAACACTAAAAACTACTACTTCAATCAAACATCTGTTCGCATAATTTTTATTTTTCTTATCAGGCCTGTAATTTTATTCCTTTTAATTTATTGAGGGCTGCAACAATTCCGTTTTTTTGCTTCAGCAATAAATTTGCTGTAGTTGGTGGTATCTCCGGGTTTTTTAAAACTTCTTCATATTCATCGGCCGCCACCTGCTCGCCCCTAACCGCCTCTTCCAGGGCAGCTTCATCTTTATTAGAAGATAGGCTGCTCTTAAGGTTCATCCAGGTACGATGGGCGTCTCCGGCCAAACTACTGCCCCTTTCAGGATTTTCACCAAAATCGCGAATCTCAGTTTCAAGTTCGTGCCCAAAATCGTAACGTTCCTGGGCCCGTTCAGAGAAAAATGCTTTCAGTTGCGAATCTTGTGCGTTTTCAGCGGCATATTGATAACCTTTTTCGGCGTCCTTGTTCTTTTTCAATAATGTATTTAGCTCGCCGGCAACTTTTTCAGAATAGTTCATAGGCAATCTTTTTAACGTAAAATTGAACCCTAAAGATAAAACGCAATTCTTACAGCAAAAAGCTGTTTAACAGGCTTTAGCACTAATTAACTGCTTTTAACAACTATGTTACTTTTATAGAAAAAGTATTTCTTGATTTTTCTGGTTCTATGCCAATTTCAAGACTATAAATTTATTTTCGGCCAACCTCTTGTGTGTTAGAAAAATATAGTATCTTTGCGGCCTTATTAATAACCGGGGTCGGGAACCCCACAATTTAATTTTTATGCCAGTAAAATTAAGATTACAAAGACACGGTAAAAAAGGAAAACCTTTTTATTGGATCGTAGCCGCAGATGCGCGTGCTAAAAGAGATGGTAAATTTTTAGATAAAATAGGAATTTACAATCCAAATACCAATCCTGCAACTATTGAGTTAGATGTAGACAGTGCGGTAAAGTGGTTAGAAAATGGTGCACAACCAACCGATACGGCTCGTGCTATCCTTTCTTACAAAGGAGCTTTACTTAAAAAGCACCTTGCTGGTGGCGTTAAAAAAGGCGCTTTAACTGAAGAAGAAGCTGAGAAGAAATTCGAAGCCTGGTTGGAAGAAAAAGAAGCTAAAATCGCCGCTAAAAAAGATAACCTAACTAAAGAAGAGCAAGAAGCTAGAAAGAAAGCTCTTGCAGCTGAAAAAGAGGTTAGCGACAAGCGTGAAGCTGAGGCTAAAGAAGCGGCAGCTGAAGCTGAAGCAGCAGCAGTAACCGAAGAAGGTGAACCAGAGGCAAATGCTGATAAGGAAGTTGATCAAGAGACTGCCGAAGAAGCAAAAACCGAAGAGAAAAAAGGCTAAAACCTTAACTGGCGATGACTAAAGACGAGTGTTTCTTTTTAGGTAAAATCGTTAGTAAATTTAGCTTTAAGGGCGAGGTGCTTATTAAATTAGACACCGATGTTCCCGAAATGTATCTAGAAATGGAATCAGTACTCATTGAATATAATGAGAACCTGGTTCCATTTTTTATTGAACGTAGCAACCTGCAGAAAAGTAGCTTACTGCGTGTTAAATTTGAAGATATTGAAACTGAGGAGGATGCCGAAGACCTGGTAGGCGCCCTCACGTATCTTCCACTTACTATGCTTCCGGAACTGGAAGACGATCAATTTTACTTTCACGAAATTATAGGCTTTGACGTAATAGACGCCACTCACGGCAATATTGGAAAAGTCACCTCTGTAAACGACAGTACAGCACAAGCTCTCTTTGAAATAGAAAAGGATGGCAAGCAAATCCTTATTCCTATAAACGATGAGTTTATAGACAAAATAGACAAAGAAAATAAAGCTATTTATGTAAGTACCCCGGAAGGTCTGGTGGAATTGTATTTGAATTAATTTTTTGCTCACTACAAACTAATAATTATTTAGCTGGGTAGCAAGTATTCGAGGTATCCTGCTTTTACTATAATAGGTATGCATAATTCTAAAATGCATTATAAAGCCGCTAATCATTTTAACTTTAATACTATACCCTATTTTAATTGAGAACTCCTGAACCGCAGGATCTTCTTATCCGGTTTTCTTATTGCCCCACCTGGAAAACAAGAGGCCTTTTTATTAGCACCACCACAGGGTATAATACCCCGGGGCCTGCCTCGAAATTAAAATTTGTTTCCAACGAATACCTCGAGAGGCTCACCCCGTGATAATTTGCTTTTAGAAAGTTTACTACACAAATCTGCTATATTAAAGCACGTATCCATCTGTTAAAGAATAAGCAAAAAGAACCACAAAACCAGCTTAAACTATAAACTTTAATTGTGTTTAAGGGTAAAAATCACCAGTTGTATAAAAAATCAGGTTATTTGAAGGAATAATTTATAGTTAGAACCCATTGCCACTGATTTTTTTGCTTGCTTTTCTTTGAAATTAAAGCCTCGTTTTCTTAATAATTTGTTCAACACTTTGTAATTTAGTTTCCTTAAATCTAAAGTAATAAAATGTGCCTCTAGAATTTTTCAAAGAAAACGAGCAAGTATTTAATACCTTATTTGAAGCGGCCTCTGAAGGTGTTGTGGTTGTAAATGCAAAGCAAATAATAGTCACGGTAAATACAGCGGCCTTAGAAATGTTTGGCTACAGTAAAAATGAACTTTTAGGAGCGCACCTCAACATTCTTATTCCAGAAAAGTATAAGGCTAATCACTACGAACATTTTGATAGTTTCATGGAACATAGCGAAAAGCGAAGAATGGGCCATGGCAGGGAATTGTTCGGAGTGAAAAAAAGTGGAGAACAATTTCCGGTAGAAGCAGGATTAAATCCGTTTAAAGTTGATGGAGAATGTTTTGTAATGTCTTTAATAGTAGATATTACAATTAGAAAAGAGAATCAGCGTCAGATTAGAGAATTAAACACTGAACTGGAAGGCAAGATAAAAATTAGAACCCAGGAGCTTAGCAACACAGTTGATAACCTTGAAAAAGAAATCGCCAAAAGAAAAGAGGCAGAAAAGCGTATTAAACTAGCTTTAAAACAGGAAAAAGAACTCAACGAGTTGAAAACAAAGTTTCTCTCCCTGGTTTCGCATGAATTTAAGACTCCGCTTAGCGGAATACTTACGTCTGCTCTTTTGGCTGAAAAATATACCCAAACCGAGCAACAGGCAAAACGAACCAAGCACCTTACCACAATAAAAAACAAGGTGCATTATCTAAATAATATTCTTAATGATTTTCTTTCACTGGAACGCCTGGAATCAGGAAATGTAAATTATAAATACACAGCCTTTAGTCTCAACAAATTAGTAAATGAGGTAATTTACAATGCCAATGTTACGCTCAAGTATGGGCAGGAAATAGATTATAACATTGATATGGAGGATATAACCCTGTATCAGGATGAAAAAATATTAGAGCTTATCTTATCAAATTTAATTGGAAATTCTATAAAATACTCACCAGAGGATTCTACTATCTATTTTAGGATCTATTCAAAGGATAAGAAAATTATTTTTGAGGTAGAAGATGAAGGCATGGGAATTCCCCAAAAAGATCAAAAACATATTTTTGAGCGTTATTTTAGAGCCGAAAATGCCTTATTGAATCAGGGTACGGGTATTGGGCTTAATATCGTTAAAGTACATGTTGAAAATATGGGGGGAACCATATTTTTTGAAAGTGAAGAAAATAAAGGTTCTAAATTTACCGTAATACTACCCAACCAAAACAGATAAATATCGTCTGGGTGTTAATTGAAAATAGCTTAAAATGAAAAAAATACTTTTAATTGAAGATGATGTAACTGTAAGAGAGAACACTGCAGAATTATTGGAGTTGTCAAATTATGAAGTAGTAACTGCCCCCGATGGAAAAAAAGGGGTAGAAAAGGCTAAAAAAGAGATCCCCGATATTATTGTTTGCGATATTATGATGCCAGAACTTGATGGCTACGGAGTACTCAACAAACTGTCTGAAGATCCGGAGACGAAAGGCATTCCCTTTATTTTTCTTTCGGCAAAAACAGAGCATAAAGATGTAAGGAAAGGGATGGACCTTGGCGCAGACGATTACCTCACCAAACCTTTTGAAGAGGAAGACCTGGTAAGCGCTATTGAGAGCCGGTTGGCTAAAATAGCAATTATAAAAGCACAGAAGAATACTAATGAGAAGGAAGCTATCCAAAATTTATCGGCATTTAGAAGCATGATGAAAACCAGGGAGCAGGTACATTTCAAAGCCGGAGAAAATATTTATGAAGAAGGAAAATCTTCACTTCATTTTTATATGGTGGGCCGCGGAGTGGTAAAAGCTCATAAGTTTGATAGTCGTGGAAAAGAAATGATTACCGAATTATATAAAGAAGATGATTTCTTTGGAAACCTAAGCTTTAATAAGAATTCGGCTTATGGAGAATATGCTACAGCGATGGAAGATAGTTTGCTATATGTGGTTTCTAAAGATGATTTACGCGATATATTAAAAAACAACAGTACTATTAGCATAGAATTGCTACAGGAAATGGGAGATCATCTAATGGGGGTAAAAGAACAATTAATGGAAGTTGCTTATGCTTCGGTAAGAAGAAAAACAGCACGCACCATTTTATTATTTGCACATAAAATAAAGAAAAACCCGTTGCATAGTATTAGAATTTCCCGGGCCGATCTGGCGGGGGTAGCGGGTATTGCTTCAGAAACTTTAATAAGAACACTTTCCGATTTTAAAAAAGAAGGACTTATAGAAATTGAAGGAAGAAATGTAAAACTACTGGACGCTGAAAAACTGGAGCATATTAGTTAATTTCATAAAGACCTGACGGCAATCATATTTGGGATTGATCTTTCACGCTATTTTTGGCAAAAATTTAGTGCTGAATTTCAAGCTCATGAACGTTTTAATACTTACAGATTTTTCTACTCAGGCATTTCATGCTGCCAATTATGCCCTGAACTTAAGTTCTGGGAACTCCCATTTTTACGTGCTTCATGCATCTAATGGGGAGGGTACACAGGTAGAGGAATCACTTTTAGCATTAGTAGATAAACTTAAAGAGCAACCTGAATCTAAAAAGCATCGTTTTTCGACACTTCCTTTTTCAGACAACCTTATTTATGCAACCCGTAAGGCTGTTATAGAAAATCACATAGACCTTATTGTTATGGGGGCCTCAGGGAAAAATACGTCTAATTTTCAAGGGCTTGGCGGTAATACCTGTAGTGTGGCCAAAAAAGTGAAATGCCCGGTTTTGGTAGTCCCTAATTGCGATTTTAAAGAATGGGAAAAACTATACCTTCCATTAGACTTACGCTTCCCGGTGAATATCGAAGCTTTGCAATTACTTCAAAAACTGCCGGTGGTAAAAGATGCTGCACTAAACGTATGGGGCTTTGATTTAAAAGATTCTGGTATAGAGATAGATGATTTTAATTTGATTGACTACAAAATAAACCAGCAAATTTTAAAACATGAATCAGATTTTCTGGAAAGTTTTTGGCCCGAAGCCACTTCAAAAGCCAATTTAATCTTATTTTTTGCCCGTCAACTCCATATAACAGAGAAGCTTTTAAATAGGCTTTCTACGGTAGAAACAAGAAAACAAAACCTTCCCGTGCTTATACTTCATGAGTAGACTTTTAAAGTTTGGTTAAAGTTTCTCACTAGCTTATTAAAATATAGCTTTTAGATAATTGTGCTTTTGCTAATTTTAGAAGAAAACCCTATGTTTATACCGAAAATTTAGAGCTGTTTTAAACTTTTTATTTAAAAGGAAAACAGAAAATTAAAGAAAACTTTATGACTAAAGACGAAGTATTAGATAGATTAAAAGTAGGTAATAAACGTTTTACCGAAGATAAGAAAGAAGGAAAACTACAGGATAAAGCACGAAGAGAAGATTTGACTTCTGGACAATCGCCTTATGCCATAGTTTTAAGCTGTGCAGACAGCCGCGTAGTACCTGAGCTAACTTTCGATACTGGACTTGGAGAATTGTTTACTGTGCGTGTTGCCGGTAATATTGCCAATAGCTCCTCTATTGCCAGCATAGAATATGCAGTGGCCAACTTAGGGACCGAGATTATTGTGGTAATGGGGCACGAAAGCTGTGGCGCTGTTACTGCTGCTATGAATGGAGGCGATAATGGTTATAATTTAAACCATTTAGTGTCTCATATAGCTCCTGCCATTGCTGCATCGAGCAAAGATGCTGCGGTTAATGAAGTAGTGAAAAAGAATGCAAAACTAACTGCTGAGGAACTAAAAACACGTTCTACTATTATTACAGATGCTGTTGAAAGCGGAAAAGTTAAAATAGTACCAGCTTATTATAATTTAGATTCAGGAGTTGTAGATTTTTTATAAAGGAAATTATAGCAAATTAACGCCTGACACCTGACCAACGCAGAATTAGATAAAAATTTAATTGTAAGCCTATTTTTAAATTATAAAATGTTGACTATAGAGTAAAGAAGCCCTAAAATTTAATATTATTAGGGCTTTTTTTTATTGTGATAAACTTAAGCCAACTACCTCGGGGGCGAACCCACTAATCATTTGTTGGAAACAAGTTTTTAAACTCGAGTCAAACCAAAAGGTATTACACTCTTTGGCGGTGCCAATAAATAGTATTTCGTGAACTTGTTCAGGTATTTTTAATAGCTTTAATCTGTTTAATTCTAAAGACTCCTTCAGTTGTAAATCATTTTAAATTTACCTCTAACAAGCTTTAATAGTTAGTTAATATTATTTTTCCCTTGCCTGAAATATCTTTAAATATAAATGTGAAGACATTTTTCGGGCATTATTTTTAGCCCGGTTTGCCAGTTCTCCACTAAATAATTGGTCTATAGTTTCAAACCACAGGTTTAACCATATTCCAAAGTGATAAGAAGCAATTTCCTGATTGTTTTCCTTATCTACCTTTACATGGACTTTTTGCGGATTTCCCTTGTACAGAGCCTTAAAAAAAAGGTTGCTTTCCCAGAAATCGGTTAATTTTTCAATATGTGCATCCCAATCTCGTATAACTTCATTAAAGAAGTGACCAATCTCAGGGTCTTTTCTTACTTTTTTATAGAAATTGCAAACAAGTGAATAAACATCTTCCCGGGTTTTGATATCGGCTGGCATAAAAAGCTTTTAAAAAATATTAATAATGATAAAGATAGCAGATGTTGCCAGACTTATTAATAAGGAATTGAATATGATTTTTGGTTTAAATTGAGCTAAAACCAAAGCGTTATAGCCCATACAAACACTTACAACAATAAATAGTTGAAACATATCAAAAAGCGTATGTCCCTTCATTAAAATTAACATAGCAGCTACAGATCCCAGGCAACTGGAGGCAATAATCCCCAAGGCATAATGGGCTAAGCTCAATTCTTTAAAATCTCTCAGTAAATTATTGTAAAGTTTCATAATTTTTTGATTTGAGATCAAATTTACGGCATGAGCAAAACCCGGCTTATGAGTGAAATCATAAGCCAAAAAAAAGCCTGAAAGAATATAGATTCTTTCAGGCTTTAAATTCATTAAAAAAATGCTTTAGTTAAATTGAGTAAACGACTCCCTTTCTAGTTGCTCCCTATGATCGGGATGCGCTATAGAGATTAGCTCTTTAGCCCTTTGCTTTAGGTTTTTTCCATAGAGGTTAACAACGCCATATTCGGTTGCTATATAATGCACATGAGCTCTTGTGGTGGTTACACCGGCACCCTCTTTTAGCACAGGTACTATTTTAGAGATTCCATTTTTGGTAGTTGAGGGCATCGCAATAATAGGTTTTCCACCTTCAGAAAGAGCAGCACCTCTTATAAAATCCATTTGCCCACCAACTCCAGAATATTGATATTTACCAATGGTATCGGCACAAACCTGCCCGGTTAAATCTATCTCTATAGCCGAATTAATGGCGGTCATTTTTGGGTTTCGCCTAATAATAGCAGTATCGTTGGTATACGCTGCTTCTTTAAAATGAACTATGGGATTATCATCTATAAAATCATATAAATTAGGCGATCCCAACGCAAAGCAAGTCACCAGTTTTCCGGTCTTTATTTCTTTATTGGCACCTGTGATTACACCCGATTTAACAAGAGGTAAAATTCCGTCAGAAAACATTTCAGTATGTATACCCAGGTTTTTATGATTTTGGAGATTACTTAAAACCACATTGGGAATACCTCCTATCCCCATTTGTAGGGTAGCACCATCTTCAATTAATTCAGCTACGTGTTTACCAATTTGCCTTTCAATTTCGGTAGGCTCTGTAATGCTTTTGGCAAGAATGGGTTTATTAACTTCAATGGCAGCATCAATTTTGCTACAGTGAATAATGCCGTCGCCGTGCGTTCTTGGAACTTTTGGGTTAATTTGGGCAATAACTTTTTTTGCTGTTTGAATGGCCGGAAGCGTAATGTCTAGAGAAGCGCCAAGTGAGCAATAACCATGTTTATCGGGTGGGGAAACCTGTATAAATGCAACATCCAGCGGAAGTAGATTTCTTCTGAAGAGATTATGAATTTCACTTAAGAAAATAGGAATGTAGGCACCTTTATTAGAATTAACAGCATTTCTAACATTTCCGGCAACAAAACAGCTGTTAATATTAAAAGCCTGTGAATACGGAGCTTCAGTGTATTTCGCCTTTCCTTCAGTATGAATATGAAAAATTTCTACTTCTGTTAACTCCTTATAACGTTCGCACAAGGCATCAATTAGCGTTACAGGGGTCATTGCAGCACCCTGAAAAAATATACGATTGCCAGACTCTACCATGGCAACCGCTTGCTGAGCTGACAATATCTTAAGATTCTTCACGAATTTAGATTTGAATATTCAGGTTAAAATTGATTTCAATTTCTTCGTGTATTACAATTAAGCCAAAAATTTTACTGGGGGCTTCCAAATTAAAATCTTCTATATTTAACTGCAATTTCCCGTCAAAACAAAGTTGTTTATCCCGGGTAATCTCAACCGGAAATTCATAATCCCTATCTATTCCTGCTATATTGAAAGTTAATGTAACCATGGCATCTTTCCCACGGCTCATGTCTATTTCTTTCAGCTTTAATAAAATTTTCGGATGTTTTTCAGTCTTTAGCAGGTCATGAAAATCTTTGTTTATTTTTCTATTTCCACAATCAAAATTGATGTTCTCTAAAGGTAGAACGCTATTTTTAAAGTAGAGAATATTGTCGTTTTCTGAATAATGCACTTTAAAACTGTCATTTTTAAAGCAAAGTGTATTAAAAGCACATTCAAAATCTGTGATATTTGTAGTTCCGGTAATGCTTAAATTACTATTAGGAAGAATTGATATTTCTTTGGTTTCAAAATTGGCCTGTGCTATACCAGGGATAGCAAAAATTAGAGTGAAGAAAAGTATGAAGTAAGTTTTCATCCTGATTAAATTAAGGCATTTGTATAAAGATACGCAATAGATTCTGTATTGAAAACTTGCTAAAAACAGAAAATAAAAAGCCCCGGGGAATCTCTTAGAGATAACACCCGGGGCTCAACATTCAACTTAAAAACTAATCGCTGCTTCTAGCGTAATTCCGTTGAATTGACCTCCATTGTTTAAGTTACCTGCAGGGTAGTCGTTGTACTCCTGGTTAACATACTCCAATTTTGCAAGGATGTTTTTGGTTAAGAACCAACCAGCACCTAATTGGAAGCGGTTTACGCTAATATCAGTACTGTTGTCAAGTTCACCATCTACAGTGCTGTAACGACCTCCTAGGTAGAAATCTTCGTTTGCACCAAATCTGTAGATAAGCTCTCCTGCATAGTGATTGTATGTTCTTGTATCAGTATCACCTTTGTCCTGCCCGCTTATGGTTTCAATAACTCCAAAGAACTCAAGTCCGCCATACTTAATAAATGGGTTGATCATTACAGAAGTCATCTCGTTTTTGAAAGATGGGTTAATACGTCCGGCTCTAAATCCAGGGCCATTTCCGTCAACATCAGTCATTACGTTGTAGTAACGAGTACCTGCACGGTCTCCTGTGTATAGGTAGTTACCACGCCCGTAGTTATGCCCACTGTGTAAAAGAGATCCTGTTAATCTAAATCTAAAATCTTCATTAAATTGTTTGTCATATCCTAATTTAGCAAGGAAAGAAGGATCTGTTTCACCATCACCGGCAGTAGATTGGTTTAATTTACCGTTTGTAAATCCTACCATCCCTAACCATGGGCCACTAAAATAGTATACTTCGGCACCTACTTCGGTAGTAAAGCTATCCATTAAATAGTTTCCTACAAATGGGTTGTGAAGTGAGTGAGCGTTGTCTGTTCTTCTAAAGTGAGCATCACCATAGTTGTTTTCCATGTGACCTATTTTAATTCTTAGGTTATCCATAAGTCCCTGGGCAAAACCTTCGCTTATAAAGTCTAATTTATCAATCTGAATATAACCTCCCTTTACATAAGCTTCAGTATGGTGCTGTGAAGAAAGATAAGTTCTTAAGTGCATTCTCACACCATCATAAAGCAATATATCAAGATCCAGGTTGGCAGTAGCCAGGTTAAAGTTTGCTTCCAGGTTTTGAAGTTCAGCAGCATCAGATTCGTGATCTAAAGACTGGAACTGGATAGTAGATGCTCCACCTAATCTTACCTGTACCCCGTCAAACTCAGTGTCGGTATCTTTTTTAGCTTCAAAATCATTGATGCCTCGTTGATCGTTCTCTCTAAAATTAGGAAGGTCTCTGTCCCATATAGTTTTTCCTTCTACTTCTTGTGCTTGTGCCTGAAAGCCTGCGGCCATCATTAAAGCAATTCCAAAATATTTGATTGAATTTCTCATTGTAGTAATTTTTAAATTGAATAGTTATTTAGTAAATGTTGATTTGAATTTAATAGTTAGTTCTTCTCCTGTTGTAATTGTTCCAAACATAGCCGTAGGGGGATCTACTTTGAAATGCGTCATATTAATTTGTTGTTTACCATTAATTTGTAATTTATTTCCACTTAATTTTACCGTAAATTCTACCGGAACCTGCTTGGTTACTCCTGAAATTTTTAAGGAAGCAAGCCCTTTTACCTGATAGGAATCGGCAGCTTTAGCTTCAATATTTTTAACTTCGTTTAACTGGAACTCTATATTTTTATACTTGTTAGTATTAAGTGCCTTGTAAGCATTTTTGTCCATCCCACCTTTTCCGCTATCTAAACTTTCTGCAGGAACTGTAACTTTTAAGCTAGGCATGCCGGTAAGTTTGCCTTCCTCGGTAGTAATTGTGGCACTACCATTTTTAGAATTGGCTTTCATTTCCCAGTCATGGATATTTGAAGTTCCTTCAACGATAATTTCTGATGAATTATCCATTTTAAAACTTTGGCCAACCATACTTCCTGCGGTTAACAACATAAAAAACACTCCTGTGAGCAGCAACTGATATGATTTTAAAACTTTCATGATATTAGGTTTTTAAGTTGATACAAAGTTGGGGCAGAAATTCAGCAATAATTATGACGAGAGTCAGGTTTTTGCAGTTTTGATTTAAGACTTGTCTAAACCATACAAAACTTCAAAAGACTTATAATCAAATTTTTACATGAGCTAAAACGTTTGCGATTAGCCTATTTTAACATTTGTTCACGCACAAAACTAATAAAAATGATGTAGGAATTCTGTGAATTTTAGAGCTGGTTAAAACCGCTTAATAATAAAGCTCGTCAGTTTTTAGGTTTAAAAACCGTGAAGTGGCAAAAAATGTACTTAACCAGGTAATCAAGATCCCCATCGCAAACACCCCAATAAATAGGCCGGCAAGTATTTTAAGGTCTGAAGTTAATGCAAGCTGGGGAAAAATATTGTTAAGATAGTATAAAGCACCTGCCATTCCTATCAAGGCAATTATAGCTCCAATAATGCCCAGTTTTATGCTCTGCCAAATAAACGGCCTGCGAATAAATCCTTTGGTGGCACCTACCATTTGCATTGTTTTTATAATAAACCGCTTAGAATATACCGAAAGCCTTATAGAGCTGTTAATAAGCAAAACTGCAATAAACGTAAAAACTCCACTGGCAATAAGTACCCAGAAACTAATTTTCTTAACGTTCTCATTTAAAAGTGCAATAAGTGGTTTGTCGTAAACCACCTCATCTACAAAATTTTTAGAAGTCAGTTCGGCTGCAATGGCATCTACCTGTTCGCCCGAGACAAAATCGGCATTCATATAAACATCTATAGAATTCTGTAAAGGATTATAACCTAAAAATCCCATAAAATCTTCCCCTATCTCTTTACTGTGGGCCTCGGCAGCTTCTTCCTTAGAAACATAAGTAGTAGATTTAGTGTAATCGGCCATAGCCAGGCTTTTTTTGAGTTGTTCTATCTCAACTTCCTTGGCATTATCTTTTAGGTATACGGTAAGTGCAATTTGTTCTTTAAAATGATCGGCTACTTTTTTAGTATTTAAAACCAGCAATCCCAGCATTCCCAATAAAAAAAGTACTAAAGCTATACTTATCACTACCGAAAAATAAGAAGATACCAGGCGACGTTTCTGGTATTTTTCAAAGGATGTGCTCATAGGTCGATTACAGTTTTTGTGTAAAAATAAAAAAGATAAACATTCAATGCCTTTAAAACGTTTAAAGTTTGAAAAAATTAGCAAAGACAAAAATTATTTTCATACTAACCCTGGATAAACTGAACTTGAAAATTTCTAACTTCGTTAAGCTAAATTGGATTTTACAGCTAAAAAGTCTATCGACTTAAATGCTTGTATATCCCATATTTTATTAGCAAAACAAGTTAAAACATTTTTTAGCGATGCTTTTTAATTTTCTTTAAAATAAAACAGAACTTATGAATATTTTAATCTTTGGAATTGGAGGTGTAGGTGGTTATTTTGGCGGGAAACTCGCCAAAGCAGGTTACAATGTTAGTATGATTGCGCGCGGAAAACACCTTGAAGCCATTAAGAAAAACGGTCTCGAGGTAACGAGTATTCACGGTAGCTTTAAGGTTAAACCCCGGCTAATCACTAATAATTTAGCTGAAGTTCCCACGCCCAATCTCGTGATTTTAGGTGTTAAATCCTGGCAAATTCCTGAGGTATCTAAACAACTGAAGCCTGTCATTACAGCTGAAACTATGATCTTGCCTTTGCAAAATGGTGCTAATAATGTTGAAAAATTACTGGAGAACTTTCCAAAGAATAATGTATTGGGCGGACTATGCCATATTGTAAGTTTTGTAGAAAGTCCGGGGAAAATAAAGCACGTTTCTTTTGAGCCAAGAATTACTTTTGGTGAAATAGATAATTCAAACTCTAAAAGAATTCAAAACTTAAAAGTAATTTTTGACAAAGCCGGAATCACTAATTTTAATCCTGAAAATATTCAACTGGAAATCTGGAAGAAGTTCTTGTTTATCGCTACAATTAGCGGGCTTGGTGGTCTAACCCGGGTTTCTATAGATAAAATTAGGGAAAGCGACTATTTGTTCGATTTGTTATTAAAAACCGCACAGGAAATAAAATTGTTGGCAAATGCCAAAGGTGTTCCATTAGCCAAGGAACATCTGGAAAAGGCTTTTAAAATTATTCAAAATCAACCAGCAGGTACTACCGCTTCTACACAGCGAGACCTTATGGCGGGACGACCTTCAGAATTAGAAAATTTCAACGGGTTTATTGTAAAAGAAGCTGAAAAGTTAGGGATTGAAACTCCGGTAAATAAAATGATATATGAGTGTTTACGGCCTATGGATAGATTGGCCAGAACTTCATAATTAGCCCCGGCCTCCTATCAATAAATTTTGTCGCAGCTATTCCTGGCACATTTAGATTTCGGTTAATAATAGGTCGCTTAATCCATTGGCTGTAAATTCCCATAAGTGGTTTAAAATTGTAAATTTGCAGGCATTATATAGAAAGTCGCATAGCGCGTAATTAGCAGGTAAGAAAAATAAAACAATGAGTTACAACTTCAACGAAATTGAAGCCAAATGGCAAAAATACTGGGCAGAAAATCAAACTTTTCGCGCCAGCAATTCATCTAATAAACCTAAATATTATGTACTGGATATGTTCCCCTACCCATCGGGGGCAGGGCTTCACGTAGGGCATCCATTGGGTTATATTGCCAGTGATATTTATGCACGCTATAAACGCCATACCGGGTACAATGTATTGCACCCACAAGGTTACGATAGTTTTGGCCTGCCTGCCGAGCAATATGCGATTCAAACAGGACAACATCCGGCACTTACCACGGCAAAAAATATTAAAAGATATCGCGAACAGTTAGATAAAATTGGCTTTTCTTTTGATTGGAGCAGAGAGGTGCGTACTAGCGACCCCGAATATTATAAATGGACACAGTGGATTTTTATTCAACTTTTTGAAAGTTGGTATGATCTGGAAACTGAAAAGTCACGCGCTATTACTGAACTGGAAGATATTTTCGCTTCAGAAGGGAATTCTCGTATAAAAGCAGCTTGTGATGATGAGGTTGTGGAGTTTTCAGCAGATGCCTGGAATGCGTTTTCTTCAGAAGAAAAACAACAAATATTATTAAAATACCGACTAACCTATTTAGCGGAAACCGAAGTAAACTGGTGTCCGCAACTGGGAACCGTTTTAGCTAACGACGAGATTGTAAACGGCGTTTCCGAACGTGGCGGTTATCCCGTGGTTCGTAAAAAAATGACGCAATGGAGTATGCGAATTTCGGCATTTTCAGAACGTTTATTGCAAGGTTTAGATCAGCTGGACTGGACCGAGAGTTTAAAGGAAAGTCAGCGCAACTGGATCGGAAAATCGGTTGGAGCGCACGTAGATTTCAATGTTCAGGATTCCGGTTATAAAATTGGTGTTTTCACCACGCGCCCCGATACTATTTTTGGTGTGAGTTTTATGACCCTGGCGCCTGAACATGATTTAGTACAGAAGATAACCACACCGCAGCAAAAAGAAGAAGTTGAGGCCTATATTGCCGCCAGTGCCAAACGCAGCGAACGCGAGCGTATGGCCGATGTAAAGAGTATAACAGGAGTTTTTACCGGAGCCTATGCCGAGCATCCTTTTACAAAAGAACCTATTCCAATTTGGATTGGGGATTATGTGCTTGCCGGGTACGGAACCGGTGCGGTAATGGCCGTGCCTTGTGGTGACCAGCGGGATTACGATTTTGCAAGACATTTTGAAATTCCCATTCCTAATATTTTTGATAATGTAGATATATCTGAACAGGCTTTTTCCGGAAAAGAGGGAACAGTAATCGCAAATTCTGATTTCCTTAGCGGACTCGAATATAAAGAGGCACTGCAAAAGGTGATCTTAGAATTGGAAAAAACAGGTCACGGCTACGGCAAAACCAATTATAGGCTAAGAGATGCGGTATTTAGCCGCCAGCGTTATTGGGGAGAACCGTTTCCGGTGTATTACGTAAACGGAATGCCGCAAATGATAGATGCACAACATTTGCCATTGCAGCTTCCAGAAGTTGAAAAATACCTTCCTACCGAAACCGGGGAGCCGCCTTTGGGAAATGCAAGTACCTGGGCCTGGGATACGCAAGCTAATAAGATAGTGAGCAATGAAAAAATTGATGACGAAACGGTATTTCCATTAGAATTAAACACCATGCCCGGTTGGGCAGGAAGTTCCTGGTATTTATTCCGCTATATGGATGCCGCAAATAAAGAAGAATTCGTTTCTAAAGAAGCCCAGGAATATTGGGAAAATGTAGATTTATATATTGGGGGTAGCGAACACGCCACCGGCCATTTATTGTATTCCCGTTTCTGGACCAAATTTTTACACGACCGCGGCTATCTTTCGGTTGAAGAGCCTTTTAAAAAGCTGATTAACCAGGGAATGATTTTAGGGCAAAGTGCTTTTGTTTACAGGCTGGAAGGAGAAAATGTATTTGTTTCTAAAAACCTTGTAGGAGAAAATAATGTACAGCCTATCCATGCCGATGTTTCTTTGGTAAATCATTCAGACGAATTAGATATTGAAGGCTTTAAAAAGTGGCGTCCCGAGTTTAAAGATGCTAAGTTTTTAACTGAAAAAGATGGTACCTATATCGTTGGCCGTGAAGTCGAAAAAATGTCGAAATCTAAATATAACGTGGTTAATCCCGATGATATTTGTGAAGACTACGGTGCCGATACTTTAAGGATGTACGAGATGTTCCTGGGGCCATTAGAGCAGGCAAAACCCTGGAATACCGCGGGAATTACCGGCGTGCATAACTTCCTTAAAAAACTTTGGAAACTCTATCATAATGGTGAAAAGTTTGAAGTTTTAGAAGAAAAAGCTTCAGCCGATTCTTTAAAGACTTTACATAAAACCATTAAAAAGGTAACAGAAGATATTGAGGAATTCAGTTTTAATACCTCGGTTTCTACCTTTATGATTTGTGTAAATGAGCTTTCGGCGCAAAAGTGTAAAAGCAGGGAAGTATTAGAACCCCTTGCAGTGCTTATTGCTCCTTATGCCCCGCATATTGCCGAAGAATTATGGAGTAAATTAGGACATTCAACATCTATAGTAACTGCCGAATATCCTGTTTTTGAGGAAAAATTTTTAGTGGAAAGCACCAAAAATTATCCGGTTTCCTTTAACGGAAAAATGCGTTTTACGATAGAGTTACCATTGGATATGCCAAAAGATGAGATTGAAAAAACAGTTATGGCAGATGAGCGCACCCAAAAACAATTGGATGGAAGAATCCCTAAAAAGGTAATTATAGTGCCCGGTAAAATTGTAAATATTGTAGGTTAGAAAGCAATTGAGATTATATAAAATGAAAAAATCCGTTCCCAATTAGGAAACGGATTTTTTATTTATTCCTTTTTAAGTAGATGTAAAAGTTCTTTTTGGGAAAACCCCTATAATAACAAAAATTAAAGAAGACTCATTACAGTCATTCTGGTTAGGGCTATCTATTTGAACAAGGATTAAAAACTTCTTTAAATTCTGGAGAAATCTTAGTTTTATACAAGGAAGCTTTTTATATATGCTGAATTGTTATTAGTAGCAGTAATTCAAAAAACAAAACTTATGAATAGTAATCGAATATATGGTATTGGCGGAAGCTCGGTTGGTGAAGAAATTTTAAAGTTAAAAGAACCAGGCCACAAACCTGAATCAATTAAGGATGAAGAATTTCAAAATAGGATAAATAAAGCATGCGAAGCCTTGAAATTAAACGGCCTGGATGCGCTTTATATAAATGCCGGCACCAATTTATATTATTTTACCAATACAAAATGGAACCCTTCAGAACGTTTGGTTGGGGCTTTGCTTTTTGCCGATGGAAGCCTTTATTATGTGCTTCCTGAATTTGAAATAGGCACTTTTAAAGATTTCATCGGAATTTCAGGAGAGCTTCTTCCGTGGCTAGAACACGAATCTCCTATTGAAAAGATAGCTGAAGTTGTAAAAAACAATACCCGTTTAGCTATTGATGATTCAACGCCTTTTAGCCTGGTTTCAAAATTTCAGGAGCATCCAAAACTTGAAATTTCCAGCGGCGAAAAAATAATAAGGGATATTAGAATGCTGAAAAGTGAAGGGGAAATAGCCCAGCTTCAATACGCGATGGATTTAACGATGCAGGTGCATAAAGCCACTGCCAAGATTCTAAAACCCGGAATAAGTACCGCTGAGGTAGAAAACTTTATTGATGCGGCCCATAAAAAACTGGGGATTGAAAGCGGTTCCTATTTTTGCATTGTATTGTTTGGTAAAGATTCTAGTTTTCCTCACGGAGTAAAATCTCCAAAAACCCTGGAAGAAAACGATATGGTATTGGTGGACACCGGCTGCCAATACAATGGTTATATCTCAGATATTACAAGAACCTATTGCTATGGGGAAGCCACTGAGGCTGAAAAAGATATTTGGCAATCTGAGAAATTGGCACAAATAGCCGCTTTTAATGCTGCACAAACCGGTAAACCTTGCGGATATATAGATGACCAGGTTAGGGTGCAATTAGAAAAAGACGGGCTGGGCCCCGATTATAAGTTGCCGGGCCTACCTCATAGAACGGGCCATGGTATTGGCCTGGAAATTCATGAGCACCCATTTATTCTTAAAGGCAATGAAATTAAGATACAAACGGGAATGACTTTTAGTATTGAACCCATGATTGTGGTGCCCGAAAAATTTGGGGTTCGTTTAGAAGACCATATTTATATGACAGAAAAAGGCCCAAAATGGTTTACAGAGCCTGCCCACAGTATCGAAAATCCGTTTGGCGTAGTGACCAGACAGTAGATTACTTTCTGGTAAGTTAAGGAGGCAGTAAACCTTAATTATCGAGTAAAGCTGAAATAGCTTTAAAAGAATTTTAATTAGTAGAAGACCTAAAAAATGCTGAAAACCATCATTTTTTAGGTCTTTCTTAAATAAATGGGGAACATTAAAGTTCTTTTTTGCTCTTCGGGTTTTTAAAGAAAGGAACTTCCTAAAAACTATAGATTAGGTTGGCATATAAATTCCTGCCCGGCCTGGGTATATTATTCCAATCTGAATAGGTAGAATAATATTCATCAAATAGGTTTTCCCCGCCAACTTTTAAAACCATTTTTTGAGTGTTGACATACAATATTTTTGATAAGGCCAAATTCACCACCGAGTAAGCAGGCGTTTGGTTTTCGCCAAATTCGGGGCTATAATCAAATTGTTTGGTAGCGCTTTCTATACTTGCTTCTGCATAAAAAGAATTCTTCCTGTAACGCAAGCCGGCTTCAAAAGTGAAGGGTTGTACCAGGGGTAAATTGGTATTTGAATCATCCCTCCCCAAACGATAAACCGCTTTCACTTTTGCTGTAAAATCTTTTAAAAAGCTATATGTTACCTGCATATCGTTACTCCATAATTTTGCGTGTGCTAATTGCTCATACACTTTAACGCCGTTTATCCCTATATTCATTGGGGATAGGCTAGGATCGGGTTTTCCTATTATATAATCTGAAATATGGTACAAAGAGGAATTAAAACTTAAAGAAAAAGACTTATGCTCATATTGGGTGGAAATATTTATTTCTGAAGATTTTTCATTGCGCATATTAGGGTTTCCTATATAATCAAAGCCATCAAAACTGTTGAATAAGTAAAATCCATAAGCCTCAGAAACCGAAGGTGCTCTTTCGCCATAGCCCAAACCAATACTAAGCGTCCAGGGGTGAGTAGAAAAATTTAGTTGTGCCCCGGTATTCAACAAAAAACGGGTGTTTGAATCTTCCATTTCAGGATAAAATATACGTAAACTTTCCAGCCCAAACTCATTTTGTATGTTGTTGTTATGTACTCCCATGCCCAGGGAAATTTCTGCCGAAAATTCCTTTTTTATCTGGTATAGATCTTTGCCAAAGAAACCTGTATAAATAGTATTTACGTCGGGCCAGGTTAACATAAACATATCTTTTTCATTTGGATCTTCGGGGAACATGGTCATTTCGGCCAAAGACTTATTAAAATGCCCATTTAAAGATAGATCCCAGGTATGCTTTTTAGTAGTTCCCTTTAACTTAGAATACATTCCTGCGGTTTTGCTCCAGCCGGGCATATCCATTCTTATAGGCACATCGGGGCGCTGGGAGTCGTCCATTATATGAGTGACGTCGTTATAATAAATCTTGGTTCTCCATTCATTAAAAAAACCATATTTATAATTGGTTATATATTCTAAAGAACCTATATATGCCCTTGCCAGGGAAACATCCATAGGTAGTGCGGGATAACCAACATCTTGGGCTTCGTCAAAAATAAAGGAAGCTTCTATGCTTTTATTTTCTTTTAGCTTAAATCCGCTTGTTGCTGAAAAATTATATTTGGTAAATTGTGAGTAGTTAATTTCTTTATCCCCGCCGGCTTTGTAATTTTCGGCATCCCTATACATAAAATCAATATCGGTAAAAACTTTGTTCGAAGCATATTGCAGGCCAGCTCCTAAAATTTTTTGTTCGTTGATGCTCTCTATTCCAGATTGGGCATTTCCGCTCCAGCCGGTATTCTCAAACTCACTTTTTTGGCGCTCTAAGTCTATGGCCCCACCAATGGTAGCACCATTTTCGGCGCCGGCCTGTCCCTTTTTAATTTCCGCTTTTGCCAGGTTTGAAATCTCTACGTAAGAAGTTATAGGATCCATCTTATCTGTACAGGCTGCATAGATGCGCATACCGTCTATGGTCACCACACTTCTTTCTGATGCCATGCCCTGAATCATTGGCTCCCAGGCATAAGCGCCTCTTTTTATAAAATCTACAGCGTTTGCTTCTTCTAAATAAGTTTCAATAGTGGCCAAAGACTTATTTTCAAGATGGTGCTTATTTGAATTCTTACCAATTAGAATAACTTCTGTTAATTCCTGCGGAATTATAAGGCTGTCTTGCTTTTTAGTATGTTTTTCCTGGGCTCTAATTCCAAAACTGAATGTAAACACGAGCCAAAATATAAGATACTTTTTCATGGCTTTTTTTAAAAAATTGGCTGTCTGAAAAGGCTTAAAATTTTTGTATTACTCTGATTCCCTGGTAACTTCTAGAGTTTACCCTCATTTCTTGTATTAACTGAAATATGTTTTTCGATCTATAAACATATTTGAGACTGAAACGAATTTGGTTTCCAAAAAATAGACTTCCCAGACAGCCCGGTTAATTAAAATTCAATTTCAAAGTAAATACTACTCGATTCATTGGTCTCAGTGACTTCCTCGCCTTTTAATACTTCTCCGGCTTCATTGAGTAATTGCAAGTTGATTTTCCAATAACCCGACATAGTGAGGCTTAATTTTCCGTGGTAAAAATCATCTAAACCGGCCTGAAAAAGGTCTTCGTTATTTGGCGAACTATGGTTCCCCATACTGGGCATACGCGGATCAATCTTTAAAGTATAACTGTTCACCATAGGGAAGCTCATCATATTTTCCATTCTAAAAATAGCAGCAGAGATATCGTTTACGGCTACTTTTGGGGCTTGTGGTTCAATTAAAGCCGCGATATAGCGAACACCATCACTTCCTGTAAATACACTTACCCGATTTCTTTCGGTTGGTATTACCTCAATAATATCTTTTGCGGAATATTCCTGGCCGGCAACACTATAATTGAAATCAAGCTCCCAATATTCGGTATTGTTTTGGGCCATTTGAAAAATGATATAGCCTTCGTAAAGAGTTTCTGTACCAGCCTTTTTGTTAATTTCTGAATGAGGGCCACTATGAGACATGGCTTCCATATGCATTACCGGGGTCCAGCTAACTTCGGCATTAGAAATAAAATTATCTTCATCTTTTATCTGAAAATAGATTTTGTTATAGCCTTGTTTGAGCTTACCGTCTTCGGTGAAGATTTTAATGCTGTGAGCTTCGTTTTGTATTTCCTGAACAAGAATTAAATCCTTGGTTTCATTAATTTGAATTGGGGTGTCGTCGTTAGACGAGCAAGAGAATAATATTGTTGCAGCAAAAAAGCTGATATATTTTAAGAGTTTCATCGTATAAAAATTTGTTGTAATTAAATATGTATCCCTGCCAGAGAGAAAACTTTCCGGTTAACAGGTGGTTTTAGAAAGAAAACTTATACGATGGGAGGATCTATAAAATCTGGAACAAAAAGAAAGTAGTAATTATTTAAGTAGGCATCATTCACCAGAGAATTTTGCACAATATTTTTAGGTATCGTGTTGTAAGCACTGGCATAGAATAAAATAATTTCTTTTTGAAGAATATCCAAATAGCCTGGTTTTTCTTTGGAAGTATCCCCTTCAGCAAGTTTTGAAAGTTCACACTTTCCGTTACATTGCAATTCTGGCTTTTCTTTATTCACACAAAACAATTCCACAAAGTTTTTAGTATCTACCATATAAAAACTTATCATAATCCCACTCTTAATGCTATTGAAGGAGATCAATAACACAAAAAGTGAAACAATTATGGATTGCCGGTTCTTCATTCAATTTACAAAGATAAACCTCTGGCTAGCATAATTGATATGATTTCACTCATAAATATGCAATAACCGATCAAAGCTAAGAATTAGTCCATTTACTCCCTCCCTTTATATACGAAGTGTTTCTGCATACCAGGGAAACAATAGGCTGTGAAAAAGAATAGTGTTGAATTTGGTACGGTTTTGCTCTAAGTTGGCGTTAAGGAAATGTCTAAGTGCCGATTTAATAGTATTTAAGAGCTTTAAAATAAAACATACCTCAGAAAAACAGCCTTTTTAGAGAGCGATTTTGTTAAATAACTGTTTAATATTTTTAAAAGCTTTTTATGAAAAGAGTTGTGAATATGATTTTAAGGAAAGGCGTAACTAATTAATTTTTACTGTTATAATTATGTGAAAGAAAACAGCCTATCTTTAAATCAATCCCAATTAAGATGCCTCCGTTCGGGTTGTTTATAAGAAATATTCAAAAAACCGGGCGCACGCTGCATTATTCTACTATTTTAGCGTTTTAAATTTTTAAAACTATTATAATGAAAGAACTTGTTGAAAACATCCAGAACACTTTTGAAAATTTCCAAACGGAAGCTAATGCACAATTAGAAAGTGGAAATAAAAGTGCCGGAACCAGAGCTAGAAAATCTTCTTTAGAGTTAGAGAAGCTTTTAAAAGAATTCCGTAAAGTTTCTATTGCTGAATCTAAAAAGTAAGGCTTAAAAGATACTGTCTGAAAAGTTCCAGAAGAAGTCAAGCTGGCGAAAATAAACCTTTCAGACAGTATTCTTTCATTAATTGTTTACACTCTCTATTTAGCACATCTATGCCAGGGGAGTTCTATAAAAATTTCCGAGACCTTAACCTGGGAATTAAGCTTTCCATTAATCTGAAGCTATAAAAAAGATCACCTAAATTACTTTTTCCGCTAAATAGCGTTGTACCGCATAAATATCAATGCTTTTATTAAACTTTTTACTTACGCTAGGAACATTTTCACTGGATATCCAGATCTTAAGTTCGGCATCAAGGTCAAACGTACCGGCTGTTTCCAGGGAAAAACGGGATATATGGCGATAAGGAAGCGAGAGGTATTCTTGTTTCTTTCCTGTTAAACCCTGAACATCTATGAGGATAAGGCGTTTGTTGGTAAACATAAAGATATCACGTAGCAAGGAAAAACCCAATTCAATCTCTTCAGATGCAGTAAGTAATCGCCCATATCTTTCGTCTAATTGTTCTTTAGAAATACTGCCCGCATTTCCCATAATTTTATTTAGTAAACTCATATTATCTGATTTTTGGTTGTTAAAGATAAATCTATTTTAATTTATGATTGTACTTATTTCTGGTCTTCAGTGAGATCTTATCACCAAAATCGATTTCAATTTGATGATGTACCAGGGATATCTGGAAAAAATAGCCTTCAATTGTTTACATTTAAATCCTAAAGCGGAAAAACTTTATATGAACCTCCATGATTTTCTTAGAAATATTGTTCCTTTTTCTTCTGAAGAGTTAACAGATATTACTGCTCATTTTGAGCGGGAAAATGTTTCAAAAAATCAAACCCTGGTAAAAGAAAACCAGGTATGTACCAAACTTTTTTTTGTTGAAAAGGGTGTGGGAAGAAGTTATTATTTAAAAGAAGATGGGAAAGAAGTGACGCAATGGTTTTTTATAGAAGGAAAATTTATGTCTAGTATAGAAAGTTTTTTCCAGCAAACGCCAAGTCTTTATTATTTGGAAATGCTGGAAGATTCTGTTCTTTATAGCATAACACGAGAAAACCTCGATTTGTTATTTGCACGTTATCACAATATGGAAAAATTAGGCCGATTATTGTCTACCGAGATGCTAACCCGGGTAGTAAATAAATTAAATGCCGTTCAGTTCCAGACCGCAAAGCAACGCTATGATTATATGCTTACTGAATTTCCATCTATCTCAAACAGGGTCCCTTTAGGGTCAATTGCTTCTTACCTGGGTATGACCCAGGAAACCCTTAGCCGAATTCGGCGAGGTGGTACTTCAAGAAATTCTTGAATTTCACTATTTGATATAGGTCAAAGGAAAGCTTTCTTTTAGTAATGAAATTTGCACTAATAATAAATTGGTGTAATGAAAATGAGATTACTAAAAACAAAGTTGCTATGCGTTTTACTCACCGGCCTTATTCCGGCCATTGGTTTCTCCCAGGAGATAGATCCGGTCCTGGATATGCTTATCCAAAAAGCGCTTGAAAAGAACCACGGTTTGAATATTAATCGATTGGAAGGCGAGCAGGCCAGGATAGACCAAAAACAAGCCAAAGCGGTGTTTCTACCCGAGATTACTTTAAATGGAAGCTATACCAGGCTTAATGACGATATAACTTTTGATGAGGATACCCAAAAGCTATTGATGTCTACTCAGAAATTGCTAATCAAAGAAGCTGCCGGACTTCCTTTTAACGCTGCTTTTCCAGAGAATGTTCCACTGCAGCCGGCAAATAATCTTCAGAATAAAAATATTTTAAAGTCTTCGGTAGATTTAGACTGGGTACTTTTTAGCGGATTTGAAGCGACAAATGCACGAAAAGCTGGAAAACATAAAAAAGCATCCCTTAATTATGCGGGTGAGGCCCAAAAGGATAAGCTAGTTCTAAATCTTATTGAAACCTATAACAAGCTAGCTCTGGTAAATGCCTCTCAAGAAGTACTGGCTGCTTCAGAAAATCAGCTTCGGGATCAGGAACGCTTTGTCAAGAAGGCAATAGAAAATGGTCTTGCTACTCCTATAAGTCGGAAAAAGATCGAATTGGCTCAACAGCAACTAGAAGGAAAACAGCTTGAATTTAAGCAGAACAAGCGCTTGCTTATTGAGGTGCTACATCAGATTACCGGTGAAAACAGGGAAGTTTTGCGTTCGCTTTCTCCCCAACTAAGTGCTATTTCCTCTACCGGAAGTGCAGCTGAAAAGAGGGCAGAAATACACGCATTGGAAGAGGCTGAAAAAGCTGCAAGCTTCAAATCTAAAATGGAGAAAAGCAATTTTATTCCGAAGCTGGCATTGAAGGGCCATTATGAATTTCTGGAAGATGACCTTTCGCTGCTTGACCCGCAATGGTATGTAGGAGTTGGCATTAAATGGAATGTTTTTGATGGTGGGAAAAGTGTATTAAAAAGCAAGAAAGCTCAGCTAGAGGCACAAAAATATCAGGAACAAATTAAAGAAGCTGAAGAGATGATCTCTTTAAGTATTGTGAAGGCACAAATGTCTTATGAGGCTGCACTTCAAAATACGAGAATTGCAAATAAAGAGATTGAACTGGCAAAGGCCACTTTTGAAATGCTAAAGAAACAGCATAGAAATGATCTTGCTTCTATAAGCGAAGTGTTGGATGGGTTAAGGGACCTGGAAAGTGCAAACTTTAAGCTTCAGGAATCTTATTTCGCTCAAAACAAAGCTGCCACTACACTTATGCATGCAAAAGGAATACTTAATTACTAAATACATCATAAAAAAAGATATGAAAAACATTAAAATTGGTTTTATACTGCTTGGTCTTTTTAGCCTGGCATCTTGCAATAATCAGGAAGAAATTTCTCCGGTAAGAGGAAAAGTGAAATTTGAAACTATTTCAGTAAGCAGTAAGCTTGCGGGGCGGGTTAAAAAGTTATTTGTTGCTGAAGGAGATGAAGTGCGCAAAGGAGATACCCTGGCATTTCTGGATATTCCAGAAATCAATGCAAAAATGTTACAGGCCGAAGGAGCTATGAAGGCTGCTAAAGGGCAGCTTACTATGGCTAATATGGGGGCAACAAAAGAACAATTAATTCAGATAGAAGGAAAATTGAATGCTGCGAAAGCAGAACAGGCCTTTGCGCAGGAATCCTACAATAGGCTTTATAACATGTATAAAGATTCGCTGGTAAGTCTCCAGCAACTTGATGAGGTAAAAATGAAGTTACAGATGGCCAATGCCCAGGTAAGCGCTGTGGAAGCCAAACACCATGAGGCCGGGAAAAGAGCCAGGACAGAAAAGATAGATCAGGCGCAAGGGCAACTAGATAGGGCACGGGGCGCAAAAGAAGAGGTATTGACAGCCTCAGATGAAATGTACCTTATTGCTCCTGCCAATATGAGCATTGAAACCATTAGCCTTTTGGAAGGAGAATTGTTAAGTCCCGGCTATACCCTGTTTAACGGGTATAAAAAAAGTAGCCTTTACTTTAGATTCACCATAAATGAATCCAACATCTACGATTTTAAGAAAGGAGATGAACTAAACCTGGTAAACCCATACACCGAGGAGGAGTTTAAAGGAAAAATAGTAAGCATAAAACAGTTACCTCAATATGCAGAGATTACAAGTACCGCTCCTTTATATGATCTTTCGGAATCTGTCTATGAACTTAAGGTGATCCCAACTTCAGATGTTTCGGGAAGTAATTTTTATACCAATGCTACTATTCTATTAAAAGACTATTAGTATGAAAAAGTTTTTCGACTTATTAAAAATAGAATTCAAACGAATTTTCTCCAACTCTGTACTTTGTGCTATTTTTTTTGGTGCACCAATGCTTTATGGGGTGTTGTTTGGGTATGTTTATCAGCAGGCAAAAGTGGTAAATTTACCCATTGTAATAGTAGACCAGGACAACAGCCCGCTATCCACTAGTATAATTGATGCTTTTGAAGATAATGAAGCACTTCTGGTAAAAGACCGTAGGTATACCCCCGGCGATATCCTGGAAGAGATGCCGGTAGAGCAGTATGCAGCTGTAGTGACTTTGCCTTCAGGATTTGAGGGGGATATACTTCAAAAAAGATATCCTGAAATAAGGGTAGATCTTAATATGGCCAATATTCTTAATGCTAATATTGCCAGTAAGAACATTCAGCAAGTGTTAATGACCTTAAATGCGGGCATTGAGATAGAAAGCCTACAAAAGCAGGGTGCATCTCCAGATCAGGCGAGGGCAAGTTATGAGAGTTTTAAGGTGAATTTCAACAAACTCTATAATTCTACAGGTAATTACTTAAGCTTTATGCTTCCGGGATTATTAGGGGCCATTATGCAGCAGGTAATTTTTCTGGCAATGGCGTTAGTGTTCTCTCGTGATTTTGAAGATGGCTATTTTAAAAGCCTGGTCCAAAAGAATAAACCATCCTGGTATCTTATTGTTTTAAAAGCAACTCCTTTTCTGTTATTTCTTCCGGTAATGTGGTTTGTAGTAAGTAGACTTTTTATTTTCTTTAATGTAGAAGCAGCAATTTTTAATATACCTATGCTAATATTGATTATTCTATTGAGCTTAGCTTCTATGGGAATTGGTATGTTGTTCTCGGTGATAATTCCAAATCAATTAAAAGCTACCGAACTTTTAATGGTAATCTCTACCCCGGCATTTATTTTAAGCGGATTTACCTGGCCAAGTCTTGCAATTCCTGAATTTATAAATGGTATTTCCCAGTCTATTCCGGTTACCCATTTCTTAGCAGCTTTTAGAAAAGTAGCCTATTATGGAGGTGATATTAGCGATATATTTCCAGAAATTAAAATGTTGCTAATAATTATTATTATAAGCTTTGTGGCTATGTTACTGTTACTACAGCTTAAAATCAATAAAAACAAAAAGCAAATAAGCGAATAGGGGCTTATATATGCCCCTTACCAAAGCTATTTTGTCTCTATTCCCGGTTCCTAATGAAGGCCGGGATAGAGTTTCTGCCATTAGGAAGCAGGCTATGTTTTACAGAATTCTAAATTAATCTTAGGTCTTTCATGATGCCAATAAGATGCAGATTGGTGCTGGGATTAAACTCTTTGTGAAATCTTTAAAACATTGTTTCCTGGCACTTCTGCTACAAAACTTTTTCTATGTTTCATACCAGATCAAGCTCATTGAGAGATATTTTAAAATACTGATTTCAGAATGATGAAAATTAACAAGATTTTGACTCTAGAGCGCTTTTTAGTCTTAAGCCGGCTTTATTGCAGTCTTGTAAATGGGCTATAGAAAAAATACATTTTTAGGCATCTTGCTGTTTTAAAATTTAATTGCTCTATCCCAATGAAATAAATATAACGGTTTTACAAAACTCGCTTGTTTTTGGATTAGCTAAAAGTATAAAGCAGCTGAAAATTATGTTATTGATAATTTTCTATAGTGTTTTTACTAAAATAAACAATCTAAGTTTTGATAAAACCTAATTTTTTATTTGTTTAATAGAAATAAGATGTTGTATATTTGCCAGCCTTGTTTTAAAACAAGGAGCGATTAAAATTTAAAATGAAATTAGCATTTAAGTGGTAAAAATCACCGAATGTTGATATAAGAGTAAGATTAAGTTGTGTTGTTTGTCCCGCATTTGTCGGGATGTGTAGTTAGCCGGTTAATATCTTGTGTTGTGAAGATTTAGGCTAACCAATGAGAAGCTTTTTTCCGTGTATTCGGGAAGAGGCTTTTTTCTTTTAAACTTTGATCGAAATAAGTAGAGACTCCAAAATCGAGCTTTTTGACTAATTTTTACTGTTGTTATTTGGAATACAGTTTTTAGACAACAGTAAATGTTTGTTTGCCACGGCAACGCTGTTTAATATTCATTTACTCAAGGCCTAAAGAAGTTATAACTGCATCCTGGCAATTATATTATTCTATAGCATCCTCATTTTTCTCCAGTACTACAGGTTGATTAAAATATTTTACAATCTCATCTAAAGAATTTTTTATTTGGGCGTACTCCTTAGCCAGGTAGATTGATTTTTTAAACTTATAACTTCCTTGTGCAAAAAGTGTATTATCGGTAAGGGAGTACTTAAGTTGAATTTCAACTAAACCGTTATCTACCTTATAATCTTTTGGCATATCTAAGACTGAATAGTTTTTAGGCACTTCCAATGAAGACCTGAACTGATTTTCCCAGGGATAAACAAAATCTACCGGATATGTCCTCTCTTTTTGAGTAAGGCTGTTTTTAGATAAGGGAAGGTTCAAAAACGGCATTATAACAATATTATTACCTAACTTCTCTGTCTCATATTTTGTTTCAAATAACATGGAATAAGGGAAATCATTCCTTTTATAACCATTAGTTCTTGACCTCTTGATATCTCCAATCTTGTCCTCATAGAACTTTCTAATTTCTACAGAATCGTTCTTAAATCTTTTTTTTGCCGCATATGACTCATATTCTGTGTTCTTTATGGAAACCTGAGCTTTAACATCTTGAGTTACCGTATCCAGAATCATTGTAATAGTATTCCTCTCTTTAGAAGGAAAATTGTTTTTAAGACTTATCCATTTTGGCGTAGCCTCTTTTTCTACTATCAACCCAATTTCGTTGTTACATCTGGTTGGGAGTTTATTATAAGATAGTAAATCTTCCGTCCCATCTGCAAGGAAAGAATAGTCGCTTTCTACAAGGGCAACAACATAATTGGTAAAGTGGTCAAATGGGTAACCGGTACTAATTTTTCCGTGATTTCTAGTACTTAGTATAATTGGTTTCGTCTTGATTTCAGCCTCATTAAGAAGGCCAATCATAAATAGGTTTATATCTGCTACATTTCCGCGTTTACTATTAAAAAAATCTTTCACATCTTGTGAAGCATATTTACCATATTCACCGTTCCACTCAAAGTTGTTTTTAACATATTCAATTATGTCTTTTGCTTTTTGTGAACTGGTATTGCCTGTAAAATTTATTTCTTCCAGTAAAATTTTCTTAGCAAGCCTTGAACTCTTTTTAATATACTTTCCGAATTTTTCATTCTTCAAGAGTGATTCATTTAGTTCCGGCCAGGTGGAAATTATATCGGTTGTTCCGCCTCTAGGACTGTGAAACTTAGCAAGCTGAAAGTCCATTTTAATTATATAGTCATTTATGGATGAAATGTATGATTCGTCAGTAAAAGCAGGTATATCAGTCAAAACGTAGGTATGAATATAATCTTGAAATTCTATTCCGCTACCAATATTTTTACCGTATGATTTATTTATAGAGCCCCAGGATCGTTTTGTTTTTCCTTTCACCGAATTCTGATAATCAAAATCGTTAACACCCTGAGCAATAAAAACATATTCATAGAATGGAATCATGCTAACCTGATATTCGCTGTAAAGAGTCGGAATTTTATCTTGAAATTGCCAGTCTGGTAAATTAAAGTGAAATGGTGTTTCTAAAATGTAACGATACTCTAATATGGCACCGTCCTGAACATCTGGAAAAACAAATTTCTTATGGCGCCATCTATCGTTAATACGCTCTTCGTAAATATTAGAAGGGGATAATGCTTTTCGGGTTAGCTTGCCATTGGTTGTATTATAGGTGAATGCCTTTATAGATTTTATGATTTCAGTTTTCCCAAATCCGTCAACATAAAAAGGTATAGCAATTTCAGCGTGCTGAGATTCCGACTTATCAAATATCTTGATCCTTTTATGCCGTTTAAATTGAATGTTGTAACCATTATCAATATCAAAAAAAATAGACTCTCCCTTGTCGTAAAGTACAACCGCCTTGGCTTCTTTGTCTTTTTCATAATACTTCATCTCAATTTCTGAATCGGAAATTACCCCAAACTCCAAATCTTTTTTCTGGGAAAAAACAAATTGACTTAGCAAAAGGCTGATAAATAAAAGGTTTCTCATTTTATAAGTATTGCTGAATTCTTTTTATGATTAACTATGGATTGAAGGAAACGATAAAAATCGCCATATTCCTCAACAGGAATTTTAGAGGAAAGTAAAGTGAAATTCTCTTCAACTATTACCTTGTTCTTTTCTTTGCTGTAGTGGGTGTTATACAAACCGTACTTACTCTCTATGCTTATATCTTCGGGAATTTGTATTCTTTCTGCCTCTAATAATTCGAATGCATAAAGACTTTTGTCTGACCTATTAACTGGAAGATTAATGACCACATCCAGTTCTCTTTTTGATGGCTTTTCAAAGTCGGGTAACTTAATTCTCAAAGGGTTAATTACCTTGTACGAACCAATTTCACGAATAACCGAGGCAGACTTACCAAAAGTTTTAATATGTACAAACGAACTATCTCTTTCTAAATCTACCGTACTCCAGTCTCTAATCTGGATGTTTCTGGCTCCGGTAAGCTTAAGTATCTCCTTATCCAGTAGTTTTTCTTCTTTTTCAGAAATTAAATATCTTAAAGTTTCAAACTCCTCACCTCTTACTTTAAGGTCGAGTTCCATTTTTGTTTCACTATTTTTCGATAACTGAAAATTATAATTTCTCTCTCTCAGCACATCTGGAGGTAGAAGCTTAGGTGTTTTGATTAGTCGACTCTTTTCTCCGTCAACAGCTAATGCATACCTATTTTGAGTTAATGTGCCCAGGTAATTAAAGGGCAAAGCACTGGATGTGTTTTCGAGCCAGATAGTGTCTTTTTCTAATGGAACCATTAATATAACATGATTAAATTGTTGGCTGGGAAAATTTATATTTATTTCTGCCTCACTGCTCCCTGCTTTTATTATTGTATTTAAAGATTTGATTCCCATACTTTTCAACATTGCTTTCATATAAGTTGTAAGTGCCTTACAGTCTCCATATTTATTTTCGCAAACATATGAAGCCGGGTAACTTTTAAGCCCTCCTACATCTATAGCAACATTGATATATTTTGTATGGTCCTGCATATGGTAGTAAAGCTTTTTAATAACTTCTTTTTTTGAACTTACACCATCAATTATTTTTATTATTTTTCGCTCTTCAGAAAAGGTAAGTTCATCAAGGCCATCGTTTAATTTATCTAACCAATTTCCAAAACTGGACCAGGAGCTTGAAATACCTTCTACACCATATTTAAAGTGGTGAGGTATTACCCTAACTATAGGGATTATTTTCTCTCTTGCTGGTGAATAAATTTCTTCTTTAGGTATTTTCAAAGCAGAAGATTTCCAACTTAGGATTTTTCGATTGTCAAATTCAGACTCGTGGAATTCAGTATTTTTTGAAGATTCAACCTGGAACCCAAAGTTTGCCGGCAGGTTTATTTCTAATGAACTTTTTAATGTTGGCACATTACTATAAAGAAAGGGTGTCCACCAGGCTAGATATAAAAACTCTTCTTCTTCGATAGTATAACTGTATTCAACCCTATATGGATATTGGTTCCAATAAAGATCAAATTCAGTAATTAGATCATCTTGATAAAATGCCTGGTAGGAAAGCTTGTTTCTGGTAGTAAGCTCTTTCTTTTTTAATTTTTTTATTCTTTCGCCTTCTACGTCGGTGAGGTAGGCATAATTAAACGAAAACTCTTGTTGGGGATTATGCCTCATTTCAATATGAGATAGCCAGTTTTCTTCCTTATTGTTTACCTGGACCAGAATTGTTTTTTTTGTAGTTTTCTTACCGTTCTTACTGATATAGATTTTAGTTTGATTATTTATTACCTGACCGAATGATGTTTGAGGTAAGCCAGTAATAAACCAAAATATAATTAAGTAGCGTAAAACTTTTAAGCGCAATAGATGTTTTTTAATGATACAAATTTAGAACTGCAGCCTGGGTTAAAATAAGTTATGGAAGTAGGGATCCTTATATTTGGCCTGGACCGGTTTTGGTGAACAATTTAAAATTTTTTCTAATACTGATTGCTATTTTAGAAGAATAAAATTCAATTAATCTGGTCTTTTTGATGTTTTTTGGCAATTATTTGGCAGAATAACAATTAATTTACAGCTATAACTATTGTCTTTGATTTCACTTTATTCATCTGTTTTTTACAACAAAAATCATTATCTTAATCCTAATGGTGCCCTTTAATATTTACGCTTTTGACTATTAGTTCAGCCTACTTAAATACATTTGGTTTTTTATTTACATTATTCGAGATAATACATTTAGGGCATTGCCGGTCATTACCCTTTCCACAATTTGTTCTGCCGAAATAGCTTTGTTTCTCGACTGTATTAAAGGGCAGGGTTCTTTTACTTCTTTGAGGTAATTATAAGCGTGCATTAATAGATAATCATCAAGTTTGTTTAATTCCTGGGAAGTCCAATAACCGTTAATTGGATCTATTATTCCGTCAAAATCGGTTCCCAGGGCCTGTACCCCCCAGGCATACTGGTTGTTTAGATCTAAAATTTCGGCAATATGTCTTATTTGGTTCCACACCAGTTTTGACCACGAATAGAGAATATCCCGTCGTTTAATATTGCCACGGGCTTCTCTTAAAACTACTTTAGAAGCAATGCGGCGTTCGTCTAATTGAATTCCGAAAAGGCCGTTAGATTTCCCTATTTTAATTATTTCGTCATCATAAAAATTAATGTCATCGATCATAAAAAGACCTTGCTGGGCAGCCGGTGTTTGGTTGATGCCCCCGGGTTCTGAAAGTCCGGTAACACCACCGTGACTGGCAATAATTGGGATGTTTTGATCCTTGAACTCCTTTAGGAAATCAAAAAAATCAAGCCGTGCTTTACGGCTCATATGCTTTATGTCTATATAAATAGGCGGCACAATATGCCCGTTTTTATCGGTTTCTTTTTCTAACATAGCTCTTATGGCACTCCTGCCGGCTTCAGTTAGGCCTTCGTTTAAGCCATTGTCCTGGTCTACAATACACTTTACAAGTCCGCCTAAACTTTTGGAGTGGCCACATAGCCCATTCCAAAAGTGATGGGCAAGGCTTATAAAAACCGGTCTTATCATTCCGTTTTCTTCCCTCCTTAATTCTTTAACCCTTTTTACCAGGCTTTTTAATTCGTTTTTGTTTACCCCATCTGGGTAGGTATTCCAGGCTTCATTGGGATTCATAACCTGATCGAAAACATGGCCTCCCTCTATGGTAGGAATAAATATTATTTTTGATTCCCCCAGTTCATTATTACGTTCGGCAATTTCTATATCAGCATACGAATTGGAGATTAGATAACATACTTTTTGTCCGTCTATGCTTATTTTATTTCCCGATTCCTGCTTTACAAATCGCATTTCCAATTTTAAATCTTCCCAATAACTTTTTAAATCCTGAATATGGTCTATACGCTGTTTCCCAAATTCGGTTGCCAGCATAGTGAGAACATCCGAAATTAGCGCTTTCCCAAGTTTATTTTTAAAAAACTGTTTTTCCTGAGGGTAGAAAGACAGGCAAACCACAGCAACCCGGCCCCTCTTTAGACTGGTGCCATCACTTTGTACGAAATTGGTAAGCGTTGCGATATAATTTTTAATTTTATCAAAAAAGCTGGGAGCATCGTGAAACCAGATAGAATGCTTGTGCCGCGGATTTCTTGATTGTAAGCCGGGTGTTTTTGCAAAAGATCTTGCAAATGGTTTCATGGATGGATGGCAGTGAAGATCTACAATAAAATTCGATTCCATAATTCAAAGTTTTTAATTTAGTTTCGTTTATTTAATTTCTTACTAAAAGCCGGTATTCGTTTTATCACTAATGCGATCCTCCATTAAACTTTAGCTTTTTCTTTAACTCCTTTTAATCACAACCAATTTTTGCACGGATTTCTTTGTATTGTTTCCAGTCAAATTTTTGAAGAAATTCCAGGGCTTTTTTCGCTCCTAAAAGAAATAGTTGCTGTTGGCGCTCTTCTGTCATGCCAAAGTTTAGCCAATTGTAATCTTCATCTGCATCAATACGGCAAATAAGTTTTTCATAATCGGGATTTTTAAGGATAAAATCATAATCATGAATTTGCCTCATGGTACTTATCATAGCTCCGCAGTATCCAAATGTGCCGCTAGTTTTAGCATAAGACTCTCTATATGTACTTAACCTCACTCCAAAAGTGGGCCTTGAGGGTTGTTTCCCGCTTGGAATATGAAATGTGTTTATTGGGAAGTTAGATAACATTCCACCATCTACAAATTTTACCGATGCCGGCACAGGGCCGCTATAACTAACAAGGTCTACCCAGTTTTTGTCTTTAATTTTACCGGCATTGGGAATGTCCTTTACCGTAAACGGATAAAAGAAGAAAGGGATAGACATAGAAGCCCGAACAAATTTTGCTGGATGAATATCCTCAGCTTCCTGCCAATACAATTTTCGCATTTTTGGAAATTCTACCTTGCTATGCGTTGTAATTTCGGAGGTGATAATGGCTAATCCCGGTTTTTTAAATTGGTATGCGGTATTGGTTAAGTGCTTTAATTTTGGAAGAGTAGCTCTTCTTTTATCCAAATCTGCCAGGCTGTGAATACCATTTTCTTCCAGGGCTTCAGTGAGCCATTCTTCAAAATGATTGCCGGGGTTTATACCCAATTTATTTTTTAACAGCTTAAAAATTTTCCGGGCATTCCAAACAACATTCCAGAATATACTGCTGTTATTTTCTATCTTTTTTTGAACCAGTCTTTTAATTCCGGAAGGCCCATCTACAAAATCGAAAAAATTCTTATCTCCTATTATATTTATTATTTTTTCTGAAGTGGGTTCCCCTGGTTTGGCTACGCCGGCCATCAATATGGTATTTATAGAACCTGCCGATGTTCCAGCCAGGCTATAAAAGCGTATTCCTGCTTTTTCCATAATATAGGTGTAACCCACTAAGGCAATCCCCAAAACGCCACCTCCTTCCTGCACCAGGTCTACATATTGATTGCCTTCAGAATCTACGATATCAGAATAAGGCTTATGTTGTTCTTTAAGAGCAATTGCTTCCTTAACTATTTGCTGTACTTCTGGATTGTCTAAAAATCTATTGTTTCCCATACTAAAAAATTTTACCCAAAAGAGAGAGCATAACTTTACTGAACTTTTCAGAATTAGCTGCGATCTTATTTACCTTATTGTTGCGAGAGGTGCTGGATTTAACGATTTCCATTAATTCCGAGAAATCTTCCATCTCACTCTTTTCGGGAAAAATCTCCTGAATTTCTTTTTTGGTAAGATGCGTAATAGAAGACATTTCACCTGCTAGCTCCCGGTTGGTTTCAGCTGCAGCCGTTACAGCAGCATTCCTGGCTTTTTTTCGAAATTCTTCCCAATCTATTTTTGTGCTATTTCCCATTATATTTGATTTAGGATATTATTTAATTGTTCTGTATAGTTTTGAATGTTCTCCCGAATCGCATTATACCTGCTATCTACACTGTTTGCGGTATTGAGCATTTTTTCAGTGATTAAGGCTGTCTCGTTAATCGTTTTGCTTATTTTATCATCGCTTATACCAATCATGTTGAGATACCGCTGCCGGTTTTCATCAATTTCAGAAGCCGAAAAAAGAAAAGAAGTGATGGTGTTATTGATGCTCC
The DNA here is from genome assembly GCF_016236975.1 of Salegentibacter maritimus. NCBI lineage: Bacteria > Pseudomonadati > Bacteroidota > Flavobacteriia > Flavobacteriales > Flavobacteriaceae > Salegentibacter > Salegentibacter maritimus. The sequence goes on from NZ_JAEHNY010000014.1 coordinate 42,965, forward strand.
TGGCATTTGTATATTTTTCCTTGAGGGCCTGTTCTAATTTATATTCTAATTTATCAAGGGGGGCTATCATTGTTTCATATTGCAAATTAATTTCTTCTTGCAGGGCGGGAGCCGTGGCCAGGATAAACTGTAACCTGTCTTCGGGACTACCTTCATTAACAACCATATTCCACATATTGCTAATATCCTGTTGCCTAAAATATTTTTCAGCATATAAGGGTAGCCATACGGTGTTTATATAATCTTTGGCATTTTTTCTTTTTAGCTCAAAAAAGCTATGAACCAGGCCAAGGTGCGAATTTTCAAGCTCCTGGATTTCTGTGTTAAGTTGTTGAGAGAGTACCGGAGCTTCCCTGGGTATGCTAGCACAAGAAACTAAGGATATTGCAATAATTATAAGATAAAAATTGAATATTATTTTTTTCATAGCTATAAAAATTAGAAAACTATATGAAATTATCTTAAATTCTTATCTGAAGGAAGGGGAAAAACATCCTTTTTTATAAATAAATTTACACCAACATAGAACAGGCTTGTTTTTATATTTAATACTAAGTCTTGTAAAATGAAATGTTTATATGAATTTTAAAAAGTGGCTGTGCCTATTTTAACTATTAACCAAGCGTTTTTTATGAAAAATATATCCCAGGTATTAGAAAGCTTAGATGAAATTATAAACGAGACGGAAAAAGAGAATAATGTACTTGGTTATTTTGCCGTTTTGTATCGTAGGGTAACCTGGAAAGTAAAAGAAGCCATAGAAAATCGCCACTTTGACGATGCAGAAAGAATGGAGAAGCTGGATGTTGTTTTTGCTGAAAGATATATTGTTGCTTATTATAATTACAAAAGAAATTTACCGGTAGCAAGGTCCTGGCAAAAAGCCTTTGACCTGGCTACAAATTTTTGGCCAATTACTTTACAGCATTTGTTGATAGGGATGAATGCCCATATAAACCTGGACTTGGGAATTGCTGCGGCCAAGGTTTCGGAAGGAAAAAATATTGAAAATTTAAAAGCAGATTTTAATAGAATTAACCAGATTTTGGCCGATTTGGTAGAAGAGGTACAGCATAACCTGGCAACTATATGGCCTCCGCTGGGCTATATTTTAAAACATACCGGGCAGGTAGATAATCTTATGACCAATTTTAGTATGCAATTGGCTCGTGATGGTGCCTGGCGGTTTGCTAAGACATTACACGCACCGCAGGGAAAATCTTACAAAGATTGTGTTTTAGAAAGGGATATCGCGGTGGCTAAAGTTGCCGATATTATAACAAATCACCCACCCCGAATACGTTTTTTAATCGGTGTTGTTAGGCTTGGAGAATTAGGGTCGGTAGCAAGTAAGATGCGCAAGCTTAAAAAAATTACAAGCTAATAGGAGTTTGCTTTTAATTATGGAGTAAACTACAATTCTTGCTTAAAAACTCAAAAACCCAGAAAATGTTCTTGATCCGAAATACCGAGTTCTTCCTATTTCGACTCGAAAAATTATTTGCTTAAAAAATCAAAAACCCAGAAAATGGTCTTGATCCGAAAATGTTCTTGATCCCAGTTGAGATTGATCCTATAACAGCCTAAAATTAAAAAAGCCCGAAAACACTAAGTGTATCGGGCTTTTAAGGTGGTGCCTCCAGTACCACTTGTGTTTAAACCTTGATTAACTCGGTTTAATTAGTATTACTTGTTAATATCAATATATAAAAGTATTATGGAGTTTTTGTGATTTATAGTGATTAATTAAAGTTCCAGTTCCTTAATAATTATAAGCACCCTAAGAAGCACCCTATGTTTATTTTTCCGATATTTGTATTAAAATCTAAGGAATGAGAACAGTTGAGAATTTAAGGGGTAGAGTTAGATTTGCTTTTAAGGATTCTATTACCATATTAAAAAAGAATCCAAAAAAGGAAAGCTTAATCTTTTTGCATTTTTCTTATGGAGAAAGATTTAAATATTCAACAGGTTATAAATCTTGTTATAACGATTGGAATTTTGAAAAACAGAGAATAAAAACTACGAAAGCTGGAATTCTTAATGCTAATGAAGTAAATGAACATCTAAGTAATTTAGAGACTTATATATATAAGCAGTTTTCTAGACTTATCGCGGAGGGTAAGGGAATTAAGAAATCTGAATTGAGGAAATTACTTGATGATTTTACCCATAGGAATATTGAAAGAGAAAATAAGAGTGAATTAAATTTTTTACAGTTTACTGATTATTTTATTTCATTGAAGAAAAAGGAAGTTAAACCAGGCACTCTAAAATCTTATAAACAAACTGTACGGTTATTAAAAGAATATAGTTCAGATAAAAAAGATGGATTGAATTTTTTAAATTTTGACAAAGCCTTTTATAATAATTTTACTCACTACTTAACTGAAAAGTCATACAATGTAAATACAATAGGTAAACATATTGGTAATTTGAAAGCAATATTAAATAGTGCTAATATGGAGGGTATAGAGGTTAATATGCGATTTAAAGCAAGAGATTTTAAAGCAATATCTGAATTGACTAAAGCTATATATCTTACACCTGATGAAATAGAAGCGATAAAAAATAAAGATTTAAGTAAGTATGAAAACTTAGAAAGGGCTAGGGATATTTTCTTAATTGGATATTATACAGGTCAACGTGTAAGCGATTATAATGGATTAACTCGTGATGATATCGTAATTGAGGATGGAATAGAATGTTTTGAAATAAGACAAAAGAAAACAGGAACTTTAGTCCTTTGTCCAATTACAATTGAGATAAGAGAGATAATGAAGCGCTATAATAATAGTCCGCCTCCTAAAATGCCTGACCAAAAAATAAATTTATATATAAAACAAGTTGGGCAAATGGTTGATATTAATGAAAAAATTTTTATTAATTATATTGAGAACGGTAAGAAGGAAAGAAAACCTGAATTCAAATATAATTTAATTGGTACTCATACAGCAAGAAGAAGTTTTTGTACAAATAAATACAGGGAGAAAATGCCTATATACGATATTATGTATTTTTCAGGGCATACAACTGAAAAAGAATTTTATAAATATATTAGAATAAGTAAACAGGATAGGGCTATTCATATAGCGAAAAGCGGATATTTTAATTTATGAGTGTTTTAGATGATAACATCCAGTCAATTATTTCGGAAATTGAGTTTGAATTAACTAAGCTATTGGATGAAAGATCAAAAATAGAAGCCTTTTTACAACAAGAATATCACTTAGAGTTCCAAGATGTAAGTCCTAATTTAAGCCGTCAAGTTGAGGAAAGGAATGCTGTAATAAAGGTTCTAGGTAGAGGGAAAAAAGAAAAGCCTTATACGATTGAACCAATTAACGATTGGGGTAAAATTAAAGGTGATATTCAGGCGAGAAATATTTCTATAAAACGACGTGTTATAGCTAAAATAAACCAGTTGTATTTATTAAACGAATATGATATTGTTAAGGTGGAATCTGTCGCAGAAAAGCTTTTGAGTAAGATTAAATTAGAGAAGCTTAAATTTAGTGAGCAAGTAAGAAGAAATGTTTTAAGCGTTCCTAATTCTCATCATTATAAAGAGTTATTAAAGCTGAATTTTATCTTATTGGAAGAGATTGATTTTTTTTTAAATAAAACCTTGGAAGAAAATAATAAGAAGTTCCAAGCTATACGGCTACAAAATTCTAAGATTGTACCCTATTCGGTTTTTGGAAATAATTTACAAATATCAAAAAATTTATATGCTTGGTTAAAAATTTATTTTGTTCCTGAAAACATTGAATTATATGATTTCCTTTTGATATTTAATCCACATAATTCACGAATATCTAGGAGAATTAATTTAAAAGGGGGTCGGTTAGCTGATTATGCGTTTTTAATTTTAGAGTTAGAGAGTTTATTTATACCTGAGTTAATTGCCAATCGAGGTAACTATCATAACTGGTGGTGCGAGAGGTTCTATTTTAATGATAAGAAGAAAACAAAAGACGACATTAGTAAATTGCTGAATAAGCTAAATAATCAAGAAATTCAGCCTAAATTTCAGCTAGAAATTAAAGAATTGATTACTGAATTAAAGCTCATTCCCTCTTAATTCCCTTTTTTTTAATATTAATTCCTGTTTTAAATTACCGTTATTCAATGTTTTAGGTATTTCGTTGACGTGATTCAAGCCTATAGACTTTGATTGAAAATTCTCCCCTTTCCTTCCCTTAATACAGTGTCATATTGCACTCCTAATTTAAAAACAGAAAATTATGAGTAAAAATGAAAAACTGCTAAGCAGAAAAGAAGTTAGTGAATTACTGGGTGTTTCTCTAGTCACCCTTCACAACTTAAAACAAAAGAAAATTTTAGTACCAACGCATAAGGTAGGTAGGAAACCCCTATATCTTTATGAGGAATTGTTAAAGCAAATTGAATTGTCTAACTATAAAATTGCTGCATAAGATGATAGATTTTATAAGATTTTATAACATAGATAAAGAGAGTTTTGATTTTAGAACGGAAAGAAAAAGAGTAATTCCGCTATTTTCCAAAATTGACAATGAATCGGGTGAATTTCTTGAATATCCTAAAATTGGGAGGTTTCATAATATGGAATTGCGGATTACGGAAAAATCATCTTATATAATGGGGAGTTTGCACAAAATGCGGAATACTGAATTTGGGTTTGGTAAACATAATTACAATAATTTAAGTCTGTGTGACAATTACGAGGCTTTAGAAATATTAATTGACCAGTTTTATATTAGACCAGATAAAACTAAAATAACGAATTTAGAATTTGGTTTAAATATTCCATTGGAGTATGACCCCTCCATTTTTATTGATAATTGTTTGATGTGGGATTTTAAGGCTCCGTCGGTAATTGAAACATTTTCTTCTAAAGGCTATTTAAAGCAATTTAAGAAAAGTGACTATTCTCTTAAGGTTTATAATAAGGGAAAACAATATAAGCGGAAAGAAAATATTTTGCGAATAGAGGTTAAAATTACTAGTAAAAGGAAATTGGAGGATTTAGGAATCTTTAGTTTGGTAGATTTATATGAATCAGAAAGCTATAGAAGGTTATTTGAGTTCCTCTTAGAGCAATATGAGAAATTATTAATGGTTGACTACCAAATAATGAGAAAAGCCCTTAGAGAGGATGAAATCCATATATTAAAGCAATATACTAACTCTCATTACTGGTTAAATCTGCAAAAAGAGCTGTCGGCTAATGCTTATTATAAAAGGAGAAGAAAATGTAATGAGTATATACAGTTTTATTCCTTTGATAAATCAAAAAGAAAAGTAAGAGATTTATTAATTAAACAGTTCCAGGATAATCTAGATTGTAATACCTATATTATGGCTGCTTAGGTGATAATGTATGTTATAGGAATAGTGAAAAAATGTCCTCGCAGAAATGCGGGGATTTTTTTTTTATAAATAAATGTTTTATCTATACAGTAAATTATGACTATTAGAATTCAAATAATTCCTTTAGTGAAACTTTTAAAGCTTTCGCCAAAACAGAAACAGTGCTAATAGTTGTGTTGACTTCCCCTCTTTCAATACGCCCTACCTGCGAAATGGGAATATCGGCTTCAAAGGCAAGTTGTTCTTGAGAAAAATTCTTGAGTTTTCTTGTTTCTCGAAGCTTATTGCCGAATGATTTAATGAAGGATTGATCTTTTATTTTTTGCACCCGTTAAAGGTGAAAAATGCTTGTTTTTATTATGAACTCATATATGCGCTATTTTTGTTTTCTTGACTTGATATGTGGAAAACCACATTTTTAAAGCATTCAATGGTGATAGCTTTGTAACTAAAATTCATTTTATGAGAAAAATAATTTATTTATTTCTTTTCCCTTTAATTGTTTTGTCCTGTTCCTCAGATAATGATGAAATAAATGCAAGTAGTATTAATCCTCCAGAATGGATTCAGGGAACTTGGTTAGTTCAAGGGTCTACCACGGGAGATAACGGAGTAAGATTCACTTCAAATGATTTAATATTAATTCAAGTTTTTACTGAAACCAGTCAACGGGAACTAATTGAAAACTCTAGGGAATTAGGGCAAGAAATTGAAGTGATTGAAAATATTTCAGAGGAACACTATTCTTTACATCTTGATTTTAATAACGCTCCAACTGTGAATCTAAGATTTTCAAAACTATCAAGTAGCGAAATAACTTGGAATCAGGTGGCAAATTCAATTCTGGTTAAGCAATAACACTAATTTAAATAAATATTTATGAAAAAAGTATTTCTTTCAGCCTTAACAATCATCTTATTTATTTCCTGTGGTTCAGTAAATCGGACTTTATTTGGAACTACCGAAAAAACCCTAGTAAAAACTGTTGCTATTGAACAGGATTGCGATAAAGAAAATATTGAAGTTGTAGATAGTGTTAAAGGTTTGCACGGTGCTACCTATTCTTTAAATGTCTGTGGGGAAAGAATGGTTTATAAGCAAGTTGGTTCTGTGTTTATGGAAGAATCTAAAGCTGATAAAAAAATTGAAGAACTTCAAAATAAATAATTATGATTTTATCTATTATTGGGATTATAGTAGGGTGGCTGGTTATAGGTTTTCTAATAAATTTTATTGCTTATTCCGATACACCGCAGCACTTAAGAGGAAATTCACAGACGGCCAAAAATCTTCATATTTTATTGAATGTACTGGCCGTGATTGGAATTTTCATAGTTATTTTCAGCTAATTTCTTAGGTTTAATGGTTTTTTTAACGGTTTTTGGGGTGGTAAAATAGAAATTGTATTGACATTTCAAAGCCTAAAATGTTAATGCGTTTCATAGTCTCTTAATATGAATATAGTTTTCAAAATATTTAGAAATGATAGATTGGTTTAAAAAAAATATGGGTTATAAGCCTGAAAAGCGAACTTTAATTGGACAATATTATTTCCAATCAGAATTCTCAAGATAAGTTAATTTAAGCGTAAATATTAATAGAATTGAACCTGTGGAAGTTCTTGTTTATCTAAATGAGTATCAGGGTGATTCTGCAAAAATTGAAATTAAATCGCTCCATTCACATATGTTTTTACACTTGATGAGATTTCCTGTAAAAAAAGAATTACATACAGTTTATCATCTAAAGAATGAAAAATATAATGATATAGTTTTTGCGATTAATAAGGATGAGGCGATTTTAGAAATTGAGAGTTTAAAAGCAGGCAGTATTTTCTCCAAGGTTAATCCTTCAAAAAGGACAAATACTGAACCTGAAGGGAAAAGTTTTCCTTCGCAAAAGGAAGTTGCTTCAGAGCGTCAATTAATTCTCGAAAAGAAAATTAAAAAAGGGATTGCTGATAGTTTAACGATTAAAAAATTTGTGGGAAGCAATTTGGAAGAAGTGATAAAAAGAAAGCCAAGCCAACAGGAAAGAAATGAATTTTTTAGGCTAGATAAATTAAAACAGAGAAGTGAGATAGAAGAGATTAAAAGAAACAAACTATTAGATAAAATAGCTTACTGGAGGATTGTGGATGGTACTCTAAATAATGAAGGAGAGTCTTTACACGATTTAATTGAAGAATTAATTATGCTACGTGTGAAGTAATAAAATATAAATTAATTTTTTTGTAAGCGGAATCTTGAATGCGCCTCCCTAATAACAGCCGGTTTATTGATAGATGTGTAGAAAGGTTATTTTTCCCTAACTCCCCCCTATAAAACATATAGTTGGTTTTTTCCAACGGCTTCCAATTTTTAAAGTTCGAAAATAAAGTTGAGCTCATTGGAGTTCCATCTTCAAAACACCCTTCCAAGCACCCTAATAAAATATAAAAACCCGTAATCAGCTGAATTTTAGCTTCATACGGGTTTTTAAAGGTGGTGCCTCCAGGAATCGAACCAGGGACACAAGGATTTTCAGTCCTTTGCTCTACCAACTGAGCTAAGGCACCAGTTGCTTGTTGTAAGCGGGTGCAAATATATATCCATTTTTATAATCTCACAAAGGAAATTTTAAAAAAATGCTTTTGTAATTTAGCCAATTCAATCAAATGCCTATGAATTTAATTATTGATGTAGGGAATTCCTATGTAAAAGTTGCTGTTTTTCAGGAGTCTAAACTTCTTAGGTCTTATGTGTGTGTCGCTGAAAATTTTTTTAAAAAAATTCAAGAAATAAAAAAAGATTATCCTCAAATAAGCTTTTCTATGCTATCTTCGGTTGTAAAGGACACTTCAGCTTTTGAGAAAATTCTTAAGGAAGAAACCAATCTGTATGTTTTAAGTGAAAACACAAAACTCCCATTTAAAAATAATTATGGGTCGCCTCAAACTTTAGGGAAAGATAGATTGGCATTGGCCGCCGCCGCTTCATTAAACTTTCAATACGAGAATGTTTTGATAATAGATGCGGGTACCTGTATAACTTTCGATTTTAAAAATGCTGCAAATGAATATCTTGGAGGTGCTATTTCTCCCGGTTTGCAAATGCGTTTAAAGGCATTGCAACATTTTACTTCTAAACTTCCGCTGGTAAGCTTAGATGAAAAAGCTCCTTTAATTGGAAATTCTACGCAAAACAGTATTTTATCGGGAGTGTTGAACGGTGTGAGCGCAGAATTGGATGGAATTATTGATCGCTATAAAGCTGATTATAAATATTTAACAGTTATTTTAACAGGTGGAGATACGCAAATTTTGTCAAAGCGGGTAAAAAATAGCATATTTGCCAACCCGAATTTTCTTTTTGAGGGTTTAAACTACATTTTAGAATTTAACAAAACTCAATGATTAAACGATTTATAGTAATCGTAGCTGTTTTTTTTACAGTGGTTGCTTCAGCGCAGGAGAATGTATCATCGCCCTATTCTTATTACGGGATTGGCCTTACAACTTTTAAAGGAACCGTAGAGAACAGATCTATGGGTGGCTTAAGTGTGTTTTCAGATAGTATTCATCTAAACCTTAGAAATCCCGCTGGTTATGGGAGATTAAGAAGAACAACCTATGCGGTAGGGGGTTCTCATGAAAGGGTAAACTTAAGCTCGGCTACGGCCGAAGATAATGCAAAGGTTACTTCTTTAGATTACCTGGCCATTGGGGTGCCCGTGGGAGGAAATCTCGGTTTTGGTATTGGTGTGTTGCCATATACCTCGGTTGGATATCAAATTTTAGATATTAGGGAGTCTGTAGCCAGTAGGCTGGAAGGTCGTGGCGGAATGAATAAAGTTTTTCTTTCAGCTGGTTATCAAATTATTCCTTCTTTGAGTATTGGGGTTGATGCGCAATACAACTTTGGAAACCTCCAAAATCAAAGAACCCTGGTACGTAACGAAGTGCAATTAGGTTCCCGTGATGTAAGTAGAACAGATTTATTAGGCTTTAATTATAATTTTGGTGCCGATTTTCAGCAAAAATTTAAAAACGGACTTAAGTTACATGCAGCGGCTTCTTATTCTCCCAGAACTACTATTGATGCAGAAAACTCAAGACGATTGGCAACTATAGCTTTCTCAGGAAACGGAGGTGAAACAGTGGTGGAAGAACGCAATATAGATGTTGCAGATTCTGAACTTAGCTTACCAGCAAAATATACCATAGGTCTTGGTCTTGGAAGGCCTAATAAATGGTTTTTTGGTGGTGAGTATGTGAGTACAGACGATAATTCCTTTTTAAGTGTGAATGGAGCAGGGGGCACTAACGCAAATTTTGCAAATGCTGCCCAATATAAATTTGGTGGGTATTTTATTCCACAGTATGATTCTTTTACCAATTACTTTAAGCGCATTGTTTATCGCGCTGGGTTTAGGTATGAAGAGACAGGTTTAAATCTCAACAATCAGGATATTAATGAGTTTGGCATTACTTTTGGAGTTGGACTACCTGTAGGGCCGGGAAATTCTAATATAAACCTTGGATTGGAGTATGGACAGCGCGGTACCACAGATTCAGGTTTAATTCAGGAAGATTACTTTAGGCTTTCAGTAGGGCTTTCCCTAACTGCAGCTAGAAAATGGTTCGAAAGAAGAAAATTTAATTAACCACGATAATAAAACAAGAACATGAAAGCGAGATTTATAGCATTAATTACAGGGGCTGTTTTAGGCTCAAGTGTTTTAAGCGCACAGTCTAATGATTGTGCAACAATGGCTGCTTTGGCGTATGATGATGCTAAGGCTAAAAATTATGATGCTGCTTACGAACCCTTAATGAAAGTTAGGGAAGAGTGTCCAAAATATAGTTTAGCTACTTTCCAATATGGAGAGCGTGCTCTTAATTATAAAATTGAAAATGCCGAAGGTGCAGAGAAGGAGCAATATATAAAAGAGCTTATTGGTTTATGGGAAGAGCGTTTAGAATTGTTTCCGAGTAAAACTTCTAAAGGAAAAATCTATGCTGATATTGCTCAGTTGAAGTTTGATCATAAAATAGGAAATACAGAAGAATTGTATAATGCTTTTGATAAGGCATATACCGAAGATAGAGATAACTTTACCAGCCCAAAAGGTCTTTATGCTTATTTCCAGTTAATGGTAGATATGCAGGATGCCGGGGAAAGAGAGCTTCAGGATGTTTTTGATAATTACGATAAAGTAATGGCGAAAATTGAAGAAGAAGAAAATAAGGCAGCTAAAAACCTGGCACCGCTTATTGAAAAGCAGGATGCAGGCGATGAGCTTACTTCCAAGGAGAAAAAACAGATTAAATATGCTGAAATTAACCTGAAAAACTATAACATGGTTAAAGGTGCTTTGAATGCTAAGCTTGGTGCCAGAGCAGATTGCGATAACCTAATCCCGCTTTATAAGAAAGATTTTGAAGAGAAAAAGTCTGATGTAGATTGGTTGCAGAATGCAAACGCAAGGTTGTCTGCTAAGGATTGTACAGAAGATCCATTGTTCTTCCAGGTTTCTGAAGCATTGCACCAATTAAAGCCTTCTGCAAATTCTGCATACTCTTTAGGGCAGTTAGCTGAAGCCGATGGTGATAGAGCTAAAGCTTTGGAGTATTATAATGAAGCAGCAGAATTAGAAGAAGATCCAAGCGATCAGGCTAGAATTTACTATAGAATTGCATCTAACTATAAAGAAAGAGGTAGCTTCTCTCAAGCTAGAAACTTTTTTAGAAAGGCAATTAGCGCTAAACCATCTTTAGGAAGAGCATACTTGCAAATTGCTAATATGATTGCGCAAAGTGCCAATAATTGTGGTGAAACAGCATTTGACAAAAGAGCTGTATACTGGTTAGCGGCCGATTACGCTGCAAGGGCTGCAAGAGTAGATCCATCTATCGCTTCTAATGCAAATCAAACAGCAACTGCTTATAGAGGTAGAGCTCCGCAAAAAGCCGATGTTTTTCAGCAGGGTAGAAGTGCCGGTGAAGCTATAAAAATTGGATGTTGGATAGGGGAAACTGTACGTATCCCGCAAATGTAATATGAGTATAACATACAAGGAAATAATAACAGGCATTGTCACGCTAATAGGCGTGACAATGCTTTTTTCATGTCAGGGTAATTTAAATGAAATTAGAGCCCTGGATATAGAGGGTGATGCTCCGCAAGCCATTGCCGAGGGAATTAATCTAAAATATACCGATTCCGGTAGGATGGTGGCTAATTTAAAAAGCCCTAAAATGATGGATTTTAATAATAAAGAGTTTCCGTACCGTGAGTTTCCCGACGGATTGGAATTGGAAATTTACGATGAAAATAATGAGAAAAGCACGGTTACCTCAGATTACGGGATAATTTACGATGGTACCAATCTCATAGATTTACAGGGAAATGTGGTGGTTTTTACCGCCGATAGCATGCGGCTTGAAGCTTCACAATTATATTGGGATCAAAATATAAACTGGATTTTTACCGATAAACCTAATACCATAAAATTTCCTAATGGAGCGCTTAACGAAGGTGAAGGTTTTGATGCTAATCAAAATTTCGGTAATTTTCGATCGCGAACCAATGTAGGGGTTCAAATAATAAAAGACGATAAACCCGATGAGTAAATATTTTAAATATTTTGAATACGCTTACTTATTTATAGCAGCTTTTTTTCTTTTTGAAAGTTTTAGAATTTGGGATACAGAGCGCAGTAGGGCCTATTTATTTATCTTTTTTGTGGTAATATCTATCTTTATGTTTTTCTTTAAAAGACGATTTAGGCGCAAGATTGAAGAGCGTAATAAGCAGGAATAATGGAAGCTGAAATTCTTATAATTATTCTTTCCCTAATTTTGTCTGCTTTCTTTTCCGGGATGGAGATTGCTTATATTTCTTCCAATAAAATTTATATTGAAATTGAAAAGCGCCAAAATGATTTTTTGGCAACTATTCTTAAAAGGTTAACAAGAAAGCCTTCAAAATTTATAGCTACCATGTTGGTGGGGAATAATATTGCCCTGGTGGTTTATGGCTTTTTTATGGGAGACTTATTAATGAATTGGCTTCAGGGGCTTCAGCCTTTAAACAGTGCCTTTTTAGAATATTTGGTGGTCGATTTAAGTTTATTTACACAAACCGTGATCTCTACACTGGTTATTTTACTTACTGCTGAATTTCTTCCGAAGGTGTTTTTTCAAATTTACGCAAATTCTATGCTTAAATTTTTTGCCATTCCTGCGTATATCTTTTACATACTTTTTAGTTTCGTTTCTTCTTTTGTAATATGGGTTTCCGACGTTATTTTAAAAAGATTTTTTAAAACCGAAGGAGATGAGGTGCAATTAGCTTTTAGTAAAGTTGAATTAGGTAACTTTATCAATGAGCAGATGGAGACGGTAGAGGATGATGAGGAGGTTGATTCTGAAATTCAAATTTTTCAAAATGCTCTTCAGTTTTCAGATATTAAAGCCAGGGAAGTGATGGTGCCTAGAACCGAAATTGTTGCTGTAAATCAACACCTGGCACCTAAAGACCTTGTGGAAACTTTTACCGAAACAGGACTTTCTAAACTTTTAATTTACAACGAGACCATAGACGATGTGATTGGCTATGTGCATTCTTTTGAGCTTTTTAAAAAACCCGAATCTATAAAGTCTATACTTTTGCCGGTAGTTTTTGTACCGGAAACAATGTGGGTAAAAGATGTTTTAAACAATCTTACCAAAAAGCGAAAAAGTATTGCGGTTGTAATAGATGAATATGGGGGTACCAGCGGAATGATTACGGTAGAGGATATTGTGGAAGAGCTTTTTGGAGAAATTGAAGACGAACATGATGCCGCCGTACTTACCGAAGAGGAATTGGGAGAAGGGCATTATAAATTTTCAGCAAGATTAGAGGTAGATTATCTTAATGAGAACTATAAGCTGAATATTCCTGAAGGGGAGAATTACGAGACCCTTGGGGGATATATTGTAAACCATACCGAAGAAATTCCCCGACAAGATGAAGAATTACAGATAGATAATTTTTCATTTAAAATATTGGAAGTTTCCAATACTAAAATAGAATTAATAGAATTAAAAATAAAGTCGGCAGATTAAATAAGGATTAGTTAGTATTTTGCTAATTATAAGTTTTATAATTAGGTTAAAAACATTATTTTCGCCCACTATATTTTGATAAATAACAACTACAAATGGCAGTATTAAATAAAATCAGACAGCGTTCTGTTTTCTTGATCATCATTATTGCATTGGCACTTTTCTCTTTTGTGCTTGCCGATGTAATACGTAACGGAGGCTTTTCTTCGCAAAAAGACCAAAACACCATAGCAACCATAAATGGTGAAGAGGTGAGTAGGGAAGATTTTGCCCGGCAGGTAGAAGGTTTTCAACGCCAAATGGGGGCAAATGTAAGTACCAGCCAGGCTGTAAACCAGGTTTGGGAACAAACCCTTCGTGAAACTATTCTTAAAGAAGAGCTTGAAAAGCTTGGCATTAGAGCTGGTAAAGCTCAAATTAGAGAGGTGATGCGTACACAGATGGGAAGTAATCCTGCCTTTAGAAATGAAGCTGGTATGTTTGATGAAAACCGGGTGCGTGAATATATTGCAAGCTTAAGGTCTACACAGCCGGAGGCATACCAACAATGGCTACAAATGGAAGAAAATATGGGCGATATTGCTCGTCAAAATATGTATTTCTCAATGGTAACTGCCGGGATTGGCGCAACTATTGTTGAGGCTGAACAAGCTTACCGTTTTCAAAATAATACGGTAGATCTTCGTTTTGTTCAATTACCGTATTCTTCTATTTCAGATGATGAAGTAGAGGTGAGTAAAGATGAAATTAGAGCTTATATTAAAGATCATGCTGCACAGTTTGAAACCGAAGCTTCCAGAAATATCAGATATGTTTATTTTGAAGAAACAGCTTCAGATGAAGATGTAAAAGAAACAGAAGAAGCTTTAAATGCATTGTTGGAAAACCGTGTAGAATATAATGCAGTAACCAGCAGCAATGATACTTTAGCTGGATTTAATTCAACAACCGATTATGAAGATTTTGTAGAGGCAAATTCAGACCTTCCTTACGATAATAGGTTTAAATTCAAAAACGAACTGCCTTCAGAATTTGCTGATGAGCTTTTCAATTTAAATGAAGGTGAAACTTTTGGGCCATACCAACACGAAGGTTATTTTAAGCTTTCTAAATTGGTAGAAACCAAGCAGGTTCCAGATTCTATAAAAGCAAGTCATATTCTTGTGGCTTACCAGGGGCAACAATTTGCACCAGATGTAACCAGAAGCAAAGAAGAAGCTGAAGCATTGGCCGATAGCCTTGCTAATGTAATTAAAGGAAATAAAGATAAATTTGCTGAATTAGCAGTCGAATTTTCTTCAGACCGTTCTAACAATCAGGATGGCGGTGACCTTGGTTATTTTGGCCCCGGAGATATGGTGCCTGAGTTTGACACTTATGTTTTAAACAATAACAAAGGAGATGTTGGTGTTGTGGAAACCGATTTTGGTTACCACGTGATCCATATCGCAGAGCAGAGCCAAAGAGAAAAAGCAGTAAAAATTGCTACTATTGCCAGAGAATTAGAGGCATCAGAACGTTCCAGAAACAACCTTTTTAATGAAACTACTAAGTTTGAAATCGCGGCAGGAGAAGGTGATTTTGCTGAAGTTGCCAAAGAAGGGGACTACGATGTTAGAACTGTTAATAACGTAAAAGCTTTAGATGAAAATATCCCTGGAGTTGGACAACAAAGAAGAATTGTTCAGTGGGCTTTTGAAGACGAAGCTAACGTTGGCGATATAAAGCGTTTTGACATTCCTTCTGGCTATGTTGTGGCGCAATTAACAGCTAAGAATAAGAAAGGTTTGATGACTGCAGAAAACGCATCATCTAAAGTGCTTCCAATTCTTACAAAAGAAAAGAAAGCCGAAATTCTTAAAAGTAAAATCAATAGCGAAAACCTGGAAGAAATCGCTTCCAATAATAATACTATGGTGCAAACTGCAAATGCGGTTAGCCTTGGCAGCCCAACATTGCCCGGTGCCGGAAGAGAGCCAGAGGTAGTAGGATCGGTATTCGCTTTGGAGGCTGGCAGTGTAAGTAAGCCAATTGCAGGTAATAATGGCGTGTATGTAGTAGAGCTTGAAAGTAAAAATGAAGCTCCGGCAATGAATTCTTATAGCGGAATTGCCCAACAGGAAACTGCACAAAGAAGACAGAATGCTTCACAAAGACTTTTCGAAGCGCTTCGTGAAAAAGCAGAAATTGAAGATAATCGTGCAAGATTCTACTAGTAGAATAAGCTTTTAAATATACGGCCCCGGTAAAATTTTACCGGGGCTTTTTTATGCAGTTTTTTGAAGCAAATTTAAAATCTGAAATAAGCCTGCCTGAACGGCTTGGCAGGTTTAGCTTGTTAGTTTAAGATTTTTTTAATCCTAAATCATCCTTACTTTATTTTAGAGCCTGTCTCAAAAAAATTCCTGGTACTCTTTAGGAGCCATTTTTAAAGAACCATGTCTTCAAAAGCAAAAACTGTTTTAAATCCTTTATTATTAAAATATTCGAAAACCGCTTCTTCCTGGCCGGTAACCATCACGAAGTCTCCACCCCAGCCACCAAGGCTTTTTATAGCTCCAGGGAAGTCGGGAAAACGTTCTTGTTTTATTTTTTGGGTTTGTAGTACTTGCGATAATAAAGTCTCGTGAATATTGATTAGAAGCTCAAATTCGGTGAGGTTGTTGCACTTGGTGAATTGCTCGGTTAAGGAAGAGATTTTTTCGGTTAGTCCGCTTTTGTTCTCGTTAGGTAATGCTTTGTAGTGCGCAATGGCATCACGGCTGTTTTTCTTCTCGTTTAAATAAACGAAAAAGATATTTTTTGAAAAATTCGGATAAAAATTGGCTTTTAAAACCGAGGGCTTATCGTTTGTAAGTTGATAAGTAATAGCTTGCTTATTTTGTGCCGCTGCAATGTCGTAACCACTTCCTCCAAAAGTATTTTTAAGCAATTTAAAGGCATCAATTTCAAACCAATTCGCAATATTGTTAATTAGAGTTGAAGAAGTTCCCAGGCCCCAGTTTCTGTTAAAATTTAAACGAGTATTAACTTTAATTCCGCTTTTTTCGGTAGAAAATAATTTTGGGTTTAGTTTGTGCGCTTCGTTCAGGATTTCTACAAGTCTCGCCGAAACTTCCTGTTCTCCTTTAATACACTGAAATTTATTCTTGATAAACTCAAACTCTCCTTGAAACCATAATTTCCCCTGTTCATCAAAACTATTCCATGCTATATTTTTGCCTTCAGCAGGTGCAATTTCCAGAGATTGCCCAAATTTTGTGGGTATTGCGAGGGCTTTAGCTCCATCTAAAACAGCATATTCTCCGGTTATTAAAAGTTTGCCCTGGCTATAAAATTCTTTCATTACGAATTTCTTAGTTTTTTTAATTCTTCCACGGCACTGCTGTGCGTAACCGTATGTTTGGTGAAATGTTTCGTAAGGGTATTCTTTTCATCTTCAGTTGCACCGTGCTGATTTAAAATATTCATTAAATGCATTTTCATATGCCCCTGCTGAATCCCGGTTGTTGTTAGAGAATTAATAGCGGCGAAATTTTGAGCCAGTCCGGCAACTGCCACTACCTTCATCAATTCTTTGGCGCTGGGTTTTTGCAAAATATCCAGGGCCAATTTAACCAGTGGGTGCAGACTCGTTAAGCCGCCTACGGTACCCAGGGCCAGGGGAACTTCAATCCAGAATTTGAAAATTCCGTTTTCAAGGCTGGCGTGGGTTAAGCTGGAGTATTTTCCATTTCTGGAGGCATAAGCATGAACCCCCGATTCTACTGCCCTAAAATCGTTTCCGGTAGCCAGTACAACCGCATCAATACCGTTCATAATCCCTTTATTATGGGTTACGGCGCGATAGGGTTCTACTTCAGCGATATTTACTGCTTGTATAAATTTCTTCGCAAAATCTTCGCCGTTTATTTCTTTGTTTTCATTAAGCTCTTCTACCGGGCAGGATACTTCAGCTCTTACTAAGCACTCTGGTACATAATTAGAAAGAATGCTCATAATGATTTCTATATCTTTTTCTTCGGAAGAAAAATCGGTATAATTCTTAGCTTGATCCTGAAAGACTTCTGCGAATTTTTCCAGGCAGGAATTTATAAAATTTGCGCCCATGGAGTCTTTGGTTTCAAACTCGCAGTGTAGCTGATAGTAATTTGGTATTTCCGCAGTTTTGTCTTTTAAATTTATAGCTAAAACCCCGCCACCACGTTTTTCCATATTGCGGGTAATAGGCTTAGCAGCTTCTAGCAGTTTGGGTTTTACACTTTCAAAAAAGGATTCCAGGTTTTTTTTGTTTCCGAAGAAATTAAAATGTACCTGACCAATCTTTTTGGTATCGATTACTTCGGCTTTAAATCCGCCGCGACTACCCCAAAACTTAGCAGCTTTACTTGCTGCTGCTATTACCGAGCTTTCCTCAATGGCCATAGGAATTGCTAATAAATCTCCATTAATTAGGAAGTTTGGTGCCAGTCCAAAAGGCAGGTAAAAATTTGATAAGGTATTTTCGGTAAACTCGTCGTGTAATTGTTGCAACCTGGAATCTTCGTTCCAGTATTGTCTAAGTACAGCCACATCTTCCGGGCTGTTTTTAAGATAGGTTTCAGCAAGCCAGTCTATTTTTTCTTTTTTGCTAAGCCTGGAAAATCCACTGATAGGTTTTATCATTTTTGAAGCTAATTTAGAGGGAGCAAAGATACAATTGTTATTTAAGTGAATATGCTTTTCCTATTTTAGAAAAACGAAACCAATTACAGTTAACAGATTCTTAGTATTTAACACTGAAATACTACGCTTTTTGCTGAAATTTTAGTAAACTTGGCATTTAAAATTCATTCTATAAATTTTATGAAGTTCTCAAAAATTCTGGTTGGGTTGTTAATTGCGGCTACCTCAACTATTTACGCTCAGAATAAAGAGGTTAGCCTCGAAGAAATCTACGACGGCACTTTTAGGCAGGAACGTTTACAATCCCTTCAATCTTTAAATAACGGCAAAGAATATGTGGTTTTGAACCGCGACCGAAATGCGAACAGTACTAGCATAGATGTATATTCTTATAAAAGCGGAGAAAAGCTTAGAAGCCTTTTAAACAGTGACAATCTTAATGAGATTTCAGGTTTTCAGGGTTTTGCTCTTAGCGAAGAGGAAGATAAGATTTTACTTTCTACCAATGTAGAGCAAATCTACAGGCGTTCTTCACGCGGAATTTATTATATCTATGATGTAGAAGATAAAACGCTTACCAAATTAAGCGATAATAAAGTTCAGGAGCCTACTTTCTCTCCAGATGCCTCTAAAGTGGCCTATGTTTTTGAAAACAATATATATATCTACGATATAGCTTCAGGGAAAGAAACACAGGTAACTACCGATGGCGAAATAAATAAAATAATTAATGGGGTGACCGATTGGGTTTATGAAGAGGAATTTGCCTTTGTAAGGGCTTTCGACTGGAATAAAACAGGTACTCATTTGGCTTATTTGAAATTTGATGAATCTAAAGTTCCGGAGTTTTCCATGGATATGTATGGGCAGGATCTGTATCCTTCTCAGCACGTTTTTAAATATCCTAAAGCCGGAGAAACAAATTCTGAAGTTTCGCTTTATACTTATGAGTTGGCTGCTAACGAAAGTGAAAAAGTTGAACTTGGAGATTATGAAGATTTTTATATTCCAAGAATTAAATGGACGCAGGATCCTGAGATTTTAAGTGTGCAGGTGTTAAACAGGCATCAAAACGATTTGGACCTTATTTTTGTTGATGCTGAAGATAACGAGGCCGAAGTTGTGATGAACGAAACCGATGAGGCATATATAGACATTACTAACAACCTTACTTTTCTTGAAGACAATAGTTTTATTTGGACCAGCGAAAAAGATGGTTGGAACCATATTTACCTTTATGATGAAGATGGGGAGTTAGAGAACCAGGTCACCAAAGGAAATTGGGAAGTAACCAATTATTACGGTTATGATAAAGATTCAAAAAAGATTTTCTATCAAAGTACAGAAAACGGAAGCGTAAATCGCGATGTGTATTCTATAAAAATTAACGGGAGAAGCAAAACCCGTTTAACTGAAAAAGAAGGAATGAACAGCGCTGATTTTAGCGCAGATTACACCTATTTTATCAATTCTTACACAAGTACCGAGACTCCTTATGAGTTCACCTTACATAATGCGAAAAATGGAAAGCTTGTAAGAAAGATCAAAGATAATTCGGCTTTATTAGAAAAAGAAGCGGCTTATAATTTTGCTCCAAAAGAACTGAGTACTATTGAAGTGAATGGTAATGAGCTTAATATGTGGATGATCAAACCAAACGATTTTGATGAGAATAAGGAATATCCATTATTAATGTTTCAATATTCTGGTCCTGGGTCGCAGTCGGTTTCTAACTCTTATTTCGGTACTAACGATTATTGGTACCAGCTACTCGCTAACGAAGGTTACATTATAGCAACTGTTGATGGCCGTGGTACAGGGTTTAAAGGTGCAGATTTTAAAAAAGTAACTCAGAATGAACTCGGTAAATATGAGGTTGAAGACCAAATAGCTGCTGCAAAAAAGTTTGGTGAACTAGATTATATAGATGAAAACCGAATTGGAATTTGGGGATGGAGCTACGGTGGTTTTATGTCTTCTAACGCCATTCTTAAAGGAAACGACACTTTCTCTATGGCAATAGCAGTAGCTCCGGTAATTAGCTGGAGATTTTACGATACCATCTATACCGAAAGATATATGACCACGCCTCAGGAAAACCCCTCAGGTTATGATGAAAATTCACCAATTAATCATGTTGAAAAATTAAAAGGAGACTATCTTTTAATTCACGGGGGTGGAGATGATAACGTACATGTGCAAAATACCATGAGAATGGTTGAAGCTTTAGTACAGGCCAATAAGCAATTTGACTGGGCTATTTATCCCGACAGAAATCACGGTATTTATGGAGGTAATACAAGATTGCACCTCTATACATTAATGACCAATTTTATAAAAGAAAAACTATAATTGAAACTAAATAATATGGAGTTTAAATTCGGAGGATCTGAATATAATCAAAGAACAGTGCTAGGACATCCTTCTGGTTTATTTGTTCTTTTCTTTACAGAAATGTGGGAACGTTTTTCTTACTACGGAATGCGTGCCTTACTGGTTTTATTTCTAACAGCATCCATAATGGAAAATGGATGGGCCTGGGAAAGACAAGATGCACTTATCTTGTATGGATGGTATATTGGATTGGTCTATATTACTCCTATATTTGGGGGGTTGATAGCAGATAAATTCCTAGGTTATAGGCGTGCAGTTGTTTTGGGTGCATTAATTATGACTCTTGGCCATGCATCTATGGCGCTAGAAGGTTTTACTAATATTTTCTTCTATCTTGGGTTACTTCTTTTGATATTGGGGAATGGTTTGTTTAAACCGAACATTTCTTCAATTGTAGGTCAACTTTATAAAACCGATGATAAAGAAAAAGATGCTGGTTATACCATTTTTTATATGGGAATTAATGCCGGTGCTTTTCTCGGAATTTTACTTTGTGGTTATATAGGGGAAAAAGTAGGATGGCATTGGGGCTTTGGTCTCGCGGGAATTTTCATGTTTATTGGAATGTTACAGTTCTATTATGCCCAAAAGATTTTTGGGGAAATTGGTTTAAAGCCCAAGAAAAAGGATGATTATGTTGATGATCACACTGTAAAAGGAGAAGTGGAAGATAGTAAGGGTAAGCCAATTTTAGATGATAATTTTGAAAAAACAAATAAGCCAGAGCCTTCTCCTAAGGTTAAAAAAGATAGAGTAATTGTAATTTTAGTTTTTGCATTTTTTACAATATTTTTTTGGTGGGCTTTTGAACAGGCAGGGGGATCTATGACTATTTTTGCAGCGGATTATACTGATAGAGATCTGTTAGGTAGTCAGGCAGTAACTTTTAAAATAATTAATGCTGTTATTACAGTAATTCCCTTGCTGGTTATAACCTGGGTGCTTCTAATGCTTTTTAAGCAAACTTTTGGAAGGTATGCTAAATCCAATTTTTTTCTTGGAAGCAGTTTTGTAATAATATGGGGTATAGTTATTTGGATGTTATATAATGAATTTCAGGTGGACACCGCTGAAGTGCCGGCTTCGTGGTTCTCAGTATTAAACTCCTTATTTATAATATTATTTGCTCCTGTGTTTTCCAAAATTTGGGAAAGTAGGTTTAACCCTTCTGGTCCTGTTAAATTCGGGATTGGGCTGATATTACTTGGAGTAGGATTTGCATCTCTTGCTTATGGAGCTTTTGGAATTCCTCAGGGAGCTGAAACTGCTGCCGTAAGTATGATATGGTTGATTTTAGCATACTTCTTTCATACAATAGGTGAGCTTTGTGTTTCTCCCGTAGGACTTAGTTATGTGAGTAAATTATCTCCTCCAAAACTGGTAGGCCTTATGTTTGGAATTTGGTTTCTTGCCAATTTTATAGCTGGTATTCTTGGAGGTTATACGGGAGGGTATATTGATAGTATCTCGGAACAATACGGGTTATCGGTGTTTTTCTTAATCTTTACTCTTATTCCAATTTTTATGGGATTATTAATGGTGGCAATAAATAAATTCCTGATAAAAAAGATGCACGGAATAAGATAGAGGTTGAAAATTTTCTTATAATGATTTCTGAAAAATATATTTTCAATTTTATATTGTTGAAAAAATAATGGACTAAAAAAGGTGGAGCTTAAAACTCCACCTTTTATGGTTATTTCTAGGACTATAATCTAGATTACCTAGTGCATACGGTTGAACAATCACGTTCCATTCCGGCTACAAAGCCTTTTTTAATTTCATTGCCAATGTATGTTCTTGCTAACCATTTCGCACCTTTTACAACATACCCCCAATATCCTCCATCAATAGTCTTTATTTCTTTTTGAGATAATTCTATGGTTTTAAATTCTGCTAATTTCATATTTTTCTGTTTAAAATTTTCCATTATATTCATTCCATGTTTGCCCATCATGCTTTGGTGCTCTGCAACCGCAATTCCACCATGCTACTATTTCCTCAACGGCATCTGCTATTATACCGCCACCTTGGATTTCATTTAATTCTTTAGAATTTAGTTTTTTCATAATTATTTATATTTTAGAATTTGAATTTAAATATACATGTACTCACTGCACAATCCTTGCAGTAAAAAGATGAGATGATCTTGGATGAAAATTTACTTTTAGGAACGTTTTTTGTTTTCCTGTTAGGTTCAACATGTAAACCGACCAAGTGTTTAAAATAATTAGAACAATGCAGAAACTTACTTTTTTTATTTTCTTGATTTTTACCGTTCTTGGTGTGCAAGCCCAGGAGATTAACTGGATGAGTATGAACGAAGCTCTGGAAGCGCAGAAAAAGGAACCTAAAAAAATCTTTATGGATGCTTATACCGTTTGGTGTGGGCCATGTAAAATGTTAGACAAAAATACATTTAGCAACAGCGATGTAATTGAGTATGTAAATGAGAACTACTATCCTGTAAAATTTAATGCCGAGGGTAACGAGGAAATCAATTTTAAGGGTCAGGTGTTTAAAAACCCACAATACGATCCCGAAAAGAAAAAAAGAAGAAATTCACCCCACCAATTAGCAAGGGCTATTCAAATTACCGGATATCCAAGTTTGGTTTTCTTCGATGAAGAAGCTAATTTAATTGCTCCTGTTGCCGGTTATAGAACGCCAAAACAGTTAGAGCTATACCTAAAGCTCTTTGTGGGAGATGAATATAAAAAAATGACTTCTAAAGAAGCTTTTGCA
Organism: Salegentibacter maritimus; assembly: GCF_016236975.1. Lineage (NCBI taxonomy): Bacteria > Pseudomonadati > Bacteroidota > Flavobacteriia > Flavobacteriales > Flavobacteriaceae > Salegentibacter > Salegentibacter maritimus. The sequence continues at coordinate 66,216 of NZ_JAEHNY010000014.1, forward strand.
GAATATCAGAAGAATTTTGAAGGTTCTTTCGAATAAATTATTTACAATTTAAGTGTTAGTTGATAGTGAGCCTTAAGGTTCAGTAGAAATGCGGAAAGCCCCGTTTTTACCTGTATGGTGAAAGCGGGCTTTTTGTTTTCTTGCGGTTTTGGCCCAGCGCGATACATAACTGTGATAATTACTTCCGTCAGCAATAATTAGCATCGGGTTTAAATGCGTAATAAGTCTTTCTAAATTGATTTTGGGAGAGTCCCGGAGTAATACTATTTGTGGTTTAAAATCATTCAGCTTGTAAACCGCACTGCTGTCAATAATTAAAACTGAAGTTTTCCCGGCCAGTAAAATGTTGGGAATTACTTGCTCTTCCAGACGCCGAATGTTCCTACCGGTCTTGTAATCTTTCAATCTAATTTCATTTTTGACTGGGGCCTCTAGATTATGATAAAGCTCAAGTTTATCATGCTTTTTTATGCCTATCATAGTTTTTCTTGGTTTATGAAAAACAATACTTTCTGAAGATGAATTCTGTATTCTGCTGAAAATCATACTGGATTGAAGCAGTATAATTCCACAGAGAAATAAAATAAAGCTCCTAAAGCTTTTTCGATAAATTAAAAAAATAAAAAATAAGATAAGCAAATAGGCGCTTAAACTTTGCCATATACTAAAATGAATGTTTGTAAAAACAAACTCCTCCTTGCCTGCCACCCAGGTAATAAACTGATTCATAAGGCCTATTAAATTTCCGTAGGCATCTGCTAAAGCGTTTGGAAGTATATTGAAATGGGTTAGTATGATAACGAGAATTCCAAGACCTAAAATTAAGCCAAGCACAGGTAATACCACCAAATTGGAAAGAAAGAACAAAGAAGGGAATTGGTGGAAATAAAATAAACTTAAGGGTAAAACTCCAATTTGTGCGGCTATGCTCACACATAATAGCCCCCAAAAGTACCTGGTAATTTTAAATTTGGGTTGCCAGAGTTTAAATAATTTGGGATGAAGGCTAACAATGGCGAACACCGCAAGATAACTAAGCTGAAAACCTACCTGGAAAATAAAATATGGATTTACAAGCAGTAAAATAAACAGAGAAATGAACAAACTGTTCAAAGCACTGGTTTTTCTTCGCAATTGCATCCCAATAGCGATAAAAGAGAACATGGTTACGGCCCGCACTACCGATGGGGAAAGTCCTGCTAGCATAGCAAAACCCCACATGAGTGAAACTAGAAGTACTGTTTTTAGGAACAGTCCATATTTTACGAGGTTTAAAGGTTTAAAAAGCCAGTTTAAAATTAATAGAATAACACCTACGTGAAGGCCCGATATGGCAAGTATATGTATGGCTCCGGCAGCAGCATAATCTTCATAAACTTCTTTTGAAATATCCTGTTTTTGCCCCAGTAGTAGTGCCTGTATAATAGCCAGTTCATCTTTATTAAAATTTGCTTTTGAAAGCTTCTCTATTAAACTTGCCCTAAAATTGGCAATATGGGTTAATGGCCTGTTTGTAGTATAGGTTAACATTTGGAGCTCTACCTGGTCTATGCTTAATTGCTTCTCTACCTTTTGTTTTTGCATAAACCTCCGATAATTAAATCGGTAGGGGTTTAGAGGCTCAGCAATATCTGATGGTTTATTGGGGGCAAGCAATCTTGTTCCCGGTTTTATATTCAGGGGGATAGAATCTTTAGAAATGTTTAGCAGGATTTTTCCGGTTGTTTTGATTGGATTCTTACCAGAAAAGATTCTTTCTACTTCCGCTATATATACCTCGTTGTAAACATTGGGCTTAAGTGTTTCCAAAATGCGAATTTGCATTATGCCAGCTTCGGTACTTTTAGTGTTAATATAGTGCTGTGGTATATTTTTAGGCTGGTGCAAATAGGCGGTGGCTATGCCTATACAAAAGATTAAACTCCAGGTGCATATTCCGAAGAAAGCATCATCAAATAACTTTTTACGGGCTCGTAAAAAGCTAAAACAGAAGCTTAGAAATAGAAAGCCTAAACATATAAAAAAAGCTTGTAGGGGGAGATGAATCGTGAACCCGGTAATAATTCCCAGAATTAGGAATATAGAAAGTTTTATGATGGTAAAATTCAAAAATTGCATCCCTGTTGTTTTGTGTAGGGTAGCAATAAGGAGTATAAGATACTAAAAATTACAAAATTCTTCGGGCCATTACAAAGGTTTCATTCCAAAATGGTTCAGATAAGGAAGAGATAATTACCCCGCGTGAAGTAGAAGAATGAATAAAATAGATATTATCGCTTTCTATTTCTACCACCAGGCCAACGTGATTAATAACTTTTTTGTTCTTATTTGTTTCAAAAAAAAGTAAATCGCCGGGGCCTACCTGCTTTAAATAAAGGCGTTCCCCTTCAAGAGACATGGCTCGGGAAGTTCTTGGAATAGCGATATCTTCCTCCAAAAATGCAGTGTATAGCAATCCGGAGCAGTCCATGCCTCGTTTAGTGGTGCCTCCATATTTATATCGGGTGCCCTCAAAACTTTTTGCCGTAGAAATAATATTATAGACCTTTTTGTTTACCGGCTTAACTTCAGCTATTTCTTTATCGGTATAACTTCTGGACGGCTTTTCTTTATTTGAATAATCTCGTGAACGTTTTTCTTCACTTTTGGTAGTAATAACTTTAGCGCGTGAGCTTCCGCAGGAAACAAGGCCTGTAAGAAAAAAGCTTAAAAAAAGAAGTTTAAAAATTTTAGGCATAGATTAATTTTTGATTGCTTTTATAATTAGTTGCGCTGTTTTTTCGCTGGCACCTTTTCCTCCTAATTTTTGTTCTAACTCAAAGTAATCTTTAAAAATTTTGCTACGGTGCTTTTCTTCCAGTATTTTTTTAAACTCTTTTTTAAGTGTTTTAGTATTAAAATCGTTCTGGATTAATTCTTTTACCACCTCCCGGTTCATAATAAGGTTTACCAGTGAGATATAATTCAATTTTATAATTCTACGTGCAATTTGGTAGGAGATATAGCTGCCTTTATAGCAAACTACTTCGGGGATTTTAAAAAGGGCGGTTTCCAGGGTAGCCGTACCCGATGTTACCATGGCAGCATGGGCAAGGCTTAATACATCATACGTTTTATTCATGATAAGCATGATGTTTTTTTGCTTGATGAATGGAGCGTAGAATGCAGCATCCTGGCTGGGTGCACCTGCAATTACAAATTGGTATTCAGGAAAATCTGGGGTGATACTTAACATAACCTCCAGCATTTTTGAAATTTCCTGTTTACGGCTTCCGGGTAAAATAGCAATAATAGGTCTTTCATCCAGCCCGTATTCTTTTTTTATAGCAGCTATATCCGGGAGTTTCTTTTGGCCAATAGCATCAATAAGGGGATGGCCTACAAAATGAACCGGGAAATTATGTTTTTCTTCATAAAACTCCTTTTCAAAAGGGAGTATTACATACATATGGTCTATATCCCGTTTTATTTCTTTTATCCTGTTTTCTTTCCAGGCCCAAATTTGCGGGGAAATATAATAATGTGTTGGGTAGCCTTCTTTTTTAGCCCATTTGGCTATCCTTAAATTAAAGCCGGGATAATCTACAAAAATAATGGCATCAGGCTTAAATTTTTTGATGTCTTCTTTGCAGAAGGAAATATTTTTAAGAATGGTCTTTAAGTTAAAAAGAACCTCTACGAAGCCCATAAAGGCCAGTTCGCGGTAATGTTTTACCAATTGCCCGCCCTGTTCCTGCATAAGATCGCCACCCCAAAACCTAAATTCTGCTTCCAAATCGTTTTGTTTTAATGCACGCATCAGGTTAGAGGCGTGAAGGTCTCCAGAAGCTTCCCCGGCTATAATATAATATTTCATTTTATATACTTAGGTTCAAGTTTATAGTTTAATGCACAAGGTTTAAATTCAAGGCTTCAGGTGCCAGGTTCAAGGTTACATCACCTAACAATTAACCACAAACCATAAACATTTATATTTAAACAATTTTAGAGATAAAAATGCTAATCGCGGCCAGGATACTGGCCAATAAAACACCCCTGGCATGATAATTTTGTTTTTTCCTTATAAAAACAAAAAATGGCAAAAAATTTAAAATGGCTCCCAGGGCTATTAATTTCCCAATATATCCTTGAGCAATGGCCTTATCTAAGGTTTCATCTATTCCCATTTCAGAAAAAAGCAGGATGTAAAGAAATACACCACCAATATTGGCAGAGATTCCGGTTAGGAAACCTATAAAAATATTTTGCTTAATCATTAAGCTCCCAGGTGTTTAAATCGTCTAAAAAGTGATGGGCCGTTAAATCGAATTGTACCGGTACAATTGATACATAACCGTTTTGTAGTGCCCACTCATCGGTATCTTCGCCTTTATCTTTATTTACAAATTTACCGCTAAGCCAATAATATTCACGGCCCTGCGGATTTGTTCTTTTGTCAAATTCTTCCTCCCATTGCGCATTTGCCTGCCTACACACTTTCATTCCTTTAATTTCGGAGGCAGATAGTTTTGGGATATTTACATTTAGCACCACACCTTTTGGCAGGCCATTTTTAATCACATTTTTGGTAATGGCTTTTACATATTTTCTGGTAGGCTCAAAATCGGCATTTAAAGAATAGTCCAGTAGAGAAAAGCCAATAGCTGGAATTCCTTCTACCCCTGCTTCTACAGCAGCACTCATTGTTCCCGAATATATTACGTTTATAGACGAATTAGAGCCGTGATTAATCCCGCTAACGCAAAGATCGGGTTTGCGGTGTAAAATTTCCTGTGTGGCAATTTTTACACAATCGGCAGGGGTTCCCGAACAACTGTATTCTTTATGTTTGTAATTTTCTTTTATGGTAACTTGTTCGCAAAACAAGGTGTCACTAATAGTAATAGCATGTCCCATGCCGCTTTGGGGGCTGTCGGGTGCCACAACTACAACATCACCCAGCTCTTTCATAACTTCTATTAATGTCCTTATACCGGGTGCTGTGATTCCGTCGTCGTTGGTTACTAAAATCAATGGTTTCTTTCTGGTCATAGCTTAATTTTATAAAAGCTAAAATAATAATTTCGGGAAGAAACCTTATCTTAGTGGTTTAACAAATTATTATTACCCATTAACTTTATTGGCACAATTTTTAATGTATTTTGGAGAGCTGTTAATGATGAAATTTATGCTATTTATGAAAAAGAATTTAAAGATCTTGGTGGTCGTGCTTTTAATGGCTGCCACTTCCTGTAGTTTTACTACTAAAAAATTTGACGACCCTAATAAAGATAAACTTCTTATAGACCTTATTACATATGTTCTTAACGAAGGTCATTACGATGCCCGGGAAATTAATGACGACTTTTCTGAAGGTGTTTATGATAAATATCTTGAAGGTTTAGATGGGTCTAAACGCTTTTTCTATGCAAGCGACATTAAAGAATTTGACGCTTACCGGGATAAGATTGATGACCAAATTGAAGAACAAAAAATTGATTTTTTCGATTTAACCTATAATCGACTTTTAAAAAGATCGGAAGAAGCAAGGAGTATCTATAAAGAAATCCTCGAAAAGCCTTTTGACTTTTCTGAAAACGAAATTATAAACACAGATTTTTCTGAAGCTGACTATGTGACCTCAAAAGGAGAATTAAAAGAGCGTTGGAGAAAACAGCTAAAATTTTCTACCCTTATCACTTTTTATGATAAGGTAGAAGAAGAGGAACAAAAAAAGGAAGAAGATCCTGCTTATGAGATGAAGTCTAAAGAAGAGCTTGAAAAAGAGGCTCGTAAGGTAACCTTAAACTCTTTGGATGAATATTACGATTTTACAGATGATCTTGAACGCAAGGATTATTTTACAGTGTATTTAAATGCCGTAGTTGAGGCTTTTGATCCTCATACTTTTTATTTTGCACCTCAGGATAAAGACAGGTTTGATATTGCTATGTCTGGGAAACTTGAGGGTATTGGTGCCAGATTACAAAAGAAAAGTGACAATATTACCATTACCGAAGTTATCTCGGGAGGTCCTGCCTGGAGAAGTGAACAGCTTGATGCAGGAGATGAGATTTTAAAAGTGCAGCAAGAAGATGAAGATAATCCTGTAAGCATAGTGGGAATGCGTCTTGAAGATGCTGTAGACTTAATTAAGGGGCCAAAAGATTCTAAAGTTACCTTAACAGTTCGTAAAAAATTAATGGGTAATATAGAAGAAATCACACTTACCCGTGACATTGTTGAAATTGAAGAAACCTATGCCAAGACTGCTATGGTTAACAATAACGCTAAGAATTTCGGAATAATTAACCTGCCTAAGTTCTATTTTAATATGGAAGATTATGAAGAGCGAAATGCGGCTTCAGATATCAAGAAAGATATTATTCGATTAAAGGAACAGGATATGGACGGGCTTGTACTTGACCTTAGAAATAATGGGGGTGGTTCTCTAAAAACAGTGGTAGACATTGCTGGGCTTTTTATTGAGGAAGGACCTATCGTTCAGGTGAAATCCAGCGGAAAAAGAAAAGAAGTTCTTTCAGACGAAGATCCTTCTGTGTTATGGGATGGTCCCCTTGTAATTTTGGTAAATGAGCTTTCTGCTTCGGCTTCAGAGATTCTTGCCGCTGCCATGCAAGACTATAAAAGGGCTATTATTATAGGTAGCAAACAAACCTATGGTAAAGGAACCGTTCAAAATGTAATAGATTTAAATCGTTGGTTAAGAAGCAATGAATTTGGAGATGTAGGCGCGCTTAAATTAACTACCCAGAAGTTTTATAGGGTAAACGGAGGCTCTACGCAATTAGAGGGTGTAAAAAGTGATGTAGTGGTTCCAGATCGTTATAGCTTTATAGATATTGGAGAGAAAGATCAGGATAATCCGCTGCCATGGGATAAAATAGATCCCGCTAGTTATGAGGTTTGGGAAGGTTTTGTAAACTTTGAAAAAACCATTGAAGAGAGTAAGGATAGAATGGGAACTAATGAGCAGTTAAAACTTATTGAGGAGCACGCCAAATGGATTAAAGATCAGAGTGAAGATAACTCACATTCTTTAATGTTTGAAGAATATGCCGCAACGGCTGAAATGAACAAAGAAATGGCCAAAAGGTTTGATTCTATTAAAAACTATAACACCAACCTTACATTCAAATCTTTACCTTATGAAGTAAAGTTGTTTGAAAACGATACCATTTTAAAAGAGAAAAGAGATCGTTGGCATAAAAACTTGAGTAAAGATGTTTATGTGGAAGAGGCTATTCATGTGCTGGCAGATATGAAAAAGAATAATATAAAGCAGGATAAATTAGCTAAAGTTCGAGACTAACTTTTCTAAAGATAGGCTAAGAGCTTGTTTGAAAATTTTGTTCTCCTCAAAGTTAAACTCGTTTTAGCTTTTAATATGGAGTTTAAGGCTTTTTCAAACAAGCTTTTTTATACCCGATATTTTTCGACTACCATCCAGGAACATAGTCTTTAATTTAGGCTTGAATCTCTTCTGAAAAACTTAGTTTTGTAGTATGCTAAAACGAAAATATATCTACCCTTTAATCATTTTAACGGTAGCTGCAGTTTTACTTATGGTAGAACGCTGCGGTTAAAAGGAAATTCTTTGGGAATCCAGCTTTATAAAAATAAAGAGTAAGGTTGTAAATGCCCAAAGGCCTGAGCCCCCGTAGCTTAAAAAGGGCAAGGGAATACCTACCGTAGGAAAAATACCAATAACCATCCCTATATTTACCAGAAAGTGCATAAAAAGAATTCCAATTACCCCATAGCCATAAACCCGGCTAAATGTAGACTTTTGCCTTTCTGCCAGGTAGAGTAATCGCAGCATAAGCAGTACAAAAAGACCAAGAATAAAAGTACTTCCCATAAATCCCCATTCTTCGCCAACGGTGCTAAAGATATAATCTGTATGCTGCTCTGGAACAAAATGGCCTTTGGTTTGTGTTCCTTCTGTCCAGCCTTTGCCAAATAAACCGCCACTGCCAATAGCAATCTCACTCTGATTGGTATTATAGCCAATTCCGCGAGAGTCTACTTCCTTTCCTAAAACAATATTGAAACGATCTCTATGATGTTGTTTAAAAACATTTTCAAATACATAATTTACCGAAAGGGAAAATCCAACGGCCACTGATGCAAAAAACAGGTATTTAATAAGATTGGGTTTCCTCTTTAAATTCTTAAGGTAAACCAATGCTGCAATTAGTAAAATACTGCAAATTACCCATAAAGGCCCCAAAGCCAGGGTAGCTACAAAAATACTGGCAGCAAAGAAGCCCAATAATAAATAAACAAAATGAAGTCCTTCTCGATAAAGGGCAAAAGCAAAAGAGAAATAGACCATAGCACTACCAGCATCAGGTTGTAAAAGCACCAAAAGCATAGGTAATGCAATGATTAGGAAAACTTTTAATTGGTGCTTAAAATCTCTTATATTGGTTTGTATACCACTTAAGTATTTAGCAACAGCAAGAGCTGTTGCTGCCTTAGCAAATTCAGATGGTTGAATACTAATAGGTCCTATTTGGTACCAGGCCGTTTGTCCGGCAATAGTGCTACCAAATATAAAAAGCCCAACTAATGAAAGTAAACTCAGGCTATAGATTATACTGGAAAAACGTTGGTAGAACTTAGCTTCTATAGAGAGCAGCAAAATTATTAAAACCACGCTTAAGGATATAAATAGTGCCTGTCTTCCATACGGCACATTCATATTAAAAAAATCAGTAGGGTCGTTTGTTCCTAATGAAGCTGAATAAATATTTATCCAACCAAAACCTACCAGTAAAATATAAATTAAAATTGTGATCCAGTCGAATCCGGTACTGCTTTTAGTCATTTACTGATTAATTATAAAAGGTTCTCCACTTAATGGTTTGGCATACTCATCTTCAAGACTATGGTTTAAGATCCAGTCTTCCAAATCTGTTCTGGTTATTTCTTTTTTAATATATTTTTCAACCATTAAGCTGGCTATTTTTCCTGCATAGCGGCTTCCCCAATAGCCGTTCTCTACGAATACCGCAAGCGCTATTTTTGGATTATCTACGGGAGCAAAAGCCACAAAGATAGAATGATCTGTAAGTTGGGTTCGTTTACCATTTATTTTTGTGAAATTCTCGGCAGTACCTGTTTTTCCGGCAATTTCAATACCCGGTACCTGTAACCTTCTTGCAGTTCCATTTGTATACACCTGGTGCATTCCTTCAACTACCGGATCATAATGTTTCCTGTCTATAGTGGTATTTTTCTTTACGGTGAACTTCTCTTCTTTAATTGGCTCTCCTTCAATTTTCTTTAAAATATGCGGGGTATAATACCAACCGCGATTGGCGATAATAGCCGTCATATTTGCCAATTGAATAGGGGTCATTAAAACTTCTCCCTGGCCAATAGCATTCGAAAGAGTAGCAGATGCATACCATTTGTAAGTTGGGTAATTATATATCTTGTTGTAATAGTCGGCATTTGGTATTTTTCCAGGTCTTCCTGTGCTAAGGTCGTTCCCCATAAACTGCCCGAGACCAAAGCTTTGTAAATGATTGTTCCAGGCATCCATTCCTTCCTGGGGGCTGGGGTATTTTTCAATAGTTTTTCTATATACCTGTGCAAAATAGGTGTTGCAAGAACTGGAAATACCGGGAACCAGGCCTAAAGGACTTGAATGTGGGTGGCAGCCCATTCTTCGACCCCTACCATATGAGAATCCGTTATGGCATGAAAAAGTATCTTCTGTATCTACAACGCCTTCCTGCAAAGCGATTAGCCCAGTTAAAACTTTAAATGGCGATCCGGGAGGGTATTCAGCTAAAAGACCGCGATCATAAAGTGGCTGAGCAATAGAGTCGTAATAAAGTCGGGTGTAATTTGGCGATCTTTTTCTTCCCACCAACAAAGCCGGGTCGTAATTAGGAGCGGTTACCAGGGATAGAATTTCGCCACTACCGGGTTCTATGGCAACGATCCCGCCGCGTTTATTTTGCATTAATTTCTCGCCATAAGCTTGAAGTTCGGCATCAATCGTAATGCTTATATCTTTTCCTTTAGTGGGTAGTGTATCGTAAATTCCATCTTTATAGGGGCCGATATCTCGATTAAACCTATCTTTTTGGATATATTTTACACCTTTTTCGCCACGCAGCAATTCTTCGTAAACTTTTTCTACACCGCTTCGTCCAATAAGATCCCCGGAAATGTAATAAGGATCTTCGTTTACTTTTTTCTGGTTTACCTGTGCTATATAGCCCAAAACATTTGCACTATGATCTACCTGATAATCTCTTAGAGAACGTTTTTGAATATAGAAACCTTCGTATTTCCGCATTTTTTCCTGTAAATAGGCGTATTCTGCTTTGGTTAGCTGTGGAATAATTACGGAAGGGAGAATAGGGGAGTAGATCTTTGCTTTATCAAGACGGCGCCCCAACTCTTCGGGTTCAATACTTAAAATTTCGCAGAATTCAGTAGTGTCAAAGGGTTTTAGGTTCCTGGGAATGGTCATCACATCGTAAGATGGTTGGTTAGAAACCATTAATTTTCCATTCCTGTCTGAAATATAACCGCGCTGGGGGTAATCGTAAACTACCTCTATAGCGTTATCTTGAGATCTAACTGCGAAAGAATCGTTAACTACCTGTAAATAGAAAAGCCGGGCCAGAAAAACAATGCCCGTAACGAGTATAATAATGTAAAGTAATAATTTTCTCATCTATATTTTTTGCTGAAAACTGCTAAACTTAGCATAATCATAATAACACTAAAAATCCCTGAAAATAACGTTTTTTTGAGGATTAATATTATATGATTTAAACTAAACATTTCCAAGAAAAATAATATAAAATGATGAATTATTATACTGATAAAAATATAACTCAATCTTGCACCAATAGGCGTAGTTGAAAGCCTTAGGTTTTGATGGTCATAACTTATTCCAAAAGAAAAACGGAGTAAATTAGGCCTTATAAATGCAATTACCGTACAGGCAGCCGCATGAATCCCGCCACTGTCTTCAAAAAGGTCTATGCTAAAGCCTAACAAAAAAGCCAGTACTAAGAATATACTCTGGTTGGAGTTGAAAGGATAAAGTAAGATAAACAAGACATAAAGATATGGATTGATATAACCCAGGAAATTAATGTTGTTAAGGATAAGTACCTGTATAAATACTAAACCTACAAACCTGATGATATTTTTTAAAATACTACTGTTCATCTTCCTCCTGCTCTAATTCCAGTATTTCTTCGCGCTCCATATTCTCTATAACATACACATAACCAATATTAGTCATATCGTTAAAGAGCTTAACATTAATATGGTAATAACTTTCACTTTGGTCTAGTTTAAAATCCTGAATGCTTCCAATAGGGATTCCTTCTGGAAAAATTAGCGATTTACCTCCGGTTACAATCGTATCGCCTTCTTTTACCGGAGCCTGCCTGGGGACATCAATTAATTGAACGATATTTGGGTTTTTTCCGTTCCATATTAAACTCCCAAAATGATTGGTTTTGTTAAGTTGAGCATTAATTCTAGACTCTGAATTCAAAATAGAAATTACACGTGAGAACCTATTGTTTACTCTATCTATAATGCCAATTACTCCTTTACTTGTTATTACGCCAAATTCAGATTCTATACCGGCTTCTTTGCCCTGGTTTAGGGTTAAAAAGTTATTGGGCTTGGCAAAGTTGTTATTAATCACCCTGGCGGTCCTAAAGTAATAGGTGCCATCAAAGCTGGAAGTATCTGTGTAGTTCTCAATCGAGATCGTATCGTTTAAATTGGTAAGTATATTTCGCAGTTGCTTATTCTCTTCCATAAGCCGCTCGTTATACTCATCTAAGTGCATATACTTATCGAAATCGTTAGCCCACGAGTAGATACCGCCGGTAACCACATTGGCCGAACTTATAAAACTGCTTTTGTGAAAAGAATGGGTTTGGATCGTGAAAAATACAGCTAAGGCCAGCAGAAATAAGAATAGGATATTATTCTTATTTCGGATAAGAAAATTAAAAATTTGCTGCATAAAACTACTTCTCCTACTTTATCAAAATTCCCTTATAACGGTTTAGGGTTTTTAAGCATATTCCGGTACCTCTTACCACGGCTCTTAATGGATCTTCGGCAATATAAACGGGAAGATCGGTTTTTTGAGATAACCTTTTGTCCAAACCTCTTAGCATAGAACCACCACCCGCAAGATAAATACCGGTGTTGTAAATATCGGCGGCGAGTTCCGGTGGGGTTTGGGATAGGGTTTCCATAACCGCATCTTCAATTCTTAAAATCGATTTATCCAAAGCTTTGGCAATCTCACGATAAGAAATATTTACCTGTTTGGGTTTCCCTGTTAGCAGGTCACGTCCCTGTACGCTCATTTCTTCTGGCGGAACCTCTAAATCTTCAGTTGCCGCACCAATCTGGATTTTTATTTTTTCGGCAGTGCGCTCTCCCACATATAGGTTGTGCTGGGTACGCATATAGTAAACAATATCGTTTGTAAACACATCACCGGCAATTTTAACCGATTTATCACAAACAATACCTCCAAGGGCAATAACCGCAATTTCGGTAGTACCTCCCCCTATATCCACAATCATATTACCTTTTGGCTGCATAATGTCTACCCCAATACCAATTGCGGCTGCCATAGGTTCGTGAATAAGGTAAACCTCTTTCCCATTCACCCGTTCTGCACTTTCTTTTACGGCACGCATTTCTACTTCGGTAATTCCAGAAGGAATGCAAATTACCATCCTAAGGGCAGGGGTGAACATTTTCTTTTTTAGCGCCGGAATTTCTTTAATGAACATTGTGAGCATTTTCTCACTGGCATCAAAATCGGCAATTACACCGTCTTTTAACGGGCGAATGGTTTTTATATTCTCATGGGTTTTTCCCTGCATCATAGCAGCTTCTTTACCTACTGCGGTTATCTTTGCCGTAGTACGGTCTCGTGCAACTATAGATGGACTGTCTACCACTACTTTATCATTGTGAATAATAAGGGTGTTCGCAGTTCCTAAATCTATTGCTATTTCTTCAATGAGAAAATCAAAAAATCCCATGGTTTATTTTGTGTTGAGGTTTGGTAAATGTACTAAAATTAATGTTTAAAATGGCGAGTTCCTGTCATCACCATTGCGATATTATTTTCATTACAATAATCTATGCTAAGTTGGTCTTTTATAGAGCCTCCAGGCTGTATCACTGCTGAAATACCTTCGTTTCCTGCTATTTCTACACAATCTGGGAATGGGAAAAATGCATCACTTGCCATTACAGCCCCCTTTAAATCAAAATTAAAAGACCTGGCTTTCTCAATACTTTGCTTTAATGCATCTACTCGAGAAGTTTGCCCGGTACCACTGGCGCATAGTTGCTTATTTTTTGCCAATACAATGGTATTAGATTTGGTATGCTTACAGATTTTGGAAGCAAATAACAAATCAGATAACTCATTAGCAGTAGGATTATTGTTCGTTGCTTGCTTTAAATCTTCAGCAACATCGGTTTTATGATCTTTATCCTGAACTAAAACTCCGTTTAGGCAAGTTCTAACTTGTTTCTGCGGAAGTTCGGTTTCTTTTTGAATCAATAAAATTCTGTTCTTTTTTCCCTTTAGGATATCTTCGGCCTCTGCAGAGAACGAAGGGGCTATTACTACTTCGCAGAATAATTTATGAATTTCTTCAGCTGTAGCTTTGTCAATTTCAACATTACTAATTAAAACACCACCAAAGGCTGAAACCGGATCTCCTGCCAATGCATCTATATAAGCCTGGTGTAAAGTGTCGCGTTGTGCCAAACCACAGGCGTTGTTGTGCTTTAAAATAGCAAAAGTTGGGTCTTCGCCTTTAAATTCATTAATAAGGTTTACCGCGGCATCTACATCTAACAGGTTGTTGTACGAAAGTTCTTTTCCGTGTAGTTTTTCAAACATCGCATCAAAATCGCCATAAAACTCCCCTTTTTGATGTGGGTTTTCACCATATCTAAGGACTTTTCCGTTTTGGAAACTTTGTTTGTAAGCTTCAATTTTCTGGTCAGCGTTAAAATAATTGAAAATAGCCGTGTCGTAATGGGAAGAAACATTAAAGGCTTTACCTGCAAAAAGTTTGCGATCAGCAAGGCTGGTTTCGCCATTTTTTTCTTCCAGTAAATTTTCAAAACTTTTATAATCTTCTACCGAAGAAACGCAAAGTACGTCTTTAAAGTTTTTTGCGGCAGCGCGAATAAGTGAAATCCCGCCAATGTCTATTTTTTCAATAATATCCTGTTCTGAAGCTCCCGAAGCTACGGTCTTCTCAAACGGATAAAGGTCTACAATTACAATGTCTATTTGCGGAATTTCGTATTCAGCAAGTTCTTTTACATCACTTTCATTATCCTGGCGGTTTAAAATTCCTCCAAAAACTTTTGGATGAAGTGTTTTTACACGTCCGCCTAAAATAGAGGGATAAGAAGTTACATCTTCTACAGGCACTACATTAATCCCCAGGTCTTTGATAAATTTCTCGGTACCTCCGGTAGAGTAAATGGTGATTCCCAGGTTGTTAAGTTTTTTTACGATGGGTTCCAGGCCGTCTTTGCTAAATACAGAAATTAAAGCAGATTTCGCTTTTTTTAAGTCGCTCATTGTGTTGTGTTTGTTAAAGTTGCAAAAGTAAGTATTTAAGCCAAAAACTTAAAAGGCATTTCTTTTATTTATCGAGAAATTTTGTAACGAATTTTAAAGCCGGACGTCATACCACTAAGCGCATAAAAATTCTAAAATTTAGTTATTCAAGAAGTAAGCTTTAAAATGTGCGAAAACTGGTTGTCGGCTTTTAATTATTAACCCAATAACTCGTGGCATTGCCCCGGGCCCTTAGTAATTATGCTTATATATTTACGAGTACTTAAAGAAAGTTTTAATTTTGCAATTAATGCATTAAGAAACAATAAGCTAAGAACATTTCTTTCTTTGCTTGGGGTTACTATAGGTATTTTTTCTATTATTGGAGTACTGGCTGCGGTAGATTCTTTAGAGAAGGAGATTAAGGGTAGTTTAAGTGCTTTAGATAATAGCACCATAATTGTAATGCGTTTTTCTTTTGGCCCTACCGAAGTTCCACAATGGAAACGCCAACAATTTCCAGATGTTGCTTATGATGAATATCAATATCTAAAAAGAAATCTTCCCAATACCGAGTCGGTAAGTTTTACCATTGGGGTACCAGACGAATCTATAAAACACCAGGATGTTACCAGTACCGGGGTAGGTGTTGGTGCGGTTACCCACGAATATTATGATATTGAAGCCCTTGAACTGGAAGAAGGTAGGTTTTTTAATGAATCTGAATCGGTAAGTGGTTCGCCGGTAATTGTTTTAGGTCACGAAATAGCCAATAACCTTTTCGGGAATTTTAGCCCGCTTGGAAAAGAAGTACGTATGTACGGTCGTAAATTTACGGTTATTGGGGTGCTGGCCAAGCAGGGCGCCAGTCTTTTTGGAGGCTCTAGGGACGGTCAGGTTTTTCTACCGGTAAATGTAGCACGCAGGGTATATGGCGATAATAATAAAGGGGTATTTCCTCAGTTGATTTTAAAACCGGAAGATGGGGTGGATAATGCCGAATATAAAGCAGTTTTAGAGCAACAATTGCGTAATTACCGCGGAATTAAGCCCGGGGATATTAATAATTTCTTTGTAAACCAGCTTCAGGGCTTTGCCGATTTTATAGATAATATCACCGGCCAGCTAAACTTAATAGGTCTAATTATTAGCGGATTTTCATTATTGGTGGGCGGATTCGGGATCGCCAATATTATGTTTGTGAGCGTAAAAGAGCGAACCAACTTAATTGGAATTCAAAAATCCCTTGGGGCTAAGAATAAATTTATCCTATTTCAGTTTTTATTTGAAGCAATAATCCTGGCTATCATTGGCGGCCTTGTAGGACTCGGACTTGTTTGGTTGGTTTCTCTCGTCGCTTCGCAATTTACAGGCGATTTTCAATTTGTACTTTCGCCCTGGAATATGTTTATAGGAACGGCAGTCTCTGCGGTAATTGGTTTAATATCAGGAATAATTCCGGCAATTTCGGCCTCAAAATTAGATCCGGTAGAAGCAATTAGAACAGGGATGTAATCATAGAAAACAGAAAATAGAGAATAGATTTTAGAATAGAGAACTTTACCTAACTGCTAAATCTCTTTTCTTCCTTCTCTGCTCTTCTCTTCTCTCTTTTTTTTTAGGCTTCTAAAACTTCGGCTACATTTGCGTTCACCCATTCTAAAAATTCCTCATCTTCTTTAGAGAATGGATCGGGTGTGTGAGAATCAATATCTATTTGGCCAATATTTTCGCCACCTAAGAAAAGCGGTACCACAATTTCAGCCTTTACATGAATGCTACAGGCTATATAGTTGGTTTGTGCTTTTACATCTGGCACTACAAAGTTTTCATTAGAGACCGCTACCTGCCCGCAAATTCCTTTTCCAAACGGAATAATCGTATGGTCGGTAGGTTCACCGGCAAACGAGCGTAATTTCAATTCCTCTTTATCACCATTTTTAAAGTAAAATCCTACCCAATCATAATATGGAATATTTTCTTTTAAAACTTCACAAACCTGCGATAACCTATGGTCTACCGATAGTTTATTGTTTTCAAGAATAGCTTTAATTTCCGGTTTTAACTTCTGAAATGGCATAGTTGATATTTTAGTGCAAAAGTATTTAAAAATTATAGCAAGCGCAGGCACATATTTATATAAATTTGTTAAAAACCCCCTTAAAATTTGATCAGGTTATTCGTTAAATACAAATCGGTGCTTCGGTTTATTTTCATGTTTTTGGGGAGCTATTTGGTATTTACGCTATTTTATAACCTCTATTTAGATTTTTTTAGGTCTCCGGTTTATTTCCCCGATTACATTACACACCTTGTGGCGAAGCAAAGCGAAGCTTTGATAAATAGTTTTGGGTATAATGCCAAAATTATACCTCACCAGTATGAACTTTCTATGAAACTTATTATTAACGAGGTTTACCTTGCTAGAATTATAGAAGGCTGTAACGCTGTTAGTATCATTATCTTATTTCTCGCTTTTGTACTTTCCTTCTTTGGGAAGTTCAAAACAACATTACTTTATTTACTGGCTGGATCTGTTATAATTTATGGGATGAATATTATTAGAATTGCCGTTCTTGCCATAGGAATTTATGAATATCCACAACATACCCAATTTTTACATAGTATTGTTTTTCCATTAATTATATATGGCACCATATTTATTTTATGGCTTATTTGGGTGCGTATTTATAGTCAAAAACATAGTGTATGAAGCAGCTGGTAAAACTTTTAACGATTGCAATATTAGTTGTGCTGCTTGTTTTGATAAGGCTTTTTGAACAACAATTATTTTATGATCCACTTATTGATTTTTATCGGTACGGCGGGCATTTGGCAATGGAGGTACCTCAAATTTTTTTCCCTAAATTAATCTTGAATATTGGTTTACGATATTGGCTAAATACTTTAATCTCTTTAGCAATATTATTTGTAGCCTTTCGAGATACGAACATCATAAAATTTGCAGCAATATTATTTGCCATATTGTTTGGGATTAGCCTTGCTGCCTTTAGTGTGCTTTACTTTACACTTAATGAACAAAATGTAATGGGCCTATTTTATGTTAGAAGGTTTCTTATTCATCCAATTTTTATACTTATTTTACTACCTGCATTTTATTATTATAGGTTGCAAAAATCTAAAAACCCATAATTTTAAAACTTATTCCAAAAAATCGGAAAGTACTTTATTTCAAAAAATTACTTATTTTTGTAGCCGATGAAAAAAGCGTTTCAACATAGTATTTCTGTAGCCATGGCATTTTTGGTGCTGTTTTCAACCCTTTCCTTTACGGTTGATAGGCACTTCTGCGGAAACTATTTGGTTGATAAAGCCATTTTTTCTGAAGCTCAAACCTGTGGTATGGATATGGAAGCCACCGCCCAGGATTCTTGCTGCACCAACAAAAAAATAGCGGTGGAAGGTCAGGATGAATTAAAGCATAAATTTGATTCTCTAGACTCAAATCAACAGGCCTTTCTTATTGGCTTTGCGTATTCTTATATTTTCATTTTAGAAGATATCCAAAAGCAAATTGTTCCGTTTAAAGATTACACCCCACCACTTCTGGTCAAAGATATTCATCTTGAAGACCAGGTTTTTCTTATCTGATATACATTTTTTGAAATGTAATTTTGTCCTATAAGTGCTTTTTGGGCCTTCAGGGCAAATAATAATTTGTAGTTATAAATTGTGGTAAAACAGTTTTCTGCAAATTGTTTTCAATTACATTCCCCGTTTGGCCTTGAGTTTACACATTTGGTCATTTTTTAAGCTTCGTTTTTTATAAATGTATATCTAAGTCTATGTTCAATAAGATCATTAACTATTTTCTTTCTAACCGCCTGGTTTCTGTTTTACTTTTAGTTTTTTTGATAGGCTGGGGGTTGGTTACCGCTCCTTTTAACTGGAATACAGGTTTCCTTCCAAGTGATCCTGTTCCGGTAGATGCTATTCCCGATATTGGGGAGAATCAACAAATTGTATTTACGAATTGGCCGGGACGTTCGCCGCAGGATATAGAAGATCAAATTACCTATCCGCTAACCAGTACACTTTTAGGAATTCCCGGTGTTAAATCTATTCGAAGTTCTTCAATGTTTGGGTTTTCCAGTATTTACATCATTTTTGAAGAAGATGTAGAGTTTTATTGGTCTAGAAGCCGAATTTTAGAAAAACTGAATTCACTTCCGGCCGGTTTGCTCCCGCAAGATGTGCAACCAACCTTAGGCCCCGATGCTACCGGATTAGGGCAGGTGTTTTGGTATACCCTGGAAGGCCGCGATAAAGACGGAAATGTAACCGGGGGGTGGGACTTACACGAATTGAGAAAAATTCAGGATTACTATGTAAAACTGGGTTTAAGCGGAACTCAGGGTGTTTCTGAAGTAGCTTCTATAGGAGGCTTTGTTCAGGAATACCAAATTGATGTAAACCCCGATGCACTTAAAGCATACGGAGTTGGTATAAATCAGGTGATGAAAGCCGTAAAAAACTCCAATCGTGATGCCGGGGCAAAAACCCTGGAGGTTAATAAGGTAGAATATCTTGTAAGAGGATTGGGGTATATAAAATCTATAGATGATATTGAAAATACCGTTGTTGCCGAGAATGAAAACACGCCCATTTTTATAAAAGATATTGGGCAGGTAAGTTTAGGTCCCGCTGAACGCCGGGGTGTTCTGGATAAAGGGGGCGCTGAAGTAGTAGGAGGGGTAGTGGTAGCTCGTTATGGCTCAAACCCTTTGGCGGTGATTCAAAACACCAAAGATAAGATTCAGGAAATAGCTTCAGGTTTGCCTTCCAAAGTTTTGGCCGATGGCACCGAAAGCCAATTAACCATCGTTCCTTTTTATGATAGGACACAGCTTATAAATGAGACTATAAACACTTTGGAGAGAGCACTTTCTCACGAGGTGCTTATCAGTATTATTGTAATTATTGTTCTTGTTTTAAATTTAAGGGCTTCTATTTTAATTTCCAGTTTGTTGCCCGTGGCAGTTCTCATGACGTTTATCGCTATGCGCTATTTTGGAGTAGACGCCAATGTGGTGGCACTTTCTGGTATTGCCATTGCTATAGGGGTTATGGTAGATGTTGGGATTGTTTTTGTTGAAAATACGGTGCGATGGCTGGAAATGCCGGAAAATAAAAACGCCCGCGGAAAGAAGCTTGCCAATATAATCTATAATGCAACTGTAGAAGTTGCCCCGGCGGTAACCACTGCCCTGGCAACCACGATAGTAAGCTTTTTACCGGTTTTCTTTATGGAAAACGCCGAAGGGAAATTATTCAGGCCTTTGGCATTCACCAAAACCTTTGCGCTGGTGGCAGCTTTTTTAATAGGCGTATTTGTGCTACCCATGCTTTCCTACTTCTTTTTCAACATTAAAATCAACAAAAAGAAGTCACAAAATATCTGGAATTTTATCCTGGTAATTTCAGGAGCGGTTTTGGCTATTGTTTTTAGCTTTTGGCTTCCTTTAGCACTTACACTTATTGGATTGGTGAAAATTGCCGAAACCAGAAATCCGCAGTTCTTAGGGAGATATTCCAAATATGTAATCCCGGGCTTAATACTGGCGGTAACCATCTTCTTCCTTGCCGAAGAATGGATGCCACTTGGATTTCAGAAATCTGCCTTTGCCAATTATATTTTCGTGATCCTGCTGCTTAGTATCACTTTGGCCATCTTAATGATGATGGTAAAGTTCTACCAACCCATTCTAAATTGGTGCTTAACCAATAAAGGAAAATTCCTTTCATTGCCTATAATCACAATTTTCTTTGGTGCTATAATCTGGTTTGGTTTTCCCAATATGTTTGGTTTTGTGGCCAAAGGTTTTGATAAATTAGGATTGAATATAAGAACTACAGAGGTTTGGAGTGGGATGGCACATACATTCCCGGGTGTGGGTAAAGAGTTTATGCCTTCATTAAACGAAGGAAGCTTTTTACTAATGCCTACTACCATGCCCCACGCCGGCATGGAAGAAACCACTAAAACCCTAAAGCAGTTAGATATGGCGGTAACCGGCATTCCGGAGATTGATATTGCTGTAGGTAAATTGGGAAGGGCCGAGACCGCTTTAGATCCTGCCCCAATATCGATGTTTGAAAATATTATCAATTATAAACTTGAGTTTATACTTGCTGAAGATGGTTCTATGCAACGCTTTAAAGTAGATGATAAAGACCGGTTTATCCTGAAATCTGGTGATAGCTTAAGCAATACAGAAGCCATTGAGCAAGATGTATCTGCTGCGCAGCTTGTTAAAGATGAAGATGGGAAATTCTACCGAAACTGGCGCGAGCATATTAAGAGCCCCGATGATATTTGGAATGAAATTACAAAGCACACAAATCTTCCGGGGGTTACCTCGGCTCCAAAACTACAGCCTATAGAAACCCGGCTTGTGATGCTTCAAACCGGAATGCGTGCCCCCATGGGAATTAAAGTGTATGGGCCAAACCTTACTACTATCCAGGACTTTGGAATGCAATTGGAAGAATTGTTAAAAGAGGTTCCTTCGGTAAAGGCTGAAGCTGTTTTTGCCGATCGAGTTGTAGGAAAACCCTATTTGGAAATTGACATAGACAGGAATGCGATTGCCCGGTACGGACTTAGTATTGAAGATGTTCAACAAACAATAGAAACTGCTATTGGAGGTATGGAAATCACTTCTACCGTAGAAGGGCGCGAACGTTTTCCGGTACGCGTAAGGTATCCAAGAGAACTAAGGGGCGATCCCGAGAGTATTAAAAATATTTTGGTGCCAACTCCTAAAGGAGCCCAAATTCCATTAAGGGTATTTGCAGAGCTTAATTACGAGCAGGGACCGCAAATGATTAAGAGTGAAGATACCTTTCTTACGGGATACGTTCTTTTTGATAAGCGAGATGGTTTTGCTGAGGTAAATGTGGTAAATGATGCCAAAAAACATATTCAGGATAAAATAGCTTCAGGAGAATTAGAGGTGCCGGAAGGGGTTAGTTATAAGTTTTCCGGAAATTATGAAAATCAGGTGCGGGCTGTAGAACGCCTTGCCATCCTTATCCCTATCTGTCTTGTAATTATTTTCCTTCTGTTGTATTTTCAGTTTAAGAGCATTATTGCTTCTACCATTCATTTTTCGGGTGTTTTTGTTGCCTTTGCCGGTGGGTTTATTATGATTTGGCTTTATGGACAGCCCTGGTTTATGGATTTTGCGGTTTTTGGCACCAATATGCGAGAACTTTTCCAGATGCAGGAGATTAACTTGAGTGTGGCCGTTTGGGTTGGCTTTATCGCACTATTTGGAATTGCTACCGATGATGGGGTGATTATGGGTACCTACATTCACCAGGTTTTTGAACGGAAAAAACCAAAAACTGTAGCTGAGGTTAGGGAAGCAGTAATGGAAGCCGGCTTAAAAAGAGTACGCCCCGCCATGATGACCACGGCGGTTACTATAATCGCGCTTTTCCCGGTGCTAACTTCTACCGGAAAAGGTTCAGATATCATGGTACCTATGGCTATTCCAATTGTTGGTGGAATGCTAATTCAGATTATGACGATTTTTGTAGTACCTATTTTACAGGCTATTTGGAGGGAAAATGTGCCCTATAATTCTGAAGAAAAAGAGGGAGATGAAACCAAAACAATTGAAGCTTAGTATTTCTGAAGAAATTAAATATTAGATGATGAAATTAAAGATAAAAATAATAATAAGTTTACTGCTAATCGCTTTTCCTGTAGTGAGTTCGAAGGCACAGGAACTAAACGATTACCTTAAAATTGCAGCAGAAAACAATCCTGAACTGCAATCGGCTTATACAAGTTTTGAAGCAGCTTTACAGCAATCGCCGCAAGTGGCATCATTACCAGATCCCACCCTTACGCTAAGTGCCTTTGGAAGAATGGTAGAAACCAGGTTGGGTGCCCAGGAGGCTCGATTTAGTTTTACGCAAATGTTTCCCTGGTTTGGAACTTTGAAAACAAAGAGGGATGCAGCAAATTTGTTAGCAGAAGCTCGATTTCAGGAATATTTGGCGAAACGTGCCAATTTGTTTTTTGAAGTTAAAAAGGCGTATGCCGAACTTTTTGCCATACAACAAAGTATCCTTTTAAAAGAAAAGAACATGGATATCTTAGATTCTTACCGGGAGCTTTCTTTGAGTAAATTTCGTAGCGGAAGCTCTAAAATGGTAGACGTTGTTAGGGTAGATATTAAAAGAGATGAAGCTTTAACTGAAATAGCGATTGAAGAAGAACAATTGGAAAGTCTAAAGAGACGATTCAACCTTTTGTTAAACAGAAATAAGGAAGCTTCGGTTGGTATTCAGGATACCCTGGTGTTAGATGAACAACTACAGCCCGAATTGATGAATACCGAACAGGCCTTTAACGAGCATCCCGAGCTTGCGAAGTTCGATAAGGAACGCGAAGCTTATGAACATCGTGCAAAAACCGCACAAAAATCGGGTTTGCCAAATATTGGGATAGGCCTGGATTACGCTATTATTTCAGAACGTACAGATATGAATCCGCCCGGTAATGGACAGGATGTGATTATGCCTATGGTTTCGGTAACCTTACCAATTTTTAGAAAAAAATATAAAGCGGCTGAAAAAGAAGCAGTGCTTATGCAAGAGGCCGCAATTAAAAATAAAGAAGCTACGAAAAATCAGTTGCAAAGTGATTTAGAAGCAGCGCTTTATGATTTAGTAAAGGCCAAAAAGCAGTTAAACCTGTATAAAAGACAGATAGAGAGTTCTGTACAGGCCAATAAACTTCTGGTTTCCGCCTTTAGTAATGATGACGGCGATTTTGAAGAAATCCTTGAGATGAATCAGGATATTTTATTATTTAAAATTCAGCAATTAGAAGCCTTAAAAACCGGATTTACAGCCGAGGCAAAAATGGAATATTTATCAGCTAAAACCCAGAATTACGATGAAACGAAATAAGAATATATGGAAAGCCGCCGGCATATTAGTGCTGGGTATTTTATTGGGGTATTTAATTTTTGGAGGCGCAAATGAAAAGGAGCCGGAAGAAGGGCACGAGCATTCAGAGCTAGCTGAAAATCAAATCTGGACCTGTTCTATGCACCCTTCCGTAAGGCAAAATGAACCGGGCGATTGCCCAATTTGTGGCATGGACCTTATTCCACTTTCCGAAGATGAAAATGGCCTGGACTCAGATGTGTTCGTTATGAACGAGGACGCTATGAAGCTGGCTAATGTAGAAACTTTGGTTATAGGAGAGAAGGAAGCTTCAAAAGAGATTAGGTTAAATGGTAAAGTGGGAGTAGATGAGCGTAATACTTATACACAGTCTACCCATATACCTGGAAGGATTGAAAGATTATATGTGAACTTTACCGGTGAAAAAGTTAATAAAGGTCAGGTGTTAGCCAGTGTTTATTCTCCAGAACTTGTAACCGCCCAGGAAGAATTATTGCAGGCCGAAGCCATAAAGGAAAGTCAGCCGGAATTATTTGAGGCTGCAAAGCAAAAACTTAGAAATTGGAAAATTACCGAAAACCAAATCAATAAAGTATTGAGCAACGGAAAGCCAATAGAACGTTTCTCTATCACTGCAGATGTAGGTGGGGTAGTAACCGAGTTGTTATCAGAGCGGGGTGATTACCTGGAGCGCGGCATGCCTATTTACGAGATAGCAAACCTGGATAAATTGTGGGTGCTTTTTGATGTTTATGAAGGCAATATGTCCTGGATTGAAGAAGGTAACAAAGTAAATTATACACTTAGGTCTATACCTGGTAAAACTTTTGAAGGCGAAATAAGTTTTGTAGATCCTTTATTAAGTGATAAAACACGGGTTGCGAATGCAAGGGTAGAGATAAATAATAAAGATAAGCGAATAAAACCCGGGGTTTTTGCCACGGGCATTATAGAAAAGAATCTTGATGCTAAGAACAATAAAATAGTGATTCCTCAATCGGCTATTTTATGGACAGGAAAACGCTCCCTGGTATATGTGAAGCAGGATGCACAAAATGGTGCCGGTTTTCAAGCTCGAGAAGTGGTGTTAGGAACTTCCCTGGGAGATTCTTTTGTGATTGAAGAGGGCCTGGAAGAGGGAGAGGAAATTGTGGTTAACGGAACCTTTACCGTAGATGCTGCTGTACAATTACAGGGCAAAAATTCTATGATGAATCAAACTGAAAAGAAAGATAGTAATCCGGCTGAAATGAAGATGAATTTACCTCTATCTTTTCAGAAAAACCTTTCCACAACGCTGCCTGCTTATTTTACATTAAAAGATGCATTTGTGAATACCGATGCAGAATCAGCTAAAACCGCTGCTTCCAAAATGCACCAACAAATTACCGCTTTTAGTATTTCTAATCTTGGGAAAATGGAAACCCAGCACTTTAATGAAATTAAAGACCAACTTATGGCAATTTCAGAAAGTAGCGATATAGAGCAGCAGCGGCAGCATTTTGAAGTGCTTTCAGAGAATATAATTGCTTTTGTCTCTAATATAGAAAATCTGGAACCACCTATATATATTCAGCATTGTCCTATGGTGAATAATAATAAAGGAGCCGATTGGTTAAGCCTTTCAGAAGAAATTAGAAACCCCTATTTCGGGGATGTTATGATGAACTGTGGAGATACGCAAAGAAAACTATAAGATATTTTGTTGAGAAAACATTAATTTAATGTCTAAACCTTGTTTTAAATAGGAAAGACTGTGAAAATATAGAAGAAATTAATAACAAAAAAACAATTAAAAATGAGTTCAAAAGAAAAGAAACAACATAATACTAGCAGCAATTATACTAGATTTTTTCTAATGCTCGGATTGTCATTTATAGCGATGTACATTACCATGTATTTTAATACGTATGAGTTTGACCATGTATATTTTAGCTTAACAAGGTTTTATATGGCCTGCCTGGGTATTTCAGCAATGGCGGTAATTATGCTTTCGCTTATGCTCAAAATGTATAAAAACAAGAAAAAGAACCTTGCCATTTACCTGGGGAGCCTTGTACTCTTCGTATCTGCTTTAGGCCTGGTAAGGGCGCAAGGCCCAATTGTTGGAGATATTTTATATATGAAAGCCATGATTCCGCATCATTCTATCGCAATCCTAACCAGTAAGCGGGCAGACATTAAAGACCCAGAAACCAAAAAACTGGCTGAGGAAATTATTGAAGCCCAGGAAAAAGAAATTGTACAAATGAAAAAGATAATTTCACGGCTGGAGAAAAAGTCGGAATAATTAAAATACAATTCGTTATAAAGTGCAAATTGAAAAGTTGAAAAATCAGAAAAAAATGATAAAGGAACTAGACAACATAAATTATTATACAAGTGCTTTTATTATTTAAGATTTTCCAATATTCATTAATTTAGTTTGCTACAGTATTATTTTTAGATCCGTATCAGGAAAGCTTTTAGTGATTTGGAGACAAAGCACTGCCTTTTTTGTACAGTTTTTGGAAATTGAAAGTAAAATATAATTAAACTATTTAAATTCTAATTAATACATAAATCAATAACAATGAAAAGAAACCTTAGAAGCTTAACAATGCTAAGTCTTATTGCGGGAAGTTTAGTATTATTTTCATGTA
Organism: Salegentibacter maritimus; assembly: GCF_016236975.1. Lineage (NCBI taxonomy): Bacteria > Pseudomonadati > Bacteroidota > Flavobacteriia > Flavobacteriales > Flavobacteriaceae > Salegentibacter > Salegentibacter maritimus. The sequence goes on from NZ_JAEHNY010000014.1 coordinate 92,421, forward strand.
AAAATGAAGAAAATAAAAATGATGCTCCAGAGCCTATGCAACATGAAATGCATCAGCCAGATGAACAAGCCAAAAAAGAAACCTATAAAGGCGAAGAATTACAAGCCGAATTTAAGGACGAAAAGACCGCTAAAACCTATAATTTGTATATAGAAATTAAGGATGCTTTTGTAAATACCGATGCCGATAGTGCCGCAGAAAAAGCTGCAAAACTTGCTGAAGCGGCAAGCGATAACGAAGAAATAGCTGCTATTGCAACTACTATCGCAGAAACCGATGATGTTAACAAACAACGCGAGGCTTTTTCTAAACTTACCGTTGCTATGGAGCCTGTATTGGTTAATGCTTTAGAATCTGGAGCAATCTTTAAACAATATTGCCCAATGGCTTTTGAAGGAAAAGGAGACTACTGGTATTCTAACTCAAAAGATATTTTTAATCCTTATTATGGTGATAAAATGTTAAAGTGTGGTAGGGTAGAAGCTACCATTCAATAATTATATTATTTTAAGATTGGTTGAAATCTATGGAGAGAAGCAGAAAAACTTAAAATAGGTTTTGGTGCGGCATCCAAAAGTTTTAGCCAATCTTACTATTTTAATGAAAATCGGTTTGAAAGAAAATATCCTACATATAAAAAATATGGTTTGTGATCGTTGCCTAATGAGTGTGGAAAATACGCTTAGGGAACAAAACCTTAATTACATTACTATTAATTTAGGTAGGGTTGAGCTGGAAAACCAACTCTCACCATCCCAATTTCAGGATTTAAAAGATGCCCTCGCTACAAACGGGTTTGAAATTGTATCTAAACGAACCAATAAAATTATAACCGAAATAAAATCTTTGGTTATAAAGATGGTATACAATCATAAAGACTTCCAGAACAAAAAACTTTCTGAAGTATTGAGTGAAGAATTAAATTACGATTATAGTCATCTTACCAGCCTTTTTAGTAAGGAAGAAGGCCAGAGCATTCAAAGTTTTCAGAATAAAATAAAAGTAGAACGAATAAAAGAACTTTTGGAATACGATGAGTTAAATATTTCAGAGATTGCCTATAAAATGGACTTTGGAAGTGCCGCTTATCTTTCTACATTCTTTAAAAAGGAAACCGGCTTAAACCCTTCTCAATATAAAACCAGGCTTTTTGATCGTAAACCTTTAGATGATATCTAGGAGATTAACAATCTCAAAAAGTACACAAGGCATTTTCTAATTATATTATAACTTCTTACCATAATTTTAAAACTCATTGCGGTTTTTAGTGCTTAATTTTGAGCTAAACCAATAAAAACCAATATTATGAGAAATGAAGAAATGTTGAAAGCATTGGGAAACTGTATCAATCACTGTAATTATTGTGCTGATGCCTGTTTGGATGAAGACAACATAGAAATGATGAAAGATTGTATTCGTACCGACAGGGTTTGTGCTGAAGTTTGCAGTACTTTAAATCAGGTTTTGGTTACCGGTTACAAAAATGTAGACGGACTTGTAAAATACTGCATTGAAATTTGTAATGCCTGTGCCGATGAATGTGGGCAGCATAAGCACGATCACTGCCAGGAATGTGCCAGGGCATGTAGGGAGTGTGCAAAAGCTTGCGAGGCTTATTTAGCCTAAAATTTAATCTTAAAAGGCTGTTTGAATTTTTACTGATAGACGTCAGCCTGAATTTATTTCAGCATCTAATTCCTATCAAATTAGACGCTGAAACAAGTTCAGCATGGCGTAACTAACAACAGAGGTTCAAACAGTTTTTTTCTCTAATAAAATCTATGAAACACAATTACCATATCTCTGGGATGACCTGCAATGGTTGTAGGGCCCACGTTGAGGATTCTCTAAAAAAAGTGGAAGGCGTAACCCATGTTAAGGTTGACCTTGAAAAAGCTTCTGCCGAAATAGAGATGCAGAAACACATTCAGCTTAAAGAGTTTCAAAAAGTGCTGGAAGACAGCAATTATCAAATTCACTTAAAAGATGAGGTGCCGCAAACTTATTCTGTAAGCGGAATGACCTGCAATGGCTGTAGAGCTCATGTAGAAAAAACTTTAAATAAAGTTGAAGGTGTAAAAAATGCCGAAGTAAATCTTGAAAAAGAAGAGGCGAAAATTGTAGGTGATAAGAATGTTTCGTTAGAAAAATTACAGCAGGTATTGCAAGATGATGGTGGGAATTATGAAATTCATGAAGCAGGAAAAAAAGTAAGCCCCAAAAAGAACAAACCTAATGGGGAAGGAAATGGGGTTTTCTATTGCCCCATGCATTGCGAAGGGGATAAAACTTATGACAAGCCTGGAGATTGCCCGGTGTGCGGCATGGATTTGGTGGAAGAGGCCAGCTTAACCCCAAAAGCTACTGTTTATACCTGCCCAATGCATCCTGAGGTAGAGCAAAACGCTCCCGGTTCCTGCCCTAAATGCGGAATGGACCTGGTACCAAAAGAACCCGAAGAATCTTCAGAAAGTAAATCTTATAAAAAGCTGCTTAAAAAGTTTAAAATAGCCGTAGCTTTTACGCTACCTATTTTCATTATCGCGATGTCTGAAATGATTTCGGGTAACCCACTTTATAAAGTTTTAGATCAGGAAATTTGGAACTGGGTTCAATTTGGGCTTTCTCTTCCGGTAGTATTTTATGCTACCTGGATGTTTTTTGAGCGGGCCTGGCGATCTATAAAAACCTGGAACCTTAATATGTTTACTCTAATTGGAATTGGTGCAGGCGTAGCATGGCTTTTTAGTATATTTGGCTTGTTGTTTCCAGATTTTTTTCCGCCGCAGTTTAAGACTGAAATGGGAACCGTGCACGTTTATTTTGAAGCAGCAACCGTAATTCTTACCCTGGTTTTACTGGGGCAGGTTTTGGAAGCCCGTGCACATAGCAAAACCAATTCTGCTATCAAAGAACTCCTAAAACTGGCTCCCAACAAAGCGATAAAAGTAATTAATGGCGAAGAAAAAGAAGTTTCTATAGATGAAATTGAAAAAGGAGATATTCTAAGAGTGAAACCCGGAGATAAAATTCCGGTAGATGGAATTATTGAAAAAGGAAATTCCAGTATTGATGAATCGATGATTACCGGAGAGCCTATTCCGGTAGATAAATCTGAAGGAGATAAAGTAAGCTCCGGAACCATTAATGGGAACAGGAGTTTTACCATGAAAGCTGAAAAAGTAGGGGAGGAAACCTTGCTTTCCCAAATTATTAAAATGGTAAATGATGCCAGTAGATCGCAAGCGCCAATTCAAAAATTAGCTGACAGGATTTCGGCTTATTTTGTGCCGGTGGTGGTAGTGATTGCAGTACTAACTTACATTGTATGGGCAATATATGGGCCAGAGCCTCAATATGTTTATGCTCTGGTGAATGCCATCGCGGTATTAATTATTGCCTGCCCCTGTGCACTTGGCCTGGCCACTCCTATGTCGGTTATGGTAGGAGTAGGAAAGGGAGCGCAAAATGGGGTGCTTATTAAAAATGCCCGTGCCCTGGAAGAAATGGACGATGTTGATACATTAATTATAGATAAAACCGGAACTATTACTGAAGGCAAGCCCAAAGTGGAAAAAGTGGAAGTGGTTTCAGGAAATAATGAAGATGAAATTATAAAACTTATCGCTTCGCTAAACTCTCAAAGTGAACATCCACTTGCAAAAGCCACGGTAAATTTTGCAAAGGAAAAAAAGCTAAAATATACCGAAGCTTCAGATTTTAGCTCGGTTACCGGAAAAGGGGTTACCGGTGTGGTAGAAGATAAAGAGATAGCCATTGGTAATGATAAGCTGATGCAAACTGAGAAAATTGAAATTTCTTCAGAAATATCGAAGAAAGTAACTATTGAACAGGAGAAAGGGAAAACTGTTTCTTTTGTTTCGGTAGACGGAAAAGTAGCCGGGTATTTTACCATCACCGATCCTATTAAAAAGACCAGCAGGGAAGCCTTAAAATCTTTGATGGATGAAGGTGTTAAGGTTTATATGTTTACCGGAGATAATGAGAAAACAGCCAAATCGGTTGCCGAAGAACTTGGCCTAACCGGGTTTAAGGCCGGTATGTTGCCTGAAGATAAGCAGAATGAAGTGAAAAAACTTCAACAAGAAGGTAAAAAAGTGGCTATGGCCGGAGATGGAATAAATGATGCGCCTGCCTTGGCCCAGGCCAACATTGGTATTGCAATGGGAACCGGTACCGATGTGGCGATAGAAAGCGCAGAAATAACCCTTGTGAAAGGAGATTTAAAAGCAGTAAAGAAGGCGAAATTACTAAGTAAAAAGGTAATGCTTAACATTAAACAAAATCTATTCTTTGCTCTTATATACAATACGCTAGGCGTACCAATTGCAGCAGGGGTTTTGTACCCGGTTTTTGGACTTTTACTATCCCCAATGATCGCCGCTTTGGCAATGAGTTTTAGTTCGGTTTCAGTAATTGCAAATGCACTACGCTTAAAAAGCGCCAGTTTGCAATAAATTATAACAGCTAAAGTTTATAGGGGTTTTAAGAAGGAAAAAGTCAAAAAAAGATTAAGCTAAACTTTAGTCTGAAAAAAAGAGAGCAGAATAGACCCTAAAATTTTATTAGCTTAGATATAAAATTTAGATTTTCGGTATTTCTATTACTGCTCTCGTGTTAAAATTCAAACAAACTCAACCAATTAACCAAAACTAAGCACCTTAATAAATTTTCAGTATTTTCAAGTCACTAAAAAATCTTTTTCATAGCAATTTGGTGCTTTTTAATACTTAGACTAATAGAATTTAAAAAGGTTTAAAAACAGAAATAAAAAAACCACCGTCTTTTTACGGTGGTTTTAAAAACGAACAAATCAAAAAATCTTAGAATTATTTGATGGGGTTTAAAATTAAATCTATTCTTTCTAAAGCATCCTGAAGATGGTATCTGGTTAAACGATCTCCACTATTAGCGACTCTTCTAATTTGGTTTCGAAGTGTTTTAAGCTCTCCTCTTACCACAGGACGAATATCACTTTGGGCAACATCTATGTCGCTTCGGGATATCCAGCTTCTGTATCTTGATGGAATGGCGCTTTGCTCCTGCGTCATTAAATATTCCATACGCTCTATATAAGCACGTTGCAGGTTTCTGCGGTAACGATCTATGTTCTGTCCTGCATAAACTTCGCTCCAAATACCCTTTCTTAGGTCGCTCATCATATCAATTAGGCCGTATGCTTTAGCATCATTTATTTCCTCATTTTCCATTAAACGGGCCATTCTTCCAAAATCAAGAAGGTTTTTAAGTGTGCGTTCCTGCATATTGCTAAGGCGTTCTACCTGTCCGTCAAATTGGATTTTATTGAAAATTTCCTGGTCTATCATCCATTCGGGGGTTTCAAAAAGTTGATCGTGCAAAAAGCTCATCGCTTCTTTTTGCTTTTCTTTTGAAACGTGAGAATAAACAGCACCTTCCTGGTCGTAAGTTTTATAGTATTCATAAACTCCACCAATATTGGCGGTTACGTGCCCCATATAACGGTTAAACTGACTTAAAACCTGGCCGTACAAATCATCCAGGTCATCGTAGTTTTTACCGTCTTCGGCAGTCCACTCAATCAATTTTGGCATAATTCGTTTCAGGTTTTTGATTCCGTATTCACTTGCCAATACTGCGTCATCGCCAAGGTCTTCGGTCTGAGAGCTAGGGTCTATCACTCCACCACTTTGCTGGCTTCCAAATCTATATAATGGATTGTCGGCCTTTTCCAGGATCCATTGGTCTAGAATTTCTTTTTCTTCTTTTGCCGTTTTATCTAAAATTGGGCGGTAACCCCACTCAATAGAGTATTTATCGTAAGGTCCAATATCTGGCATTAAAGCTACGTCACCATCTTCGGGTTGTGCGATATAATTAAAACGGGCGTAGTCCATAATAGAGGGTGCCGTCCCGTACTTGGCAGTAAATTCAGGATCACGAAGATCTTCAACTGCATAAGCAACGCTACTTCCCATATTATGGGGAAGGCCCAGGGTATGCCCAACTTCGTGGGAAGAAACAAACCTTATTAATCTACCCATTACTTCATCTTCAAATTCTACACCACGGGCATCTTCATTGATAGCTGCAGTTTGTACAAAGAACCAGTTTCTAAGGAGGGTCATTACATTGTGGTACCAGTTAATGTCTGATTCTAAGATCTCTCCAGAACGTGGGTCACTAACGTGTGGGCCGTTGGCATTGGGAATAGGAGAAGCCAGATAGCGCACTACAGAGTATCTTACATCTTCGGGGCTCCAATCTGGATCTTCTTCTTTTGTGGGTGGGTCTTTAGCGATAATCGCATTCTTAAAACCGGCTTCTTCAAAAGCAACCTGCCAGTCTTCGATTCCCTGTTTAATATAAGGAATCCATTTTTTAGGCGTAGCGCGATCTACATAATAAACAATAGGCTCTTTTGGTTCTACCAGTTCGCCATTTTTAAATTTTTCCCTGTCTTCCTCTTTAACTTCAAGTCTCCAACGATCCAGGTACTTTACTTCTTTACTTTTTTGTGCATCCAGCCCATAATCTACCTGTCCGCGGGCAAACCAACCTACGCGTTGGTCAAAATAACGACGTTTCATAGGTTCTTTTGGAAGCAAAATCATAGAATTGCTGAACTCTAAAGATATTGAGCCGGTACTGGCGTTAGAAGGTGGTTCTCCGGCATTATAGGTTTTTACGTGCCTTACCTCAATATTTTCAGGGTAACTGCGAATGGTATCTATATATGAGCGGCTATCATCTAATCGAGAAACTTTGTATTGTTTCCTGGAACCATCTCTTAATCCAAGGGCCTTAACATCTTTGGTGTAAAGATCGGTAACTTCAATTACGGTTGATTTATTAACCGAGTCTTTACCTACAGTTTTTATAGGAAAACGCTGTAAAACCGGCTCGAAATTAGAGTTAACTACGGCTTCGTGAACCGGTAAAGAATCTGCAGCATATATTTCGTGAGAAACAACCCTTAAAAGAACGTGGCCGTCTTTTTTCTGCCAACGATGTACCTGGGTGTTTTGTTTTCCACCGCCAAAACCAATTCCTGTAGCTGTTTTGGCAATCCTCGTAACGGTAAGCATCTCGCGGTTAAACAGGCTATCGGGGATTTCGTAAAAATATTTATCGTCTACCCGGTGAACGGTGAATAAACCTGGGTCGCTTTTGGCATCTTTAGTGATTACTTTTGCGTAAGGCTCGAAATCACCTTTCTTTTTTGAGGCTTCTTTTTTGGAGCTATCAGCCGTAGATTTGGGCTGAAAAATTCCACAACTGGAAACCGAAACTGATAAAGCCACTAATAAGAGCTTATACGTTAATCGTTTGGTCATAAATTGAATTTTGGTTTGTGTGATTAATTTGAAATGATAGATTTTCATTAGCGGTAGCTAAAAAACGAAAAAAGACCACCATTTGGTGATCTTTTGACTCAATTATCTTAAAAAGGTTTAAAGCGAAGTTAAAATATATCTAATTTAACGCTTGTTGAACCTAAGTAATTTATTTTTTTAACTTTAAACTGCTTTAATCTTCATAGCCTCATCTTTCTTATAAACATCTATCATCTTATGTTTTCTAAGCGATTTTAGAGTTTTGTCCCATTTTTTATTACTTAAACCAGATTTGTTTTTTATGCTATCAAGGTCGTGAATTTCGTCACTTTTTAATAGCTGAAATACTGCTTTTTCGTCTTCATTAAGTTCAACAGCTTTTCTTTCAGGTTTCATTTGTGGGAAAAACAATACTTCCTGGATAGATTGATTATTGGTTAAGAACATAATTAAACGGTCCATTCCAATACCTAAACCAGAGGTTGGGGGCATTCCATATTCCAGGGCCCTTAAGAAATCCTGGTCTATAAATTCGGTAGCTTCATCGTCTCCTTTTTTGGCAAGCTTCAATTGTTCTTCAAAACGCTCGCGTTGGTCTATAGGGTCATTTAATTCAGAATATGCATTGGCAATTTCTTTTCCGCATACCATTAGTTCAAAACGCTCGGTCAGGTCAGGATTTTCACGATGCTCTTTACAAAGCGGGCTCATTTCTTTGGGATAGTCGGTAATAAAGGTGGGCTGGATATAATTTCCTTCGCATTTTTCACCAAAAATCTCATCAATAAGCTTCCCTTTACCCATGGTTTCATCTACTTCAATACCCATATCTTCCGCTGCTTTTCTAATTTCAGCTTCAGATTTTCCGGTAATATCAAAGCCGGTAAATTCTTTGATAGAATCGGTCATGGTTACGCGCTTGTAGGGCGCTTTAAAGTCTATTTTATGTTCGCCAAAAACAGCTTCGGTAGTATTGTTTACTGCCAGGGCACAATGTTCCAGTAGTTTTTCGGTAAAATCCATCATCCAGTTGTAGTCTTTATAGGCTACATAAATTTCCATCGCGGTAAATTCAGGATTATGGGTTCTATCCATTCCTTCATTTCTAAAGTTTTTAGAAAATTCATAAACCCCGTCAAATCCACCAACAATTAGCCTTTTTAGGTATAATTCGTTGGCAATTCTAAGGTATAGTGGGATATCTAAAGCATTGTGGTGCGTAACAAATGGTCTTGCGGCAGCACCCCCGGGAATAGACTGTAAGATGGGTGTTTCTACTTCAAAATATTCTCTTTCATTAAAGAAGTTTCGCATGGCGTTGAACAACCTGGTTCTTTTTACAAAGATCTCCTTTACTTTTGGGTTCACTGCTAAATCGGCATAGCGCTGGCGATAGCGGTGTTCCGGGTCGGTAAAACCATCATGAGTATTTCCTTCTTTATCGGTTTTAGGAAGCGGAAGTGGGCGAAGCGACTTGCTAAGTAAAGTAAAATCTTTTACCATAACGGTCTTTTCCCCAACCTGGGTTTTAAACAGTTCTCCTTCAATACCTATAAAATCGCCAATGTCTAGCAATTTTTTATAGATATCGTTATACTTACTTTTATCTTCACCGGTACATATTTCATCGCGGTTAAAATAAACCTGTATTCTTCCTTTAGAGTCCTGAATTTCGGCAAAAGAGGCTTTCCCCTGGATACGACGGGACATTAGCCTACCGGCCATCACTATTTTCTTGCCTTCCTCAAAGTTTTCTTTAATGTCTTTACTGGTATCCTTAACCGGGAATAAATCTGCCGGATACGGGTTAATACCTGCCTTTCTTAAAGCCGAAAGCTTCTCTCTTCTTACTGTTTCCTGTTCAGATAATTGCATACTCGTAATTTGATGTATCCCTCATTAAGGGTTTGATTTTCCGAGATTCCCCTCGGAATTATAAAATATTTTTTCGATTCTTGAAGTTGTCTGTAAAGTTTAATTTCGTCAAGCTGAACCTGTCCATCCGGTCAGGCGGGCTTGTTCCAGCTTCTAACGTGATAGTGACTATTTATGTCTTAGATTCTGAAATAAATTCAGAATGACGATTTCAAAATTTCTCAGAAACTACTTCTACTCTTGCAAAACGAGTGCAAATATAGTGAGTATGTGGCTACCAACCAACGGGATATATGCCAGAATTTTATGACTTTAAATTAATGCTATACTGGCCATTTTCCGGTTAATTAACTTTACATATAGGAAGCTTACTGTATGCACAGTTATTTTCTACTTTATAAGTGCTTTGCCCCCGCGGTTGCAGTAGTATAGCTTATTAAAACTGGATAGCTAGTGATCTAAGAAGTTTTCTCTATTTATAATCATATCTTTGCAAAATAAATTGGTAAGACTTATAGATAAATGAGTGTTTGGCGTGTTATTCTTTCTATTTTGTTTCCACCCCTGGCCGTTTACGATCGTGGGTGTGGCTCTATTTTAATTGTTTTGATACTTACCGTTTTAGGGTGGGTTCCCGGAGTGATAGCCGCACTTATTATTCTTAATAATCCCAAAAAAGACGTATGAATAAGCAGGTAAATTTGCAAAACTTAGGCTATAAAGATTATAAAGAAACCTGGGATTACCAGGAAAAGCTTTTTAAGGAAATTCTAGACCTTAAAATTAAAAATAGGCGGCAAAATTTAAATGAAAAAACGCCCAATTATTTGCTGATGGTAGAGCATCCTCACGTGTATACCCTGGGAAAAAGCGGCGATATAAAGAATTTGCTTATTTCTGAAGCTGAATTAGAGAAAAAACAAGCCAGTTATTATAAAATTAATCGAGGTGGCGATATTACCTACCACGGGCCCGGGCAATTGGTGGGGTATCCAATTCTAGATCTCGATAATTTTTTTACCGATATCCATAAATACCTGCGGTTTCTTGAAGAAACCATAATACGTACGCTGGCCGAGTATGGCTTAAAAGCAGAGCGAAGTAATGGTGAAACCGGAGTTTGGCTGGATGTTGGAACTCCTTTTGCCCGGAAAATATGTGCTATGGGAGTTCGTGCCAGTCGCTGGGTCACAATGCACGGGTTTGCCCTAAACGTAAATGCAGATTTGGGTTATTTTGACCATATTATTCCCTGCGGAATAGAAGGCAAAGCCGTTACATCTTTAAATGTAGAACTCGGAAAAAAGGAAATTTCTTTAGGCGAAGTTCAGGAGAAAGTTTTAAAACATTTTGCTGAACTTTTTGAAGCTCAGTTTAATTAGAATTTATAAAGCAATACCTCTTTTTCACCTCCTTTTACCACAAATTCCGGACCTTGATCTACGTTGGCATTGTTTATATCGATGCCCGTAGTCCCATAAACTGGAAAACCGGGAAGAAGAACTGCATTACTATCAAATACATATACTTTCTGACTTTGTAAATCGGTTAGGCTGATATAGTATTTATTGTTCACCAGGAAAATTTTAGGCTCGGTGTATAACCCGTAATCCAGGCTTATCTCTTTTCCCTTGATTTTTAAAATGTTTTCTGATAGACTAACCAATAGATTTGGCAGTGCGCTAACGCTATGGTTTTCTTTAAAATTGGTTCTTTTTGTGCTTACAACGCCCTTTTGATTTACTTTTACAAGATTTCCTTCGGTATTGGTTGAAACAAAATCGTTTTCAAATTCGTACCATTTATTCTTAGAAAAATCTATGGTTTCCTTTACGTTTACCCTATGCTTTCCCTGACGACTTAAAATATTGAGTTTACCCGATGCTTCAGGGAATACAATATAATCCTTGTATTGAATTCGTAAATGTTTTGGAGCCTGTAAAATTTCAGATTTTGTCTTTCTGAAATCGAAACCTTTAACGCTTTTTCCGTTTTTATCATACATAAAAACTTCATCTTTCTGGGTAATTAAAAAACGATATTTCCTGTTGGTGTCATAGTCGAATAAGGAAAGTGGCTGTGTAATTTCATCCTGAAATTTTAATGGAAATGGTTTTACCGTATTCCCATTTCTGTCTAGCACCTCTATAGAATAAGGAGTGGCGAAAGCAAGCTGAAACTTTCCGTTTTTAAAAAGATCTACCTGCTGTATTTCTCCTAAAATAGGGCCTTTAAGTTTTTTCTTCCAGAAAATGCTTCCTTTGTTAGAAATAAGATAAAGCGTGTTGTTTATATCCTGAACCGCAATATCCATTTGATTGTTTAGATGGTTTTTTACTAAAACCGGCTCTGTAAGCAATTCGGCCTCCATGCTAAGCGAAAGTATTTCTTTAGCTTTATTTGCTAAAGTGTTTTGTGTCTTTTGGCTTTCAAAATTACCATGTATATGCGCAAAACCATCCTCTTCTACCAATTGTAGGATTGCTATTTTATGATCGCCAAAATTTAAATTTTTCATCTCGTCTCTAAGTTCTTTAGAGACAGCCTTTGCTAACCTGCTTTTTAATAAAGTTGTATTTCCGGCTATGAGGATAGAAGATTCTTCTGCTAATTTTTGAATGCTATTTGTATAATGCTCTTCATGTGCCATGGTATTCTTATTTACATAATTGGCTATGAGGTCACGAAGCTCTGATGCAGTCTTGCCAAATACAAGAAATTGGTCTATTGCCGCTACAAAATTAGTATTGTTTGCCTGAAGGAAAGGCGTGAAAAGCTTTTTAAAAATATGGGGTTGGGATACCTTATATATAGGGAAGTCTCGATAATTCTCCTCCAGGTTTGCGTATCCGGCAATCAAGTCGGTTGCGTCAGTGGTTACCAGTGTTTTTAATGCTAAAACCGAATTTTCTTCTCCAAAGATGATTCCTGCTTCCCGGGTATTTAGTAAAAGTTCATCTTCTCTTTTTTCTATACTGTCCTGTTTAAATTCTTTTAAATTCTGAAGAAAAATTTTCGGTTTTTGGTAGCCCAAAACAATGAAACCTCCTGAATTTTTAGGAACAATTGTCGGGAAATCGATAGAAACAGGCTGGGTGTTTGCGAGAATTTTATGGAGGTTCTCTTTATGGTTCGCAATGCTAAGTCCGTTGAATGAAATTCCATTTTTAGATAACTCGATATCTACAGCACTCCAACCGGCATAATTTTTCAAGCTCTCCATTTTTATGTTCGGAAATAAATTTTTCTGAAATTCATTAAGTTGATTATGATTTATAATAAGGGAAGTTGCTTTAGGTGAAATTGCCTTATAGGTTTTGGTAAAACTTTTATTTTGTAGCAGGTTTTCCTTATTTAAAATTTGCCTTAATTGGCTTTCCGAATTTGAAATAATAAATGGGCTGCCTCCGTCAGATATAAAAAACTCACTTCCTTCTAAATTTAGTTTTTGATAGGTTACGCCCTCAGACTTTATGTTTTCTACAGCTTTATTTGAGATAGAATCTAACTTAAAATTGGGCTGCTGTTTACTTATAATGCTATAATTAAAATTTTGCTGTTTTGAAACAGATATAGCAATAATACTTTCCGTTATGCTATCGGCGTATTTAAGAAAACCCAAATCTTTATTGAGTTTAGTAATAGCGCTTATAGAGTTTTCCTCCAAAAAAGAAAGTGAAGTTACTTGCTGTTGAAATAGTTTTAAATTGGGAGTTTGAATAATTACCGCGGCATTTCTAGGAATATAATTAATAGGGTTCTTCTCTGTTTCCCGGGTCTGGCAGGAAATAAAAAATAAAATACTTAAAAATGCGAAGACGGTTTTCTTCATGGAATAGCAGAATTTTTAACAAATATAAAAGTTATAGGCTAAGTTTAAGTTGCTCTGGCAAGAGTTTAAAACTTTTTCTGTGATAAGGCGTGCTGCCGTGTTCTCTTATGGCTTGCCGGTGCTCTTTTGTGGGGTAGCCTTTATTTCTATTCCAGTTATATGCTGGAAATTCCAGGTGTATTTCCTTCATAAATTCATCACGGGCGGTTTTTGCTAAAATTGAAGCTGCAGCAATACTAAAAAACTTAGCATCTCCTTTTATTATGCACTCGTGGGGAATATTACGAAAGGGTTTAAATTTATTACCATCTACAATAATATATTCCGGATCGCAGTCTAGGTTTTCTATGGCACGATGCATAGCTAAAATAGAGGCGTTCAGTATATTTAGTTTGTCAATTTCCTCCATATATACATGCTCAATACTATAAGAAATAGCCTCATTTATAATAATTTCTCTAAGCTTATTGCGGTCTCCTTCTCTGGTTTGTTTAGAATCGTTTAGTAATGTGCTTTTAAAATTTTTTGGAAGTATTACTGCGGCAGCAGTTACAGGGCCTGCCAGGCAGCCTCTACCGGCTTCATCGGTACCTGCAACTGAACAGGGAAGGTCGAACATTTTTAGCATACTGCAAAAATTGGAAGAATCGGGGTTTTAAGCAAAACTATTATTCTCTTTTTAGTCATTTGTGTAAATAATCTGTTTAAAAAAATACAAGGCATGCATAGTAAATTCTTTGTAAAAAGACTTTTTAGGTGATAAAACAGGTGAAATGTAAATTTATTGATGTTTTGAAAAGTTGTGTTTTTTTATTGAATTCTTAAATAAATGGCTGTTTGAGGACTTGGTTTTTTGTATCTTTTAAAGATGTCTAATGAAATTAAAAGATGATTCAATTTAAAAATCATTTGTTTTATTAAGATTTTATTATGATTTTTGGCGTAGGCTAATTCAAATTTAAACAATAATGAAAAACAAATTACATGGAATGCTTACGCTATTATTGGCGTTTGTAGTGCAATTTACGTTTGCACAGGAAAAAGTGATAACCGGTACGGTTATCGATGAAGATGGTTTGCCCTTGCCCGGGGTAAATGTTATTGAAAAGGGTACGACAAATGGGACACAAACCAATTTTGATGGAGAGTATAATCTTTCTGTAGACGTTGGTGCAGTGGTAACATTTAGTTATGTTGGCTTTAGCAATCAAGAGGTTACTATAGGTGAAGCTGATGTTTACGATATTACACTTGGTGCAGATGCAGCTGCATTAGATGAGGTGGTAGTGGTAGGTTATGGTACCGCAACTCGCCAGTCTTTTGCTGGTTCGGCCACCACAATTGATACAGAAAACCTGGAAACGAAAAACTTTGCTAACGTTTCTCAGGCCTTAGCAGGAGAAGTTGCGGGTGTGAATGTAATTAATACTTCAGGACAGCCGGGTACTGCTTCTACTATTAGAATTAGAGGTTTTGGTTCTGTAAACGGAAACCGTGACCCATTATATGTAGTGGATGGTGTTCCTTTTTCTGGGAGTATTAACTCCATTAACCCGGCAGATATCAAGACAACTACCGTGTTAAAAGATGCTACTGCGACTGCAATTTATGGTTCGCGTGGTGCGAACGGGGTTATTTTAATTACTACCAAAACAGGAACTTCTGGTGAAGATTATATTGAGGTAGACGTAAAAACTGGTGTGAACGACCAGGTAATTCCCAGATATAATGTGATTAAGTCTCCAGAAAAGTATATTGGTTTAGTTTGGGAAGGTATTTACAACCGTGGTGTTATTACAGGAGATGCAGAAGGTAACCCCGTGGAATATGCAAATGCCAGGTTGTTTTCTGATAACTATGTTCCGGCAGGATATAACCTGTGGAATGTAAATTCTGCTTCAGAATTGATTAATCCAGATACCCGTATGGTTAGAAATGGGGTTACCAGAAAGTATACTCCAGAACTATATGAAGATGCAACATTTGATGCGGCTATTAGAACCGAAGCTAACGTTCGCTTTGGTGGTGGAAACGAAAAAACTTCTTATTTTGCTTCTGCCGGTTACCTAAATGATAATGGTTATGCTGTTAATACTGGATATGACAGATATACCACTCGTTTAAACCTAAAGTCTCAGGTGAAAGAATGGTTAAATGTAGCAGCCAATATTGGGTATGCTTATTCAGAGCAAATGGAGAATGGTCAAACCGTAGGTTCTGAAAACGTATTTGAATTTGCTGATAAAACAGCTCCTATCTTTGGGGTATTTTTAAGAGATGACCAGGGAGAGAAAGTGCCGGATCCTATTTATGGAGGATTCCAATACGACTATGGTAGTTTCTCAGGTTTTAGAACCAGACCACAATCAGACGGGTTAAACCCGGTAGGTTCTGCTTTGTATGATTATGTACATACAGATAGGCACGAATTGAACGGAAGCTTTGCTTTAGATTTCACACTTACCGATCACCTTACTTTTGAAACAAAATTTGGGGCTCAGTACTCTATGGATAGATACACGAGTGCAGATAACCCATTCTACGGAACTGCACAGGGTGATGGTGGTACCTTATTTAAAGTAGATACTGAAAGATTAACAACTAACTTTTTACAGTTATTGCGTTACGAAAATCAATTTGGAGATCATAGTGTAGATGCTTTAGTAGCACACGAATCTAATGACTTCGAGTTGAATTACAATGATGCTTTTAAAACTAAGGCTGTTGCTGCCGATATTTATGAATTAAACAACTATGTAGTAGCAGCAAGTCCGGCTACAGGGTATAATGAAGGAAGATCTATTGAATCTTACTTTGGTCAGGTTAATTATAACTACTTAGATACGTATTACCTTACAGGTTCTGTGCGTCGCGACGGTTCGTCTCGATTTGTGAATGAAAAGTGGGGTACTTTTGGATCTGTTGGTGCTGCATGGGTAGCTTCTAATGAAGATTTCTTAGCTAATAGCGACCTGATTTCTTTCCTTAAGTTAAAAGCTTCTTACGGTATTACCGGAGATGAGGCTCAAACGGATGCTGATGGTGATCCTATCTACTATCCAGGTTATGATACTTACAGTATAAATAACCTTAACGATGAGATTTCTCTTTCAACTTTAGCCAATGGTAACCCAGATCTTACCTGGGAAACTTCTGAAATGTTTCAGATAGGTACAGAATTTGGTCTGGGGAGATGGTTAGACGGTGCCATAGATTATTATATTAAGAATACAACAGACCAGATTTTCCAACGTAGAGTAGGGCCGTCTCAGGGTATTGCTGTTATAACTGTAAATGACGGGGATTTAAGAAATGCCGGTTTAGAATTTAATTTAACAGGGCATATAGTTCAAACTAAAGATTTTAACTTGGATCTTAGTGTGAATGGAGAACTTTTAGAAAATGAAATCACTAGAATGCCTTTAGATCCATCTACAGGAGAGGAAAGAATTCTGGATCCTTCAAATGCGCCATTTGCCTATTCTGAAGGAAGGTCAATTTTCGAAATTTATACCAGAGAGTATGCCGGTGTAAACCCAGACAATGGAGCTCCTCAATGGTATCAATATTTTAATGATGCCAATTCTAATGGAACTTTTGATGACGGTGAAGATGCGATTCAAAATATGCCGGTTTATTTAAATGATAACCCAGATGCTAATGTAGAAAGACAAATTACTGATACATATGCTAATGCTACTCAAAAATATATCGGTAAGTCTGCTATTCCAGATGTTAGAGGAGGTATGAGATTAAGCGGTAACTGGAAAAACTTTAATTTTGGTGCGCAGCTAGTATATAGTCTTGGAGGGCACGCGATTGATTATCAGTATGCTGAATTAATGAGCGACCGTTTTGGTGCTGTTGGTAATAACTATCATAGCGATATCTTAAATAGATGGCAAAACCCTGGAGATCAAACAAGCGTTCCTGCATTATCAGATAATGCTTATACCAATGTAACCTCCACTTCAGATCGATTTGTAACAAGTACAGATTATATTGCATTAAACAATGTAAGGTTGGGGTATACCATTCCGGAAGAAATGTTTGGAAACATCGGAATTAAGTATGTAAACCTTTATGTTTCTGGTGACAACCTTTATGTGAAAACTGCTAGAGAAGGATTCCTTCCAAATACTGCGGAAGATGCTAATTCGGGACGTCGTTTATACGCTCCACTAACTACAGTTACTGCAGGAGTAAGGGTTAAATTTTAAAAATAAAAGAATACGATATGAAAAATATATTTAAAATAACATTGCTGTCATCTACACTACTTGCATTAGTGGGATGTAGTGAAGACTTTCTTGAAAAGGAGCCTTCGGAATTTTTAACGCAAGAACAGGTTTCGGAGGCTGGTGAAACTAATGCTGATGTGCTTGCCGGAACTTTAACGGGTATTTATTCTTTGCAATTTGAAGATGGATCTGGTGGTACAACAAATCACGACGATTTTGGACAAAAGGGCTACGATATTTTTGGAGATATGCTTTCCGGAGATGTGGCGCTTTCTGTGAGTTCATTTGGTTGGTATAGGTCAGGTATTACCGAGTTTCAGGCACCTTTAGATTTTACAAATCAAAGGAATTACATGCCATGGAGGTATTACTATCGACTTGTTCGTTCAGCAAATTTAGTGATTGCGGCTGTTGGAGGGAATGATGCTATTCCTGAAACCGATGAAAACAAGTATATCCTCGGTCAGGCAAAAGCAATGAGAGCACATTCTTATTTTTACCTGGCTCAATACTACCAAAACTCTTATAATCCAAGTCAAGAGATATTACCAATTTATCTTTTGCCAGAGGATGAAAACGGGCCAAAAGTGGCTGCTTCTGTAATTTATGAGCAAATGGAAAGTGATTTAAACTCAGCCATTTCTTTATTGGATGGTTTCAATAGATCCGCTAAAAATCAGATTAATAAGCAGGTGGCCCAAGGGATTTTAGCTTATGTTTTAGCTGCACAAGGAGACAGATGGCAAGAAGTGAAGGATTTAACTGACGATATTATAGCAAATAGTCCTTTTACAATAATGACGGAAGAAGAAGTTGCTAGGGCAGACAGAACCGATGATGATGTAAATAACCCAACCGGAGGCGGATTTAACGATGTGAATACGCCTGGATGGATGTGGGGTGTAGACCTCACCACAGATTCTGGAGTTGGTCTTCTTTCCTGGTGGGGACAAATGGATTATTTCTCTTATAGTTATGCCGGTTATGGAGACTATAAAGCTATAGATGCTGATTTATTTGCTCAAATTCCTGCTAATGATGTGAGAAAAAATCAATTTTTGAATAACCCAGAGTCTTCAAACCACCTACAACCTTGGGGTAAGTTTTTCGATCCTCAAAGAGTGCCAAGAGGGCCCTCTCAGGTTATTACTTTAGATTTGGTATATATGAGAATTGCCGAGATGTATTTATTAAATGCTGAAGCAGCTGCGAACCTTGATATGGATGCTGAAGCGAGAATGGCTTTATCGACACTTCTAGCTGAAAGATTGGATGATACTAGCTATCTTGACGGTCTTTCTGGACAAGATCTTCTGGATGAAATTTATCTTCAAACTCGAATTGAGCTTTGGGGTGAAGGAAAATCTTATTTAGCTATGAAGAGAAACAAAGCGACTGTCGTAAGAGGGGCAAACCATCTATCTTTTGTTGGCGATCCAATTCCTTACAATGCTGAAGAACTTACTTTCGAAATTCCGGAAGAAGAAATTCTTTATAACCCGGCCATTAATACTCAAAATGAATAATAGTCTGGAAAATTAATAATTATAAAAAAGCCTCCGATTTAACGGGGGCTTTTTTTATTATTATAATGAATTTTTTAAAGGAAATTAAGATGTTAAATCCAGGTTAGCTTTAAGCTAACCTGGATTTATTTTAAATCGCACTTTGTAAGTACATGTTTTTGAAATAATATAACTTTGTTGCAAATTGTATTTAATGAAGGTTATATTATTCGTTTTTCTCTTAATTCCTTTTATAGGAATTTCACAAACTAAACTTTCTGCCGGTCCCGGGGGGCAAAATGCGGAACAAGCAGGCAAGAAAGAAGACACTATTAAACCTCCAATCTCAGATTATAAAATAATTTCTTTAGCAAACGATACTACTTTTATAGACACTACGCTTACTATAGAAAAAGATTATAAATTCAATTATCGCCGAAAAGATAATTTCGAATTACTTCCCTTTGCCAATACAGGACGACCATATAATAAACTTGGGATGGATTTTGAAGCCAAAAAATTATATCCTGAATTTGGTGCGCAAGCCAGGCATTATAACTTTTTCGATATTGAAGATATTAAGTATTATCATGTACCTACACCCTTCACCGAGGCCTATTTTAAAACAGTACCGGAGCAGGGGCAACAATTAGATGTTTTGTTTACCATGAATACTTCTGAAAGGTTAAACTTTTCAGTAGGGTATAAGGGAGTACGTGCTTTGGGCAGATATCAGAACATTCTTACCAGTACCGGTATTTTTAGATTCGGGCTTAACTATAGAACTTTAGATAGAAAATATCATTTAAGAACACATTTTGTTTCGCATAACTTATTGAATCAGGAGAATGGTGGACTTTCAGATTTAGCACTTCAACAATATATAGATAAGGAAGAGGAGTTTGAAGATCGCTCTCTTTTACAGATGAATTTTGAGGATGCGGAAAGCACCTTATATGGCAAGCGTTTTTATCTGAACCATTATTATAATCTTGCTAAATCAGATTCCTTATCCTCAAATACATTAAAAGTGGGGCATATCTTTAACCACGATTATAAGAAGTTTGATTTCTCTCAAACCAATGCAGCAAATATGATTTTTGGTCCTTCTTTTCAGCAAACAAATTTAAGGGATCGTGTTCGGTTAACCGAGTTTTATAATGAGGGCTATGTACAGTGGTCTAATAAAACTTTAGGGGAGGTAAAGGCGAAAGCTGCTATTAAAACTTTTGAATACGGATATAAAACTTTTTATATTCGGGAAAATGACACCATTAATAATAAACTTACCGGAGTAAATTATGCTGTGGGTGGTGAATATAAGAAGAAAATAGGTGGATTTGACGTACAGGCAGATGCTATGCTTAATTTAGCCGGCGATTTTACAGGAAGCTATTTTGAAGCACAGGCCGGTTACAGCCTTGATGAAGAAAATAGGCTGCAATTTGGGTTTAATCAAAACAGTCATATGCCAAACTATAATTTTCTGCTTTACCAAAGTAATTATGTGAATTATAATTGGCAAAACGATTTTGATAATATAAATACTCAGAGTCTATATGGTGAGTTAAGTTCTGAAAAATTGCTCGATGTAAGTGCCCGGTTAACGCAAATTCAGAATTATACCTATTTTTCCGAAGGGGAAGATTCTTTAGTGAAGCCTTTTCAGTCCAAAGACCAGGTTAGGTATTTTAAAATAAAAGCTAGTAAAGATTTTGACTTTGGTCTGTTTGCAATAGATAATACCTTG
The DNA here is from genome assembly GCF_016236975.1 of Salegentibacter maritimus. Lineage (NCBI taxonomy): Bacteria > Pseudomonadati > Bacteroidota > Flavobacteriia > Flavobacteriales > Flavobacteriaceae > Salegentibacter > Salegentibacter maritimus. Next base: position 112,961 of record NZ_JAEHNY010000014.1, read on the forward strand.
ATGTATCAAAATGTATTAGATGGTGCTTCTGTATTAAACCTGCCTGAATTTGTGACTCGTAACAGCATATATTATAAAGACGAGTGGTTTGACAAGGCACTATATTTACAAACCGGATTTACATTTAAATATTTTACAAAATATAATATGAATGCCTACGATCCTGTGCTAGCTGAATTTTATGTGCAGAACTCATCCGAATTTGGTAATTATCCGGTTGTCGATTTCTTTTTTAATGGAAAGGTAGATCAAACTCGTATCTTTTTTAAGCTGCAACATTTAAATTCTTTAATCGATAAGAATAATAATTTTGTAGCGCCACGCTATCCTTATATGGATTTCCAGGTGCGTTTTGGCGTTGTTTGGAACTTTTTTCTCTAGTTTTTCTGTTGAAGTTATTTTATTCGTCTGTTATTTTAACCTATTGAATGTTAAATTTCTTTGTAAAGCCTCTAGATTATGGTGAATTTGGGATGTGATTTGTGTATTTTGTATGAAATCCTGAAAAGTAATTAAATTTGAAGAATATTGTTGCGCATCTAAAAAACAGCAGTATATTTGCACCCGCTTTGCGCCACAAGAGGTTTGGGGTTCTAAGTTAAGAAGTTCATTACATACTGGGATTACGATGTTTTTAGGGCTAAGAAAGCTCAAAAAAATAAAAGTAAAAAAAACTTTATTTTTTGCTTGTCAGATTCAAAAGAGGTTGTATATTTGCAGCCGCAAAAACAGCGAAGGATTTTAATAAAAATTGTTGTTGTTTTTAAGTTCTTTTAATCGGGTAAAGCTTTCAAAAAAAACTTAAAATTTTTCTAAAAAATATTTGGTTGATAAAGAAAAAGCATTGTATATTTGCAGCCGCTTACAGCGGAAACAAGTTCCTAAAAATATTGAAAAAGAAACTGCCGGACGGGGCGTTATATAAGAAAGGTTCGATTCCTTTGGTTTTTGTAAGACAATTTCAGTGATGGTGCTGGAGGGTTGGTTTTTAAACTGCCAACTATCTACTAAATACTGTTTACTGAGAAGAAGTTCATTGATTTATTGAATTGACAGCGCGTACGTTTTTCGCAAGAAAAACGATACAAATAATTTT
>NZ_JAEHNY010000015.1:0-84573 GCF_016236975.1 Salegentibacter maritimus
GGTAGTACCAGGCCTTTTGGTGATTTTGATATGGCTTATGGTGGTTGGGAATTAGAAGGTGAACCCTATACCCAAAATAATAACACCGAATTTTCATGGTTTCGCTCCAGGATGCTAGGGGGAAGAACCAACCATTGGGGACGTATTTCCTTGCGTTTTGGTCCTTTAGACTTTAAAAGAAAGGATTTTGATGGCAAAGGCGATAATTGGCCCATAGGTTATGAAGATGTGAAACCTTATTATGATAAAGTTGATAAGTTAATAGGAGTATTTGGTACTAAAGAAAACCTTCCAAACGAACCAGACGGGTTCTTTTTACCTCCTCCAAAACCAAGACTTCACGAGTTGTATATTAAAAAAGGTGCTACAAAAGCCGGTATCCCTATGATTCCCTCACGTTTGTCTATACTTACCAAGCCTGTTAATAAGGAAAGAGGAGCCTGTTTTTTTTGTAACCAATGCTCAAGATCCTGTATGGCATACGCCGATTTTTCATCATCATCAGTGCTTGTAAAACCGGCTACAGAGACAGGAAATGTAGATTTGTATGTTAATGCTATGGTTCGAGAAGTATTGACCAACGGTGAGGGGGAAGCTACCGGGGTTTCTTATATAAATAAAGAAAATTTAAAAGATTACGAAATTAAAGCTAAAGTGGTAATATTAGCTGCCAGTGCTTGTAGCTCTGCCCGAATTCTACTTAATTCCAAATCTTCTCAACATCCTAATGGTCTTGCTAACTCCAGTGAAGTAGTAGGGAAATATTTGCATGATTCTACAGGTTCTTCACGAGGAGGTTTTATTCCTAAATTAATGGACCGGGAGCGCTATAACGAAGATGGAGTGGGGGGTATGCACCTTTATACTCCCTGGTGGCTTAATGACAGTAAACATCTTGGTTTTACTCGTGGATATCATATAGAATACTGGGGAGGAATGAGTATGCCGGCATATGGTTTCGGTTTTAATACACAAGCTTTAAAAGAAGCAATTGGAGATACTTCACGTAATGCTTATGGTACGGGTCTTAAAAAGGATGTGAAAAAGTTTTACGGTGCTACGTTCGGGATGGCTGGCCGGGGAGAAAGTATCCCTAGAAAAGATAATTATTGTGAAATAGATGTGAATACGGTAGATAAATTTGGAATTCCTGTTTTAAAATTCAACTACAACTGGTCTGATGAAGAAGTGAAACAGGCAGCACATATGCAGGATACTTTTGAAGAAGTGATGCATAATATGGGCGCAATTCCGTTAGGAGATAAACCAGGGAAAGAATCTAATTATGGCCTTGAGAAGCCCGGAAAAATCATCCACGAAGTAGGGACTACAAGAATGGGGACAGATCCTGGAAGTTCAGTTGTAAATCAATATAATCAGGCTCATGATGTCCCTAACCTATTTGTGATGGATGGTGGCCCTTTTGTATCCCAGGCAGATAAAAATCCTACCTGGACTATTTTAGCACTGGCCTGGCGCGCTACAGATTATTTAATTGAAGAACTTAAAAAAGGAAATGTTTAAAGACGTGAATTATGGATAGAAGAGAATCGTTAAGAACATTGGTAATGGGAGGAATGGCTTCCAGTTTTTTTCTTAGTAGTTGTGTAAACGATAAAGAATCGCCTATTGAGGAAGGTGATATCATTGAAGAAAAGCAAGGTTATGGAAGAACTCCGGCAGAAATAGAAAGGGATGAAGACTTGATGTCTGAAACCTTTTTTACCGAAGAAGAAATGGCAATGATTACAAGCCTTTCAGATATTATTATTCCGGAGGATGAAGAATCTGTTTCTGCCACTGAAGCTGGAGTGCCAGAATTTATAGAATTTATTGTAAAAGACATACCCGAACATCAGCTCCCAATGCGAGGAGGTCTAATGTGGCTTAACCGGGAAAGCAGTAAACAATTTAATACGCTTTTTGTTGAGGCTTCAAAAGAGAACCAGTTAATAATCATCGATCAAATTGCATACCCGCAGGATTTCGAGAAAACATCACCGGGGCCAACTTTTTTTAGAAGAATTAAAAACTTGGTAGTTACAGGGTATTTTACCAGTGAGCCAGGTATTGAATATCTTGATTATCGCGGAAACATTCCAAATGTTTGGGATGGTGTTCCGCAGCAGGTTCTAGAAAAACACGGGATGGAATATGACAAAAACAAAGTCTCTTTATATATGAAGCCCGAAGAGCGTGGTAAAATTATGAAGTGGGACAAATAGAAAAGTAATTTACATTTTTTTAAAATCAGACAACTAAAGCGGTTTAGTTAAAGCTTAAAATAGAATTATATTAATTTTAAAAACTATATATGAATTCAAAAAGATTCAAAATGTTTTTGTTTTTAGCAGTGTTTTTTTGCGCTGCAAATGCAAATTCACAAGCAACAGTTTCGGGCACTGTCTCAGATGAAAATGGTCCTATTCCCGGAGTAAACGTAATGGTAAAAGGAACTAGTCAAGGGACTCAAACTGATTTTGACGGAAACTATAGCCTTGAAAATCTTAAAGAAGATGCAGTTCTTATCTTCAGTTTTATTGGTTATAGTAAACAAGAGGTAACCGTGAATGGAAAAACTATCATTAATATGAGTCTGCAGGAAGACACTGAATCCCTGGAGACAGTAGTTGTGGTTGGGTACGGTACCCAAAAGAAATCAGATCTTACAGGCTCGGTATCTACTATAGATAGCAAGTCTATACAGGAATCGCCGGTAACTAACCCTGAACAGGCCCTGGCAGGTAAGGCAACAGGGGTTAATGTTTCCAGTAATTCTGGTCGACCAGGAGGGAATACCAATGTTCGAATTAGGGGGAGTAGCTCCATTAATGCGAGTAATGGTCCTCTTTATGTAGTGGACGGGGTCATAGGTGCAGGACCTATCAATTATTTAAATCCTAACGATATCGATTCTATAGAGGTGCTTAAAGATGCTTCAGCCACAGCTATTTATGGAGCCCGTGGCGCTAACGGGGTTATTATTGTATCCACAAAAAGAGGTGGTAAGAGTGAGGGTACAATATCCTATAGCGGTTATACGAGTATAGGAACCATTGCAAGAAAATTAGGTGTGCTCACTTCTTCAGAATTTTTGCAAACCGAGCTTAATTCTTATAACAATGCCCAAAAATATGATCCTACCGGGTGGGAGCAAGGGAAGTATAATGACCCCATGAGCTTTCGTGACGATAGGAGGTTGTTTGATGAAAGCGGTAATCCACTATATGATACCGACTGGCAGGAAGAAGCCACCAGAATTGCAATTACCCAAAATCATAATCTTTCTTTTACCGGAGGAGATAATAAACAATCCTATGGACTTTTTTTAAATTATGCCAATCAGGAAGGGATTATGTTAGAGTCATATTTAAAACGATATTCTGCAAGGTTTGTGATGGACAATCAAATAAAAGATTGGTTGAAAGTGGGAGGGGGTATGACCTTTAATCACGTTGAAGAAAACAGGGTTGATGGTGGTACAGGAGCACTTACCCCTTTGCGGATGATGATTGAAACCTTGCCCATTATTCCGGTCAAATACCCAGATGGTACTTACGGTACTAATGCCGATTATCCCAATATGGAAGGAGGTGAAAACCCGGTAAACCTCTTGAAAAATAGATCTAGCCTTTATAAAACACAAACTGTGCTTGGCAATGTGTATGCTAATTTCATTTTGGCCGATGGTTTAGAACTGCGAAGTAGTATTGGAGCAAACATAGTGAATGAACAGAATAATTTTTATTCCGGGAGGTCCTTAAGGCAACTAAGTGCTGATTACGACGGGGAGGCTTCTGTTAATAATACCCGCACAAATTATTGGCAATTTGAAAATTATCTAACCTATAAAAAGGAATTTAATGAAGACCATTCAATTGAGGCTTTGGCTGGGATTGGGTGGCAACAGTTTGATTATTTCAACAGTTTTGCCGGTGCAAGGGGCTTTTCAGATGATTTTTACCAATATAATAATTTGGGAGTTGGTTCAAGCCCATTAACACCGCGATCTGATACCTACAAATGGTCCATGAATTCCTATTTTGGTAGGCTGAACTATAACATGATGGGGAAATATCTATTCACCATTACAGGTCGTTTAGACGGTTCTTCTAGATTTGGAAGCGATAAGAAAAACTCATTTTTTCCTTCTGGGGCCTTTGCTTGGCGGGTGTCTGAAGAAGACTTTCTTAAAGATAGTAATGTGATTAACAACCTTAAGTTCCGTACCAGTTATGGTGAAACGGGGAATACAGAAATAGGCGTATATCAATCTCTAGCCAGTTTAAGTACAAGTACGGCAATTCTATCTGGGCGGCGCGCTACAGGAGTTGGAATAGGTACTTTGGCCAATCCAGATCTAAAATGGGAAAAGACCGCTCAGTTTGATGCTGGGCTGGAATTAGGAATATTTAAAAACAGGATAAGCTTAGATGCCGATGTGTATTACAAAAAAACGACGGACATGTTACTTAGTGCACCTGTACCTACTTCTAGCGGCTATTCTAGTATTTACAAAAATGTGGGAAGTATGGAAAATAAAGGGCTTGAAATTGCTTTGGAAACCCGCAATATAAGTAGCGATAATTTTAGTTGGAGTACTACTTTCAATATTTCTTTTAACAAGAATGAGGTTGTCGAACTTGGCCAAGCCAATGACGATATTTTTCCCGGTCCTTATTTTGTATCAAACACCAATATTTTAAGAGTAGGCGAACCAGTTGGTTCCTTCTATGGTTTAATTAGAGAAGGTACTTGGGGAAGCGAGGAAGCCAGTGAAGCGTCAACTTATGGCTTATTACCTGGTGATATAAAACATAAAGACATAAATGGGGATGGTGAAATAAATGCTGCTGACCGGGTGATTATGGGCAACGGATTTCCTAAAGGTTTCGGTGCACTTTTTAATACCTTTAGCTATAAAAATTTCGATCTAACGTTAGACTTACAGTTTAGTTATGGTAATGATATTCTAAATATGTCCCGAAGTACTGCTGAAGACCGGATCGGGCAAGCAAGTAGTTTCTCATCAATACTTGACGGATGGACTCCTGGCAATCAAGCCACCAATATTGCTCAAAATAGACCGGCAAAATCATATTATACCTTAAATGTTGATAGTAGATGGGTTGAAGACGGTTCTTTTATTAGAGGGAGAAATCTTATCTTAGGGTATAATTTTGATCAGGATATCCTTGATAAAATAGGGTTTAATCAATTACGGATTTATGCTTCTTTGCAAAATTTCTTTTTGTTGACAGATTATTCTGGGTACGATCCCGAAGTAGCTACTTATGGTGATGCTTTTGCGCAGGGAATCACCTTTTTTGATTATCCAAAACCACGAACTCTTACCTTGGGACTAAACCTTAATTTTTAAAATATAACGTTATGAAATTAGTAAACAGAACATATATTTTTGCCTTCGGTTTCTCTATTTTGATGTTGGGAAGCAGTTGCTCTGATTTTTTAGAAGAAAAGAATGAATCAAACTATACACAAGATAATTATTTTCAAACTGCTGCACAAGCAGAAACAGTTATCAATGAGCTATATGCTGAACTAAGATTTGTTCTTGATAATGTTGGGACGTATGGGGAAGGACCATTTATGATGCTTGAATTCCCAACCGGTCTATTAAATACCGAAGTTGGTCAAGCCGAATTTAACCGTAACCTTCGTACATTAAACGCCAATGCCGAAAACAACTATTTCAATGTCTGGTGGGAACAATCTTTCGAGGCAATAGCTAATGCAAACTTGGCGATTTCTAATATTCCAGGAATAGATATGAATGATGCCAACAAAAAGAAACTTATTGCTCAGGCTAAATTCATGAGGGCTTTTCATTATTTTAATTTGGTCCGCATATTTGGGGATGTGCCGCTAATATTAGAGCCGGTAGATGCCACCTCAGAATTGCTTTATCCTGAACGTACCCCAAAGGCAGAGGTCTATAATGCTATTGTGAGTGATCTTATCGATGCTGAAGCAGCTGGTTTGTCTTTTAAGGATACAACCGGAAAGGTTAGCACAGGCGCAATAAAATCCTTATTGTCTAGTGTTTATCTCACTATGGCTGGTTACCCCTTGCAGGCCGGAGATGAATACTATAAAATGTCTGCAGACAAAGCTAAAGAAGTAATTGAAAATAGTAGCTATAACTTATTTAACGATTACGATGAACTTCATGATCCGGAAACTCAAAACTCAGGTGAGTTTATTTTTCAAAATAACTATTTGGCAGGGGCCAACCTAACAAATTATTTAACGCAATGGTTATTACCACGGGCATTAAATATTTCAAAATTCTCTGATGAATTTGGGGTAATGTACCCAACAGAAGCTTTTATATCATCGCATGAACCAGGTGATAAACGTATAGAGGAAAAAGAATTTTACTTTACGGAATATCCTTCTATAGACGATCAAGATCAAATAGTAAATTTCAATGCGCATTACATCTATAAATATTTTGATGAAAATGCTGTGTTAGAAACTGCACAAAGTGATTTGAATTGGACATTTTTCCGCTACGCCGAGGTTTTATTAACCTATGCTGAAGCTGGATATGAAGCCTATGGCCCTACTACTGACGTGCTAGAAGCAATAAATAAAGTGAGAAGAAGAGCTCAACTTCCGGAATTCGATTCGAATATAACTAAGGAAGATATCTGGAGAGAACGTTTCCATGAATTAGCTTTCGAGAACAAATATTGGTTTGATATGGTGAGGAGAAGAAAAGTATTGAATGTTGAATCTGGAAACTGGGATGACTTTATAGGACATCAATTTACTTATGGTCCATCTCTAACTGAGAAATACCTGCTATTTGGAATACCTCAAAGAGAAATTGATAATAACAAAAAATTGACCCAAAATCCAGGATGGTAATTTAATAAAAAGGCAGGCTACCTATTGATATGGCCCTGCCTATTAAAACTAAATTTATTAGTAATTTTCATATCTTTTTATAATGAAAAAATTCATTTTTAGAATTGCACTTATAAGTCTTTTTACGATACTTATTCCCAAAAATTTGATTGGACAACAAATAGTTGATGAAGAAGCCTACAATTTATTAAAGGACTTATCTAAGTCAAAACTCGCGGAAGGAGAAATACTATTATTTACCACAACCCATGAAGACATAGGATGGCTAAATGAACCGGAAATTATGAAGATAGAGCGTGACAGATTATGGTTGACCCCATATATAGAACGTTTGAAAACGGAGCCTGATTTTAAGATGGATATTGAGCAATCGTCTATTGTAATGGAGTATCTGCATAGACATCCAGAGGAAAAAGAAATTTTTATAAATTTTGTAAAGGAAGGAAGGGTTTCTATCGGTGGTGCATATGTGCAAACGTATGAGGGAATGTATTCTGGAGAATCCTTAGCCAGACAATTTTACTTCGGTAAAAAGTGGATGAAGGATAATTTAGATGGATATGAAACTAATGTCTATTTTAATAATGATGTTCCAGCCAGAACTATGCAAATGCCACAATTGGCGAGTAAAGCAGGAGTTAACAATTTCGTATTTGCCAGACATATAAAAGGTCTGTTTCATTGGGAGTCCCCTGATGGTTCTAAGGTACAGTGTTATAGTCCGGGAAATCACTATATGGAATTTTACAATCTACTGGGGCAAAAAGATAAGGCTGCAATAAAAACAATGGCACAGGATGCGGTAGACTGGTATACCAATTATAACAACAAATCCTCAAAGAATACAGTAATGCCAGCGATGTTGAATTATGAATTTATTTGGCCCCAAGAACCGGTGGAGAATACCGTTCCCTTTATGAAAAAATGGAATACTATATCTACTATAAAAACAGAAGATAAAAGACGGATTAGGGTAGACCTACCAAAATTCAGATATGCAACGGCTGAGGAATTTTTTGAGAAAGCAGCCGAGACTACAACGATAGAGAAAACCATTAAAGGAGAGCGCCCGAACACTTGGGTGTATATTCATGGAGCTGGGCATCAAAAAGCATTAAACGCAAGTAGAGAAGGAGATATATTAATGACTCAGGCTGAAAAGTTTGCGACGGCAAATGCTTTAATTGATGATTCTTTTAAGAAGTATCCAGAAAGGCAACTTTACAAAGCTTGGGAATCTAAAATTTATCCAGATCATGGTTGGGGAGGAAAAGGCGGTGATGTTACTGACAATTTATTTCTTCAAAAATTTCTTTTTGCCAAATCAGAAGCTGAAAAGGTACTTGATGAATCGTTAAAAGCTATTGCAAGTAAAATTGCTTTTAACCCAGAAAAAGGTATTCCAATTGTTGTTTTTAACAGCTTGAGTTGGGACCGGTCTGATCCTGTAAGTTTTAGTATTAATTTTGGGGAGAATAAAACCAAGAATATAAAGTTGGTTACCGAGATAGGTAAAAATGTACCTGCACAGTTATCCAATATGGAATATTATTCAAATGGATACTTAAAATCGATTGAGGTGAATTTTGTTGCTGAAAAACTTCCTTCCATTGGATACAGAACATTCTATTTAAAATCTACTAAGGAAGAAAAGTCAAATATAATTGCAAGTAATACGAAAAATGTATTTGAAAACTCTTTTTACAAAGTCAAATTTGGCAACGGCGGTTTAGAAAGTATATATGATAAAGCCCTGAATAAAGAGCTGATTAAATCAAATCAGTTTAAAGCCGGAGAAATTTTTGCCCTGAATTCCGAAGGTAATGGTGCCGGAGAATTTTCTGAGGTACAACAGCCTGATACAAGTTTCTTTGATAAATTGGGGACTGGAACTACTAACTGGAAAATTATTGAGGAAGGTGATGTCTACACATCCTATAGTATGCGTCAAAAAATGAAAGAAGCCGTAGTTGAGATGAGAATCAAATTTTACAACACTACAAAAAAAATAGATTTTGATGTAGATTTGCTCAATTGGGACGGCGTGATGTATAGGGAATTCCGAATGGCACTTCCATTAAATATGAACAATGGTGAGGTAACCTATGAAGTTCCCTTCGGCGCGGTTACAGTAGGTAAAGATGAATTGAGGGGTACAGGTGGAGAATTTTATAACACCCCAGTACGCGAAATTCATCCTAGAGCCATAGAAAATTGGGTTTCTGCCAGTAATGAAGATTTTGGGGTGACCCTAAGTTCAAGTGTCGTTACCGCAGATTGGATGAACCCTACCGATTCCTTGGATACCCAAACCATTTTACAGCCCATTCTTTTAGCCTCAAGAAAAAGTTGTCATTGGGAAGGCAATGATTATCATCAAACCGGTGATCATCATTTTTCATTTAGTTTAACATCACACTCAAGTGGCTGGAAAAACGGTCAACGTTTTGGTAAACAGGCTAATGAAAAATTAAAAGTTGTGGTAGCACCGGCTTCATATAAATCAACGACTTTACCCGAACAGCTTAGTTTCTTTAGTACCGATAAAGATAATGTAGTAATTTCGACGGTAAAGAAAGCGGAAGATGATCAAAGCACTATTATTCGACTTTATGAAACCGATGGTAGGGATGTTAATGCAGAAATTTCAATTTTTAAACCTATTGGGAAGGCGCAATTAACCAACTTAATAGAAGAACCTATTGAGAATATATCATTAAATGAACAAAAAATTGAACTCAAAGTAGGACATAATGCTATTGAGACTATAAAAATAGAGTAATTTAATTTATTATGATACAATTATGAAAAGGCGAAATTTTATTAGAATTGTTGGAAGTACTGGATTATTAATAGGTGCCACCGGTACGATGTTTGCCTACAACCCTTTAACCAGAGCAGATAGTGAAGAGAAGTTAAAACAACTTTGTTTTAAGGCTTTTGAACGTTTTGAAAGTGTCTGGGATTTTAATGATTTTTGGAAACGTGGTAACACCTTTGATGCCTGCCTTATTTTTGTGGATGCCTTAAAAGATCAATGGCCAGATGATCCAGAAGTTGAGATTATTCAAAAAAAGGTAGGCAAAATGCTGGAAAAAAATCTTGTTTTTTTTAATAGCTTTGATCCAGGCGATCTTTGGGCAGACGACTTTGGGTGGTGGGGTATTATGGCGCTAAATGCTCGTAAACATCTTTTACAATTAGACAATAAAGAACTCGGTGAGCAATACTTAAAATTGTCAACAGACCTCTGTTGGGAATATAAAAAGAAGACAGCCTATGATCATACAGAAACCGGAGTCCCAGTTTTACACGGATGTAGGAATGGCGATGCAAATGGAGATAGCTTAGGGGTTAAGAACACAGTAACAAATGTACTACTCTTTTTACTTTCTTCACGAATTTATCGGTTATCCTTAACTGAAGCGATCCCCGATAATGATAAATATCTTGATATGGCCTACCGTCAATGGCTATGGTTCAATGAGTGGTTTGAATTAGATAGATATCAATATTTAAAGAAAATACCTGATACTGGTGCTTTGGTTCAAGAACGCCCAATGGCATTTTTTGAAGGATCTACATATCAGGAAAAAATACATCCACCATGGGCAGAAGGCTGGGTTTGGTCAGGGGATCAAGGTATGATAATAGCTGCCTTAACCGATATGTTAGCAATCAAAGATGAGTTAGCTCAATATCTTATTTCAAATGAAATTGATGCTGACTTCGATGTAAATAATTACGAATTAAGATTAAGAAACTTAATAAAACAAATTGGACTTGGAGTGAAGAAAGCTATGATTTCTGATGTAGATGGAATTATTCGGGAAGCACCTTGTTTTTCTAGTTTTGGTCCAGAACATGGCAGGGACTATGTAGCTGGTCGTGGAATTTTAATGCGTTATTTAAGTAGTGATGAAGAAAGAAACCTTTTAGGCGTAGATCTAACCGAGAATATTAGGAATACAGTGAAAGCCATTTGGAATACGCGCAATAAAGTCACTAATCAGATGCAACCTGAATTTACCAGCGTTGAAAATGATAAGTTATATGTTGAGCAGTTTAGAAAACTTTGGGGCTTAGCAGACGATGTACATAAATGGGATATTGAGACCATGAAAGAGAAAAACAAAAATGGGGTTTGTCAAGCAGTAGGTCTAGATATCCTTGGAGCAGCTATAAAGACACTTTGATATGAGTTGAGTTATAATGATCCGTTACGAGAAGAATGATTAGAAGTATAGCATCCTGAGCACTTTGAAAAAACATTTATTATAGAACTTGGTCTTACAAATAGAAGGTGTGATCAATTTAAAAAGCTCCACTAAAATAAACTTTTAGATTAAATAGATGGCGAATTAAGTAGGAGATAATTTGAGATAGAATATCACGTCCGTAGAATACATTATCTTTGAAATAGATTAGAAGAATTAAAGGTTATATAATTAGGTGGGAGGAACTGCACTATACCGTAGTTATAATTTTCAACACGTTTAAAACTATTTTTCTCTTAGAAGGTAGTTTGTGATTATATGTAATAATTATGAAAAAAATTTATTTAAAGGATATAGCAAAACATCTAAATGTGTCTAAAACTGCCGTTTCACTAGTATTAAATAATAAGGGCGATGAGAATAAAATTAGTTTGGCAACTCAAAAACGTATTAAAGAATATGCAAAAAAACATAATTATGAGCCAAATCAATTGGCTCGCAGTTTAAGTACGGGTAAAAGTAAAAACATCGGCCTTATTATACCTGATATTTCTGATACATTTTATGCTAAAATAGCAAGCAGAGTAGAGAATATGTCCGAGAAGTTGGGTTATACTGTTCTTTTTAGTAGTTCGAACGAGAACCCCAATAAAGAAACAAAACTTATTCAATCATTGTTAAATCGTCAGGTGGAAGGTTTAATCATTGCTTCGACCCAGCAAAACCAAAAGGATATACAAATATTAAAAACTAAAAATATGCCCTTCGTATTAATTGATAGGTATTATCCTAATTACGATACGAACTATGTGATTGTTGACAATTATGGTGGAGTGAATGACGCAGTTAAACATCTTTGGGATTTGGGAAGGCGTAAAATCGGTTTCATATCATTAAAGCCGGGATTAGAGGCAATGAGACAGCGATTAATGGGGTATCGCGATGCAATGAAAGATTTTGGTGTGGATACCGATGATGTTATTAAAGAGCTTTCATATAATAATTATGAAAATGAAATAAAAAACGCAATCGAAGAACTGGTGAGACACCCTAATAACGTAGATTCCATAATGTTTTCAACTCATTATCTGGCAGCTTTGGGTTTAAGGGAGCTGCGTAGTTTAAATATTAAAGTGCCCGATGATGTTGCTATAATCAGTTTTGATGAAATGGGTGCTTTTGATCTAGTAGATCCCCCTATTACATCAGTATTACAGCCTGTATCAGATATAGGTGGTTTTGCGGTTAAAATTTTAATGCAGGAAATTGAAGGTAAAAGTGTAGAGATAGAAAAAAGAATGGTTTTGGATACCGAGCTTATTGTGCGAAGATCCTGTGGAGCAAGTTAAATTTTTTAAAACAGTATACCTAAACCGGTTAAGTTTTAATAGTTTCATTGACTTCTAAGCTTGTAATTGTGCCTAATTTTAATAAGAAATGTAAACAATATAAATATAGTGTAGTAAAAATCTAAATGAAATTCAAAATGAAAAAAAAGAAAATTCTTCTTGTACTTATCTTAATGTTTAATCTAGGTTTTTCTCAACAAGTCGAAATTAATTCAGAAATATTAATAGATTACGTAAAACCTTATGAATACAAAAGGACAGACAATAACTTCCTTACCAAAGCCACTTTATCCGTTGAGAACCCCATGATTTTCAAAAAAATCAAATTGGAAAATGGATATGTAACTAAAATAGAACATAAGGATGGAAAAGCTTGGGTTTGGTTGCCTGTAATTGGCCAGCCAGAAATGATGAAAATTGTTGGCTCTAAAAAAGGAAGTAGTCAAAAACAATTATTTACTCCTTTAGTGACTTCGGACTGGGATCATTTTAAAAATGGAACTTTTCATATTATCTCCTCCACTCATCAGGACATCGGCTGGGAAGATACGCCCGAAGTAATGCGAAATGAAAGGATCGAGGACATTATCGGTCCCGCCCTAGATATCATGAAGACCGATGAAGATTTTTATTTCGGGATGGAGCAGGCCTTGAATCTAAAAGAATTTATAGAAGCCCATCCCGAAAGAAAGAAAGAGATAATGAAGCGGAGTAAAGAAGGTAGATTTACTTGGGGGGCAACCTATAATCAACCTTATGAAGGAATGCAAACAAGTGAACAACTAGTAAGAGAAATGTATTTTGGAAGGCGTTGGATCAAAAAGAACTTTGAAGGTCTTGATGTTGAAACAGCATTCAATACAGACGTGCCCGGTAGAACCCTACAATTTCCCCAAATATTGGCTAAATCTGGAGTCAAAAACTTATATGTCTCCAGAATGAAGGAAGGTTTTTATGATTGGTATTCGCCTGATGGATCTTCTGTTTTTACCTACACTCCAGGGAACTACGGCTGGGCACTAATGTTTTATAAATTATTCGAAGAAGACGCCATAGAGGCCATGCACAAAATACAGAATAGGGTAAAGATGTGGAGTGATTATTATCGTGAGAATGATTTGCCACCCCATTTTGCTATTGTTATTAGCAACGATGCCTCTGGTCCCATGAATTATGGAAATCTGGTAACGGAATGGAATAAAATAGTCTCAAAAACTGGGGCCGAAATACCGAAGTTAAGACATTCCTCTATGAGAGGGTTTATGAATGAAATAAACAACCCTGGTGCCAATTTTAAAAAAATTAAAGGTGATCGTCCCAATCTTTGGGCCTATATTCATGGTCCAGGCCATCATAAGGCGATAACAGCTTCGAGGCATGCCGGCAGAATGTTGCCTACAGCAGAAATTTTCTCTACTATAAATGCAATGATCCATAACTCTTTCGCAAATTATCCTACAGAAGATCTTTCGTATGCCTTTGAGGAGTCTATTTACCCTGATCATGGTTGGGGTGGTAAAAATGGAGCGATAACGGACAGTGTTTTTAGGTCTAAACTAGAATTTGCTGCTGGTGAATCAGATAGGATTATTAAAAACGCGCTTCAATCTATATCTAAGGAAATCAAGACCGAAGAACCAAATGCATTAATCGTTTACAATGATCTTTCGTGGAATAGAAGCGGATTGGCCTCGGTTAAAATTGAGGATTCTCGGGACTATTATGTTGTCGATCGAAATGGAATCATTGTGCCCTCTCAAGAGGTAAAGGTTGATGATAAAAAGATGATACAATTTTTCGCCAAGAACATTCCTTCTTTAGGGTACAGTACGTATTATTTGAGAAAAGGTAAAAAGAAGGTTAAGGTCAACAAAACGGTTGTACCAAACGCACTGAATAATAAATTTTATTCCCTGCGGCTTGGTGATGGTGGAATCACCTATTTATATGACAAAGAGTTAGAGAGAGAGGTTATCAAAAGCACTCGTTTTGCAGGAGGAGATGTACTTACGCTTGGTTATGATGGTAACGGTGCAGGTGAGTTTACTCAAATGACAGAACCTAATATGCATGGTTATGATAAAACGAGTTTTCATCGAGCACAGTGGTCATTAAAAGAGGATGGGCCACTTTTTACCGAGTATGAGAACAAAGCTAAGTTTAAGCATGCTAATATAGTTCAAAAAATACGTGTTTATCATCAGGAGAAAAAAATAGATTTTTTTGTCGATATGTTAAACTGGGATGGAACACATAACCGTGAGTTTCGTTTTGCCATTCCATTGAATATGGAGGATGCGAAAATTAAGTATGAAGTTCCAATGGCAATTGCTGAAGTAGGTGAAACAGAAATGAAACAAGCTCCGGGTGGTTGGGCTTGGGGAGGCACTTATGACCAAGAACTGGTTGAGACGCATCCTCGAGAGGTGATGAATTATATATCGGCAGAAACGGATGAGTTTGGGATTACCATGGCCGTTGATGTCGCTTTGGCCGATTGGATTGACCCAACTAGAGAGGCTGTAGACTATCCTGTTTTGCAGGGATTAATGTTGGCCTCCAATAAAAGCGTCCATCACGAAGGGAATTGGTACGAGCAGAAAGGAGATCATCATTTTCGATTTTCTTTGGCATCTCATAAACCAAGTGATAAAATTGCCTATCAGTTTGGTGTTTCTAGTAATCATTCGCTCAGAACGGTCTTAAAAAAGAAAAAAGAACCGAATGGCAACCTTCCATATAAGAAAAGCTTTTTTACTGTATCAAACCCTATGGTACGGATTAGCACTATAAAAAAAGCTGAAGATGATAACGAGGTTATTTTAAGGTTAGTAGAGATGGCAGGAGTAGCTAAGAATGTTGGTATTGAAGTATCAAAGCCAGTTAAAAGACTAATAAAAACAAATTTGATAGAAGAAGAAAAAAAGAATATGGATCAGTCTGGCAATAGCTTTAATATTAATATAGGCAAAAATTCTATTGATACTTATAAACTAGAATTTTAAAAATAGAAAAGTGTCAATGCAATTACTAAATTGAGATAAACAACAAAATATAGAATTATGGAATTATGGAAAAATGACGACGAACTTTTTAAAATAGCAAAACAAGAACTTTTTGTAGCCTTAGTCGGTGACATATTAGATGAAATGGGATTTCAACATCAATTTCTACCACCTACATTAAAACCATTAGAGAATCAGTTTCAACTTATTGGACGAGCAATGCCTGTTTTAGAAGCGGATGTGTTTTCGGAAAGCCCTGAAGCGACTAAAAATCCAATGATGAAAAAACCATTTGGAATTATGTTCGAGGCATTGGATAGCCTAAAAAAGAACGAGGTATATATCTGTTCAGGATCATCACCTAGGTATGCTCTATGGGGTGGACTTATGAGTACTCGCGCAATCAAACTTGGTGCTGCAGGAGCGGTTTTAAATGGATGGTCTCGGGATACTGATGAAATTATAAATCTAGGATTTCCCACGTTTTCTCTTGGTGGATATGCTCAAGATCAGGGGCCACGCGGAAAAGTAATTGATTATAGAGTGCCTATTGAAATAGAGGGTGTTCGAATCAATCCAGGAGATATAATATATGGGGATCGAGATGGAGTGCTAGTTGTGCCTAAAGATGTTGTAAAGGAAGCTTTTGCCGGTGCGATTGAAAAAGCCAGAGGAGAGCAAACGGTTAAAAAAGCTTTAGAAAATGGAATGAGTACAGTCGATGCCTTCGAGAAATTTGGAATAATGTAAAAACTGCTAGTAAAGTGAAATAATTAAATATAAAATGTACATGAAGCAAAAAACTTCTTTTTATCTCATTGGAATAAGTCTAGTTTCGACCATAGGAGGATTCCTTTTTGGTTATGATACCGCGGTAATTTCGGGCAGTAATTCTTTTCTCGAAAAGCAATTTGATTTAACGCCTAGTATGTTAGGTTGGGTTGTATCATCTGCGCTATTAGGCACCCTATTAGGTTGTATAATTTCCGGAAGTATTACGGATAGGTATGGAAGGAAAAAAACCTTGATTGTTGCAGCTTTGTGTTTAACGATTTCCGCTTTGGGTTCCATGTTTCCGCCACAATTTCTGGGAGATATGGAAACTCATCATTGGTTTTCAGCTGATAGTGGTTTTGCGTTTAAGTTTCTTATTGTAGCCCGTATTATTGGCGGAATAGGTGTAGGAGTAACTTCTGTAGTAGCCCCAATTTATATTTCAGAACTGACGTTGCCTGAAAAAAGAGGGAAAATGGTTTCGCTTTACCAACTATCCATAACCTTAGGTATTTTGTTGGCATTTTTAGTCGATTGGTTAATTTTGAATAATGCAGGGGATGCTGCAGGTGTGGTTAGTGGTGAAAAAATTAGTTTATGGAATTGGCTTTTTGTAGAAGAACTTTGGCGAGGAATGTTTGGAACAGAAATTCCTATAGCCCTTCTTTTCTTAGTTTTACTCTTTTTCGTACCGGAAAGTCCCCGATGGGCCTTTAATAAAGGAGAAAAAGATAAAGCCATGAGAACCATGATAATGATTGGCGGAAAAATCCAAGCGGAAGCTCAGATGAATGAAATGTTGAAAGTAGAAAATACCGAGACCGGTGGAATAAGGAACTTATTTCGACCCTCCTTAAGAAGACCCCTTCTAATTGGTATTTTTCTTCCAATGTTTTCACATTTAAGTGGTATTGCGGCTATTATGTATTTTGCTCCAAATATTATTAATGAATCAATTGCTAGTGTACAAAGTTCTTTTTTAGGGGCTGTTCTTGTCGGTTTAGTAAACTCAATATTCACTTTTGTAGCTATTGTGAATATTGAAAAATATGGAAGAAGAAAATTACTTTTAATTGGTGTTACAGGAGCATTTATCTCTTTGGCCACGGTAGGAGTTCTTTTTGCTGTAGGATCAAATTTAGTGATTATTGCACTTTTATTTTATGTAGCTTGTTTTGCATTTTCTTATGGTCCAATTGTTTGGGTTATTATAAGTGAAATTTTTCCTACAAATGTTCGAGGCTTTGCAGTGTCCATAGGGAGCTTTTCATTAATGCTAACCGGTTTTGTGGTTACCCTGACCAACCCTATTCTTATAGAGAAAATTGAAGCATCCGGCACATTCTTTCTCTATGCCGCTCTAACCTTACCAGCCATATTATTTATTTGGAAATTCGTGCCTGAAACTAAGGGAAAAACCTTGGAAGAAATAGAAAGGTTTTGGAACGAAAATGAAAAGTAATATAGTTGGTTTCGAAAATATTAAGCCAGTTGGAGCTAAAGCTAAAATAAAAAATTTAAAAAGGGAGTGTTATCCTATTATAAGAACAAATTAAAATGAAGAATATAGAAAAATATAATATTGGAAAGAATGGAGGGTTTAAACCTTTTTTCATTAGTGAAGGTTGGCAAATCGCTCAATTGGACTACACCCCTGAACAAAATATTGAAAAATTGAATAAATTAGATCGCCACCAACATACTGATGAAGCTTTCTTCTTACTTAAAGGAAAGGTTGTTCTTATTAGTGCCCATTATATTGATGAAATTTTTGAGTTTGAAGTAGAATTAATTGAAAATGGAAATGTTTACAATATACCACAAAATACGTGGCATAACATTGCAATGGAAGAAGGTAGTGAAGTATTGATTGTGGAGAAAGCAAATACTCACATTTCAGACGTTCAATTTTTATTCTTGAAAGAAAATAAAATAAAAGAAATGAAGAGTCTTGTAAAACAAGCTTTTTGTAAAAAAAAATAATAAAAGTCTTAAAATCAAATTCCAACGAGAAAATGACAATAAGGAACAAAGAACAAAAAATAGAAAACATATGTTAGGAATAGACTTAGTGGGAAAAAAAGTTTTGGTTACAGGTGGAAGTCAAGGAATAGGATCTGGAATCTGTAGAGTATTAGCATCCTGTGGAGCCGATGTTTTTATTAATTATTTCAAAAACAAGGATAAAGCTGAAACATTGGCCAAGGAAATTCGGAATGAATATAAAGTTGATGCGGTTGCAGGGAAAGCCGATGTCTCAAAAGCTAAACAAGTGGAAGCAATGTTTTTACAAATGGATAAAAGTTTTGGAAGCTTGGATATTTTGGTCAATAATGCAGGAACCGAAAGTATAGCTCATTTTTTAGATATAGAAGAAGAAGAATGGGATCGGGTGCTCAATACTAATTTGAAAGGCTCATTTCTGTGCGCCCAGGAAGCTGGTAAGAGAATGGCTCAAAAGAAGTATGGAACAATTATCAACATATCTTCTATTCACGATACTGTACCGCGGAAAGGTTTGGTTCATTATTGTGCGGCTAAAGCCGGATTAAAAATGCTTTCCAAATGCTTATCTTTAGAGTTGGCCGATAGTAATATTCGGGTGGTTACCATTTCACCTGGAGCCATCGAGACAGAGATGAATCGTAAGGAAATCGCCGAGTTTGGAGAAGATAAATTTACAGAATGGATCCCACAAGGGAGGATTGGTAATATCCCTGATGTAGCTCATGCCGTTGCTTTTTTGGTTAGCGATTTGGCTAATTATATTAATGGCACCGAACTCTATATTGATGGCTCGTATATGAATCATACTATTAAGTATGATCCTCGCCCTCCAAGAACAAGTGAAACATAGATTAAGTTATAATTTTTTAAATAGATATTTAAGGGAAGAATGTAGTGAAAACCATCTGTTTCTAAACTTGTCTCTAACCCCCCCCGAGAAAGAGAATTATAGATTTTAAATGTTCAATTGGTGTTTTAAATGTAATTTCTAAGTAATTCATGAGAGACTCCATATTATCACTATATAGGAAACACGAACTTTAGATGTTTAGCCATTAAAGTTATATGATTTATCGTTATGGGAAGCGAAATGGATCTTTCAAAAGGTTATTTAAAAATAAAATGGAATTGTTAACTTTTTTTATTGGAAGCTATACAGAATATTTAATTCCTGAATTTGGGGGAATTGGTAAGGGCATTTATACAGTTCAACTTAACAATACAACTGGGGAACTGAAACTATTACATACTAAGAAAACTCGTAATCCTAGTTACTTATCTCTAAGCCAAAATAAGAGATATTTGTACTCCTGTACGGAATTGGATGAAAAGAAGAGTCCGAGGATAGAAGCGTATAAGATTGAGCAAAATTTTTCGTTACAAATTTTAAATACGCAGTCTATACAGGGGGGGTACCCCTGTCATATAAATGTAAATAACAGTAATATTCTAATTGCATGCTATGCAAGTGGAAATATTCAACAATTCCCATTGGATCAATCAGGTAAAATTTTTTCTTGTAGAAAAAACCTTTGGCATACTGGATCAAGTACTAATAAAAAAAGACAAGAAGGACCTCATCCTCATCAAGTATCTATACATCCAAATGGACGAGATATATATGTCTGTGATTTAGGTATTGATAAAGTCAAAGCCTATTACTTAAAAAAAGGTGTTTTATTTTCTAATGAAGAGAAGGATTGCTCTATATCCCGGGGAGGCGGACCACGTCATCTAGTTTTTAATCAGTTAGGTAATATTGCATATGTAAACAATGAGTTAACTAGTGATATTTCAGTATTAAAATATAATGGAAATAAATTTGAAGAGGTAAGTGCGTATAGTTCTTTACCAAAGCAATATAATAGAGAGCCTAGTGGATCTGCAATAAGAATTCATCCTAATGGAAAATTTATCTATGCAGCCAATAGAAAACTTGATGCTATTACTATTTTTAGTATTAATGAAACCAAATTAAATTTAATAGGATATCAATATACCAATGGTGAAGAGTTGAGAGAATTCAATATAACCCCAAATGGTAAGTGGTTAATAGCTTGTCATCAGAATTCGCATGATATTGTAGTTTTTTATATACGAAATGACGGGAAGTTAAATGAGAAATTTCGAACAAAAAAGATATTCTCACCTGTTTGTATCACATTTTTTTAAAACTTTTATAACCTTAATCTGATACTTAAGAACTATATCACCAACGGTTATTTAACCCTATAGTTTCTATCAATTTATGATTTGAAGATAGGATTGAGGAGTAAGATATAAAGGAGCTAATTTTTAAATTTTAAAGGCAAGGAATCAAATTCGTTTTGAATTTGAAGATTTTCGATCAAAAGTCAGTAGTATCAGGATGGAAATCATATTAAAAGATGAGAATTGGAGGTTCCAATTGTAAGAAGAAAGACATAATAATTAAATAAAATATTTTAATGAAATTAGGATTTGGATTATATAAGCATATGCTAAACGCCAAGCATTACAAATTTGCTAAACAATGTGGAGCTACCCATTTAGTGATACATCTAGTTGATTATTTTGGTCATAATGATAAGATTGCGGATCAACCAATAGGCGGTATAAATGGCTGGGGGAAAGCAGGGATTTCTAGTGAAATATGGAGTTTAGAAGAATTGTTGACTATAAAAAAAGAAATTAATGATCACGGACTCGAATTGGAAGCCATAGAAAACTTCGACCCGGCTCATTGGTACGACGTGCTATTAGATGGCCCTAAAAAGGAGGAGCAAATGCAGAACTTAAAACAGATCGTCCGTAATGTTGGGGAAGCCGGTATCCCGGTTATTGGTTATAATTTTTCTTTAGCAGGAGTAGCTGCAAGAACAAAAGGTGCCTATGCACGAGGAGGTGCAATTTCAGTTGGTATGGAAGGAGATGTGGATAATACTCCTATCCCTAACGGGATGGTATGGAATATGGTTTATGATGAAAATGCTCCTCAAGGGAATTTGCCGAATATTGAGCACACGGAGTTGTGGGATCGGTTAAAGTATTTTTTGGATGAAATTCTTCCTGTAGCTGAGGAGGCTGGGGTGAAAATGGCAGCCCATCCTGACGATCCGCCAATGCCTTACGTTAGAAGTACTCCTAGATTGGTGTATCAGCCAGATATGTATCAAAAACTGATTGATATGCGAGCTAGTCCTTCTAACAATCTTGAATTTTGTTTGGGTTCTATTGCAGAAATGTCCGAAGGCAATGTATATGAGGCAACAGATAATTACAGTATCCAAAAGAAGATCTCCTACATTCACTTTAGAAACATTGTTGGCAAAGTACCCAATTATAAAGAGGTATTCGTCGATGAAGGAGATATCGATATGTTTAAAATATTGCAAATTTTAAAAAAGAACGAATTTAATGGAGTATTGATACCGGACCATACCCCTCAAATGACTTGCGAGGCTCCATGGTTTGCGGGGATGGCATATGCAATGGGATACATGAAAGCTGCTTTAAAAATATTAAACGAGAGTGAAGATTAGACGAAAACTATATTATTTATTTCAAGTTGCTTTTATAACAATAAGGTTTAAGTAAAATAATTTCTTATTAAGGTATTAAACTTGATACTAGGTTTTCTGAAATATTTCTAGCTTTAAATGAAAAATTATGAGTAAAGTAGTAACTTTCGGAGAGGTTATGATGCGTTTATCTCCTCCCGAGAATAGGAGGGTAAGACAATCACATCAGTTAGAAATCTTCTTTGGTGGGACAGAGTTAAATGTAGCCAGTTCTTTGGCCAATTTTGAAATGCAAGTAGAACAAGTAAGTGTGGTTTCAAATGATTTTATTGGGGAATCTGCCATCGCGGCTATGAGACACCTCGGGGTAGGGGTAGCTGCGGTTACAAAAGTAGATTACCCATTAGGACTTTATTTTTTGGAAAACGGGGCGGGAATGCGCCCCAGCCAGATTTCATATAACCGACTTAATGCGGCTTTTGCCAATATTGATCCAGAGTCCATTAATTGGGTAGAAATATTGGATGGTTGTACCTATCTCCATTGGACAGGTATAACTCCTGGGATTTCAGAGTCAGCATACAAAACCTTAAAAGATGGTTTAGAAATTGCCCAAAATAAAGAAATAACAGTTACTACAGATCCTTCCTATCGTAGTAATTTATGGAAATATGGGAAAAATGGTCAAGAAGTATTGGCTGAACTAACGGGATTTTCCAATATTTTTATTGGCGGTGCTAATGAGATTAACGAAATCTTAAAAACTGATTTTGAAAATAATCCAGATGGATTTATTGAAGCCAGCAAAGAACTTATTGTAACCTTCCCTAGTATAAAAAAGGTTTTCAATAAAGTAAGGACGAGTTTTAGTGCCTCCTGGCAAAAAATTTATGGACAAGCCTGGACTGGAACCGAGTATATCACGACTGATGAGTTGGAAATATCCAATGTGATAGATAGAATTGGAACGGGAGATGCGTTTGCGGCAGGAATTATCTATGGACTTGAACATTATGATAGTCAAAAAACTTTAGAATTCGCGAATGCGTCTTGCGCTTTAAAACATACTATTTTGGGGGATAATAGTCTGGTATGTTTGGAGGAAATTTTGGACGTTATGCAAGGAAGTAGAAATGGAAGAATTAAACGATAAAAAGAAATGGCAAAATTTACAAGAATAGCAGTAGTAGAGAATATGAAAAAGACTGGAATTGTTCCAGTTTTTTATCATAATGAATTGGAGGTCTGTAAGAAAATATTAAAAGCCAGTTACGAGGGAGGAGCTCGAGTTTTTGAATTTACGAATCGAGGCGATTTTGCCCATGAAGTATTTGGAGCTTTAAATAAATATGCCACTTTAAATTTTAAAGATATTATTTTGGGAGTAGGTTCTGTAATAGACCCAGGCACTACTTCATTATACCTGCAGTTGGGTGCAAATTTTGTTGTATCTCCGCTAATAAATACTGAGATGGCTAAAGTCTGTAATCGCAGAAAAGTGGCCTGGATACCTGGTTGTGGTTCGGTTTCAGAAATTTCTTATGCTGAAGAATTAGGCGCCGAAGTAGTAAAAATTTTTCCAGGAAGTCAGGTAGGAGGTCCTTCTTTTGTAAAGGCGGTAAAAGGCCCAATGCCGTGGTCAAGTATAATGCCGACAGGGGGCGTTAGTATAACTACAGAAAACCTCAAAGATTGGTTTGAAGCGGGAGTATGCTGCGTGGGTATAGGATCTAAACTTTTTGTTAAAAAGGACGATGGCTCTTTTGATTATGATGATGTTGTTAAAAAGATTTCTTCAACTTTACAAATTATAAAAAGTATCAAAAGATGAATCGTATAGAAATAATAAATATTTCAATAGACTCTGGTATTCCGTTAATAATATTTCGATATTGAGCTGCTAGTTTGTTATCTCTCTTAAGTATAGTTTTAATTTAAAATTGCTTAACAAAGCTTTTTCTGAGAAAAACACAAAAAAGCAATAACAATTTCTAATATAAATTTATTCACTAATTTTTCGGAAGAAGTATGAAAATTTTCAGTAACTCAATTTGGGTCGTTAAATTTCTGGATTTATTGAAAAGTTGAAAACTTTATATTAGAAGCTTGAGGAATTTTGTTTTACCATTTCGCAAACAACCTTAATCGTCCTAAATAGCGATTGAAATTTTTAAAAAGCTATACGTTTCTCAGACTAATCCAATGCTGGGAAAAATTAAAAATGGCGATTTTTTGGAAAAGTTAACTATATTTAAATTGAATGATACTTCAAGAGCGGTATTTTTAGTTTTACTCTTAATTTGTTTTCATAATTTTCAGGTAAATATCAAGCTAGTAGTCAAAAAGAATATATTTCGAAACAAAATTTGAAAAAGTTTAGATTGCCTCCCATTTCTAATGGGAGTTAATTAGGAGCTTTAATTAAATTCTTTATCTACAGAATACTTGAATTAGCGAAAATTTTTAATCTAATAAAAAAGGCCTAATTTAATAGGTGAGCCTTGTAAAACTTTTTTTAACTTATTTGAAATTTTTGTATTTTTATTTAAAAGAAGTCAAAATATCACAAATTAGTTCAAATTTAAAGATACCTAAAAGGTTACCTTGAAGTTATAATTCATTGTAATGCTTTATAGTTCTAAGATGCGCAAGTTAGGTTTGAATCCTGGCAAGGTCACAGAATAAAATCCTAACAGCCTCATTTATAGGTTGTTAGGATTTTTTTATTTTCAATTGTGACAGTTTTCGTGTCACTTTACCTTTTTTACGAGAAATTTTCCGTGTTTCTTTAGTCGTGTTTGAGCACCACACAATATAAATTTAAGATTTTTATGGAAAAACCTGCAAATATTGTCTTCTCACCCCTTATGCTCACCTGTCACTAATCGACACTAAGAACCCTTAAAGCGAAGCTATCAAAAAATTTTTGAAATTTTTTTGTGGTATGATGTAGAAAAAAAAAGGTTTTTATTTATTACCTAATATAAGAACGGTTACGGAAGTTCAAAATTTGAATTAGGTAAATGAATTTTTTAGAAGGTAGGGGGGAGGATAGGGGGTACTTACGACAATTAATCCAACGGTAGTGGCATAAAATTTCTATATTTAGCTTCTATAATACAATAAAATAAAATTTAATTTATTGACAATTGTGTGATGTTTTGTGAAAATCACACCTTAACTAATGGGAAAGGTCATTAATGAATCTTTATAACAATAAAATGTATACACAACTAAAAATGGACCAAATTGAAGCAAAATACCGAAGAATATTATTTGATTTTTAAATTTTGGAGTTTGGACTCAAACCAGTGGTCAATTCTAATTGGTGGTGTGGGTGTACTACTAACTTTTATTGGATTTTTAATAGCATTCGCGTTATATAAAAAACAACGAAAAGACAATTCGAGAGATGCGTTTATTTTTTTTCAGTCTTCGTTACCTGAATTAAAAAAATCAATAGAAAAAACTATAGAGAATCTTAAAAAATTTACTGAAAATATCGAATCGGACAATTTCTCAACTCCGATATTATCTGCGGCCTTAAATGATAAGTTTTTAAGCAAAGTTAATTTAGTCGACTTGAATAGATATTACTCTGAAAACAGAAAAAATAAAATACAAATTTTCCAAAATTTTTTAATAGATTCTAACTTTTTTGGAGATTACCACTCATATTTCACAAACGAAATAAATTATCTCAGAAATACCTACTTGGAAAAAGAGAATATTTATTCTCAATGGCAACTTTTACGTTCTAATAAATTCTTTTCTTCCATGGCTGATACCGATGAAAATGAAGATTATAAATTGTTCTATGCTAATTGGGTGAAAGAATTAAACGAGAATCGAAAAATTTTTGAGTTTAATCAACAAGGACAACCTACAAAAGTTAAAAATAGAAAGGAGCTTGTGGAGAATCAAATTGAAACATTAGCGCGAGATATTTTTCCTTACATCCAGTTTAGCGAAAAGGCCAATGACATAAATTTAATTGCCAATAAAGTTGTAGCAGCTTATGCTGATATTTCAGAAATAAAAACCAAAATAAAATATACATTTGAAAAGGATATTGAAAAGTTCGAAAATGTACTGATTAATCTGAATAAACTAACTGAATAAATATACGTAAGCCTATCATAGGAATAAGGAATTGTGTTTTAACCGTAAATAAAATTCTAAATTAAAGGTCAGTGATAAACCGAAAAGTTAGGCGGGAAACCCCTAGCTGTTTTTAGCTAAAAACGTTAGGTGTAATTAAATCACCAATTTTCAATGGAAAGTAACAAGGAAACGAATAGAAAATTAGATAAAATAATAGAGCTGTTAGCAAAGAGTGAAGTTAGAAACCAATCCAACGAGATGATTTCTGATAGCGAGCGCTTAATTAAAAAGGCAGAAAAAGAAGGTGATGAAGCATCGATAAAAATCCAGACTAGTTTTGATAGAATTCACGATAAATTATTTGCAATCAATAGTATTCTTATAGTGCTATTCGTTGGATTAAGTAAATTTCCAATTAATAATCCTATTTTTCAATTATGGATATTCATACTTCCCATTTTGAATATATTCTATTTAGTGTTTTTAGAAAAATCCCAGATGGAAATTTTTCGACACGCATCTCAAAGAATGAACTGGAATTTCTCGACCGATGTAGAGAAATATGGGAGAATGATAAATAGCCAAAATCTTAAATCCTTGCTTAGCATTTTAACAACGATTGGATTAACTGTTTTTGCGGCTTTTAAAATTATTTTATACTAAATAGCAAAAATTTAAATTAGGTGCCAATGCGTAAAAACAAACTAGTCTCAACGCGAAATTTTGTATTCGCATGCTTACCGGCTTGTCCTACGGACAATCCCGTTCGCTCTTTCGTATTGTTTTTATACGAAAACGTTTCCTTGTAATTAAATGAAAAATAAATGGGAATATTTGATATTTTTAAAGCCAAGCCAGAACCTAATGAGAAAAACGACCCAGAACGTTTAAAAAATTTAGTTCTACTAACAGAATTAAATATAAATCCTTATGATTATAACCACGATGATTTGGAAAGGTTTGAAATTGGTTTATCCGAAGAGTTAGATGGTGATATTAAAACATCTGAAAAAACATACTTTGAGGGCGAAAACGAGTTCGACTACATTAGTTTGACCGATAGAACTTTGGACCGTAAATCCCTCTTTAAGTCTAAGCTAAATCCAGATGAAAGGAAAATTCAGGAAATAGTAGATAATTATTATGAGGTATTAGGAAAGGATTTTGTTAAGGAAAAACAATTTTCATCCACGGACTTATATAATTATCAAGAACAAGAAAGTGGACATTTGAGGACTTGGTATCCTTTCAATTTTGAAGTGATTCTTGGATTTAACTCCAACAAAATGGGTAAATCTTTGTTCGTTTTAGTGCAAGAAAGATAACCTTTTTTCATCTTAGTGCTCATAGCAACTCTTTTATATCAACCGTTGAGGTTTGGGGCATTCTATCGGTTACCTACTGAAGCTGAATGGGAATATGCGGCACGTGCCGGTACCAATACAGCATATTATTTTGGAGATAATAATAAAGAGCTGGATAAATATGCCTGGTACTATGCCAATAGTAACGGTACTTACCATAAGGTTGGTCAAAAAGAGCCAAACCCCTGGGGGCTTTATGATATGTACGGTAATGTGGCAGAATGGACTTTAGATCAATATTTGCCGAAAGCTTATCAAAATAGAAATTCTATCACTAAAAATCCAATCGAATTCCCCATAGAGGAATATCCTAGATCGGTGAGGGGTGGTTCTTATTTAGACGACAATCAGGATTTGAGAAGTGCATCTCGTATGGCCTCTACTGAAAACTGGAAAATGAGAGATCCACAGTTTCCTAAAAGCAAGTGGTGGAATACCGATGCTCCCTTTGTAGGTTTTAGGATAGTGAGAATAGAGGACATTCCTTCAAAAAATGAATTAGATAAATATTGGGGAGAAGAAAGACCTTAAACATTAAAAAATTATAAAATGAAAAATTCTAAAAAGAACCAGAAATCAATTTTAAAATCTTCCAGAAGAGACTTTGTGAGAAACTCAAGTATTGTTGCAGCCGGGATGATGCTGCCCGGAATGGAAATGAGTGCCATGACAAATGTTTTTAACGAAAAGACCTTAAAACTTGCAGTGGTAGGTTGTGGTGGTAGAGGAACAGGTGCCGCAAATCAGGCTTTAAAAGCCGACGAAAATGTTCAATTAGTAGCTATGGCTGATGCTTTTGAAGACCGTTTAAGCGGTAGTCTTCAAAGCCTTGAAAAAGAATTTGAAGGTAGCAAGAAAGTCAATGTTCAGAAAAAACATCAATATGTAGGTTTTGATGCTTATAAAAAAGCTATTGATGAGGCAGATGTTGTAATTCTTACCACTCCCCCTGGTTTTCGTCCATATCACTTCGAATATGCCATTAATGCCGGAAAACACGTATTTATGGAAAAACCGGTTGCAACCGATGTACCGGGAATACGCAAAGTATTAGAAATGGCGAAAATTGCAAAGGCAAAGAAATTGAACGTAGTAGTTGGACTTCAACGGAGATATCAAAATAATTACCTGGCAATTGCCGAACAAATAAAGCAAAATAAGGCCGGTAAAATTATGTCTGGTCAGGTTTATTGGAATAGTGCTGGGGTTTGGGTAAACCCAAGAAAAGCTGGGCAGAGTGAAATGGAGTATCAAATGCGAAACTGGTATTATTTTAATTGGCTATGTGGAGACCATATTCTTGAGCAGCATATTCATAATATTGATGTTGCTAACTGGTTTATTGGAGAATATCCTATTTCTGCTCAAGGAATGGGAGGTCGTTTGGTAAGAACAGGGCCTGAACACGGAGAGATTTTCGACCATCATTTTGTAGAGTTTAAGTACCCTGGTGGTGCAGTAATTTCCAGCCAGTGTAGACACCAGCCAGGTACCTGGTCTAAGGTAGGTGAGAAGTTTCAGGCTAGCAAAGGAACTGTAGATATGAATGATGCGGGTGCAGCAAGTATAACCGATCTTGATGGAAATGATTTGTTTAGATACCGGGGGCAAAGAGACCCTAATCCTTATCAGGTAGAGCACGATAAACTATTTGCTTCAATAAGAAATAATGAGGTTATTAGTGATGCCGAGAATGGTGCTAAAAGTACAATGACGGCTATAATGGGAAGAATGGCTACTTATTCGGGGCAGGTAATTAACTGGGAAGAAGCATTGAAATCTCAGGAGGTTTTAATGCCTAAGGATGTGACCTGGAACTCAACCCCACCTACATTGCCGGGAGAAGATGGTTTATATCCTGTACCCAAACCAGGTAAAACAAAAGTTCTGTAAATTAAAATATACTCTTATTTGAAAAATCACCATTAAAGGTTTTATACCATCATTATAATTAATTTTTATTCAACTTATATTATGAAGCGCATAAACGTAATTTTACTGGCTTTTTTAGTTCCCATTCTATTTTCATGTAAACACCAAAATAAACAAAAGGACGACGCTAGTAATTTAATAGCCGAAACCGTTAATAATGCTGAACCTTTTTTTAAAATTTCACTGGCCCAATGGTCACTTAACAAACCTATTTTTGCCGGCGATTTAGACCCGATGGACTTTGCTGAAAAAGCAAAGGAGATGGGTTTTGATGGGATTGAGTATGTGAGTGGCTTTTATTCAGCAAGAATAAAGAATTCTGAAAACCCTGAAATAGCATTTCAGCAAACCCTGGATACTCTAAAAGCGAAAAGTGAAGAATTTGGAGTGGAAAATGTATTAATTATGATAGATGGCGAAGGAGATTTGGCGTCTTCTAACAAAGACAAGCGTGAAAGTGCTGTAGATAATCATAAAAAATGGGTAGATGCAGCCCAATATCTGGGAGCGCACTCTATTCGGGTAAACTTATTTGGTTCCCGGGAGCCTGATGAGTGGAAAAAATCGGCTATAAAGGGCTTGCAGGCTCTTAGTAAATATGCTGCAGAAAAAGGCGTTAATATTTTAGTTGAAAATCATGGACACCTATCTTCTAATGCCGAACTTTTGGTAGCAGTAATAGAGGCAGTTAATATGGATAACTGTGGCACTTTACCAGATTTTGGGAATTTCTGTATAAAAAGGTCAGAAGGCAATTGTGCAGAGGAATACCCAAAATATCAGGGGATCAAAGAAATGATGCCATATGCCAAGGCTGTGAGCGCAAAATCTTACGACTTTAATGAGAAAGGAGAAGAAACCACCTTGGATTATAAACGAATAATGAAAATAGTTAAAGATGCTGGTTATAATGGTTATGTAGGAGTGGAGTATGAAGGTTCAAGGCTTTCGCCAGAAGAAGGCATAATAGCGACAAAAAATATTCTTCAGAAAGTTGGGAAAGAATTAAATCAATAAAATATAACTTATAAAAGATAAAGCCGTAAGCCAATCATTAACTAATATGTTCCTAAAGGTCGTATTTCAGGTTTATGGTTGGTTTCGGTATATTTTAAATTGAAAATTAAGCTTAGCTCTTGCACAAACCATTACATAATCTGGGATAAATTTGTTGTTTGTGTTACAGGATTACTATTGATAGATTTTGAAATACAAATACATTCTCAGTATGCTTTAGGTGTTGGGAACAATTTTCTTATCTAATAGTTGAATTGCAGAATGAAAATTAAGCTTGCCACTTTTTTCGTAAACAAAATATAGAAGCGATATAATGATTAACTAAATTAATGATATGAGAAAAATTAGTTTAATAATAACAATGCTTGCCGTAGTGGCAATTGCCTGTAAACACGATAACAAAGGGGATAAGCAGAAGAATTTTGTTGAAGAGAAAGACGCTATAGGAACAAATAAAGCTGAAGAGCTTTGGAGTCAACTTTTTAATGGTGAAAATTTGGATGGTTGGAAAGCCTTTAATGCTGATTCAATTTCAAGCCAGTGGCAGGTGAAAGACGGCGTTATTGTTTTTACTCCTGCCCCGGGAAAACGAACGAGTACAGAAAACCTTATCACTAAAAACACTTATACCAATTTTGAGCTTTCGCTAGAATGGAAAATTTCAAAAGGAGGAAATAGTGGGATTATGTGGGGAGTACAGGAAGGTGAAGCTTTTTCTGAACCTTATTTAACAGGACCGGAAATTCAAATTTTGGATAATGAATTACATCCAGATGCCACGAATGGCCCAATTAGGCAGGCAGGAGCGCTTTATGATATGATGCCACCAAAAAGCGATAAAACCAAAAATGCGGGAAAATGGAATAAAACCGTGATTAAAATTGATCATAACACTAATAAAGGGTCTGTTAGGTTAAACGGTTTTACCATAAACGAATTTCCTGTACACGGTAAAGAATGGAAGGATATGATTAAATCTTCTAAATTTAAAAACTGGGAAAACTTTGGGAAAACCCGCAAAGGCCATATAGCCCTTCAAGATCACAGCGATAAAGTGTGGTTTAGAAATATTAAAATTAAAGAATTATAAAAGGGAATTAACCTTATTTTGCAGTACTGTGAATAGAATAAAAAAGTAGGAGTACTTTATAGGTTTACTTGAAATCCTTATTAAACCTCTAAAAATCAAATCTAAAACTTTAAATTATCATGATAAAACAAATACCATTTTCTACCATTTTCATGCTCTTTATTTCCATTAATTTTGGAGGTTGTTCCTCGCAAATTTCAGATGAGTGGGAACCACTATTTAATGGTAAAGACCTTAATGATTGGGACATAAAATTTAAAGGTCATCAACTTGGGGAAAATTTCGGGAATACTTTTAGGGTTAATGATGGTCTTTTACAAGTAAGATATGATGAGTACGAAAATGGGTTTGATGATAAATATGGACATATATTTTATAAAGAAGCTTTTTCAACTTATTTATTGGGTGTTGAATACCGTTTTATAGGAGATCAAGTAAAGAATGGTCCGGGATGGGCCTACCGCAATAATGGTATTATGATTCACGGTCAGAAACCTGAAACCATGGACAAACACCAGGACTTTCCCAATTCTATTGAAGTGCAATTATTGGGTGGGAATGGGAAAGATGAAAGAACAAATGCCAACATATGTACTCCCGGCACCCAATTTGTTATGGACGGGAAGCTTATTACTAATCACTGCACCAATTCAAATTCCAAAACTTTTGCCGGAGATCAATGGGTGCGTGTTGATGTGTTAGTTGTACGCGATTCTTTAATTGTACATTATGCAAATGGAGAAGAAGTACTTAGATATGAGAAACCACAAAACGATGAAGGTACATTATTAACAGGAGGAACTATTTCGCTGCAAAGCGAAAGCCACCCTACAGATTTTAGAAAGGTGGAAATTGTAAATCTTGAAGATTATGCAAGCGATTCTCAAACACTTAAAACCAAAGTAGATAAATTATTAAAAGATAGAAATAATAGATCATAGAAAAAATAGCTATAAGTATTAATTTATTAGCATCGCCACAGGGTATCATAGCCCCCAGGTAGTTTAATAAAGTTTATTAATATTACTTTTAATTGAAAACACTATAATAATGAAGGTCTTAAACGGTAGGTCTTCTATCTGGGTGATACTTGATTTTTTTTAAGAGAGTGTTTGGAAGATTTAATTTTATAAGGGGATTAAGGTTGTCTCACCTCAATTCCCTTATATCGGCACCGCCAAAGGCTGTAATCCTGGGCTTACCTCAAAATTAAAAATATGTATCTAACGAATATCTAGTGGTTTGCCCGGGGTAGTTTACTAATAATTTTAAAAAATTATATTTCCATTTAGAAGAAAATTTAGTCCTCCATTTTTTGAAGTTTGTTCTCAAATGTACTTATGCTCTTTGCAATTCTTTCACAATGAATAATTAATAACCAAAATTATTAAGAAAGCTTTGCTAAGCTTTTGGATCTTCACCATAACTTTCTATAAAGTCTTATAAATCTTATTTCGCTAGCTTTTGATAAGAATTAGGTATCAAGCCTATACCATATCAAGGGAATCCTGTATTTCAGCTTTAGGCGCTAGACATATCCGGATTTGCGATAAGTAACTGCTTCTAAATAAAGAAAAGAATCCAGCTATGTATTGCCAGTCGCTTCACGCCATCTGCGATAAATGGTTTAATTTCATATTCCTTTAATAGACTTTATTAAGTCAGTGCTTCCGCTATTAATATTTAATGATTTTAGCAATTTTGATATTTACTACATAAAATTTGTTGGTAGGCTTCTGTAAATGCTAAACTTCTAAAAATTGAATAGCCCTTATTGACCATAATTGGTTCTATGTAAAAAAAAAGTTAATTTATTTTATTACAATCGATTGTTATTAGGGAATAATTTTATTAATATTGTCTTGAATTGTTAAATTATAGAAAATGAAATCAACTTGTAGATTACTTTTATTAATGGTATATATTGTTTCGGCTAGCTGTGTTAGTAAGAAATCAAATTTGGAAGCAGCTGATGTGGGGCAGTTGGAAGAGCAATATGAATATTTGTATAAAAGCATTAAGGATGTAAAAGAAAGTCCTAAACCAATGCCTCGTACTACGAAAAATGACAAATTGGTCAATGTGGGTCCTTATGATTGGACAAGTGGTTTTTATCCCGGGTCTTTATGGCAGCTTTATGGTCTAACCGGAAACGATGTGTGGAAGGAACGTGCGACGGCGTATACTGAAAAACTAGATACCATACAATATTGGGAAGGAAATCACGATGTAGGCTTTATAATAGAATGTAGTTATGGTAATGGTTTAAAATACCAGGATTCAAATGCTTATGAAGAGGTTATAGTACAAACTGCGAAATCTCTTTCAACTCGTTTTAAACCTAATGCGGGCGTTCTCCAGTCATGGGAATGGAATAAAAAATGGGATTGCCCTGTAATTATTGATAATATGATGAATTTAGAGTTGTTATTTCACGCAACTAAAATTTCTGGAGATTCTACATTTTATGATATAGCGGTTAGTCATGCGGATACCACTATTAAAAACCATTTTAGGGATGATGGAAGCTCTTTTCATGTGGTGGATTATAACCCTGCAACGGGAGAGGTTATTCAGAAAAACACTCATCAGGGTTATAGTGATGATTCTGCCTGGGCCAGAGGTCAGGCCTGGGGCTTGTATGGATATGTAATGGTATATCGCGAAACAAAAGACCCTAAGTATTTGAGGCACGCCGAAAAAATTGCAAATTTTATTAAAACCCATCCAAATTTACCGAATGACCAGGTTCCTTATTGGGATTACGATGTGTCTCCAGGAGAGAATACGCTTCGCGATGCTTCTGCGGCAGCAATTACAGCTTCGGCTCTTTTAGAACTAAGTACGTACGATACAGACACTAGTAGTAAGGATTATTTAAAGTGGGGAAATGATATTATCGATAGCTTAAGCTCTAAAACCTATTTAGCTAAGGTAGGAACTAATGGAGGATTTCTGTTAAAACATTCTGTTGGTAGCAAGCCTCATGGTGTTGAGTTAGATGTGCCATTAAATTATGCTGACTATTATTATTTAGAAGCACTGTCAAGGCAAAAGCAAATTAGTAAATAGGTTTACTAATTTTTTGGCCCATTTAAACAATCGATTGTTTAATGTGTATTGAATTAATTAACGAAACCAAAAATCATTATGAAAAAATTATTAATTGAAAAAAATAAACCTCAGAATAGGCTGTGGAATATAGCCCCGTTCTTATTTTTTTTATCTTTTTTATTAAGCTTTACAGCATATTCACAGGGGAAGATTAGTATATCTGGAACAGTTACAGATGAAACTGGAATACCATTACCGGGGGTTACGGTAATGGAGAAAAATACCAATAACGGTGTAGTAACCGATTTTGATGGAAATTATGAGATTGTCTTACCCGATTCTAATACGGTTCTCAGTTTTCGGTATGTCGGATTTCTATCCCAGGATATTGAGCCCGCTGGACGTGATGTAATTAACATAGTTCTTAAAGAAGATATAGCAGCCTTAAATGAAGTAGTGGTGGTTGGTTATGGCAAGCAAGAAAGAGCCAATCTTACTGGGGCCGTTTCTACTGTGAATGCCGAAACTATTGAAGATAGACCTGTAACTAATTTGGGGAATGCTTTACAGGGAACTACTTCTGGTTTAAATATTTCCCGTACAACGGGACAGCCCGGTGATGAGGGCTTGAATATACAAATTCGGGGTGCTACATCAGCAAATGGAAATGTGGATCCTTTGCTAATTGTAGATGGGGTAACAATGTCTTTAAATGATCTAAATACCATTAACCCCACCGATGTGAAAACTGTTACGGTGCTAAAAGATGCTGCTGCGGCAGCTATTTATGGGTCTCGAGCGGCCGGTGGAGTTATATTGGTTACTACAAAAGAAGGGAAATCGGGAAAAACTGTTGTAGACTATTCAAGTCTACTTACCGTTCAATGGCCCTTAAATATTCCGGATAGATTGTCTCTTTTAGAAGAGGCTGAATTTTCAAACTTGGCAAGGAAAAATGCCGGTGTTGGGCCCGAGTATAGTGATTTTGATTTAGATAATATTAGAAATGGAGTAGAGTTTGTTGTTTCACCAACCGATTCTACTAGGTATCTTACTTATAACCAAAAAAGTATTAAAGATCAGGTAGCTAGAGATCTATATTTAATGCAAAGTCATAATGTTAGTGCTAGAGGCGGGAGTGATAAGGTTAACTACTTTTTTTCTGTGGGATATTTGGACCAGGAAGGTATGTTCAAAGTTGGCCCAGATGGGAATAAACGTCTTAATACTCGTCTAAATATGAGTGCCGAGTTGTCAAAACATCTATCATTAGATTCTAGATTGGCGTATAATGTTAACGATAGAGAATCACCTTCAGCAGGAGTAAATGGTTATGGTCTTTTACAGCAAGTTTGGCAGGCAAGACAACGTTTCCCAATCTTTACACCAGAAGGGAAACTCTTTGGTGGTGCTGGAACATCAGGAAATAACACTTATGCCTACCTAACAGAAGGAGGTTATGCTAACGATAAGCGGGCAGAATTAAATGGAACATTTACCCTAACCGCTTCAAACTTTATAGATGGTTTGGAGCTTAAAATGATCTATGGCCGGCAGGAAAATAGACGGGATTATGACAGATTTAATAGAACAGTGGAGTTATGGGATAGATTTTCTCCTGTTTACTATTTAAATAATCCTAACTCCTATACTGTGTTGGGAGCAAATTATGCAAGAGATAACTTTCAGTTCCTAACGAACTATAATATTACCCTTTTTAACAACCATAAAATTCATCTTTTAGGGGGCTATCAATGGGAAGATTATAGAGGACATTCTGTAACAAGCTCTGCCAGTTCCTTAGTTAGTAATGATTTACCATCTTTAAACCTTGGTGATGCCAATAGTAAAAGAAATAGTGAAGGGGTAACAACTTTTGCTAATCAATCATATTTTGGCCGTTTCAATTATAGTTTTAAGGATAAATATTTATTAGAGGCCACGATAAGGGGAGATGAGACTTCCCGCTTAGCGCCTGGATCCAGGCTAAAATGGTTTCCATCAGGTTCTATAGGCTGGAATATGCATAAAGAAAAATGGTTTGAAACTGCTTTACCCTTTTTTAGTGAATTTAAGCCAAGAGCTTCCTGGGGGCAATTAGGGAATGCAAATGCCGATATTATTGGCTA
Source organism: Salegentibacter maritimus (assembly GCF_016236975.1). NCBI lineage: Bacteria > Pseudomonadati > Bacteroidota > Flavobacteriia > Flavobacteriales > Flavobacteriaceae > Salegentibacter > Salegentibacter maritimus. The sequence continues at coordinate 36,437 of NZ_JAEHNY010000015.1, forward strand.
TTACGATTATATCCCTGGATTAAACTATGGTAATGCTTTGGTTATGGGAGCTACCGAAGACCGTACTACTTATTTTTACCAGGGAGGACTTCCTTCTCCTAATTTAGCCTGGGAAACCGTAGAAACTGTTAACTATGGAGTAGATGTTTCTTTATTTAAGAATAAGCTACAGGGATCTTTTGATTATTATATTAAGCATAACAGGAATATGTTGATACCTACTAATTTACCAGCTACCATAGGTATAAATACACCCAGGGTTAATCGCGGTGAATTAAAAAGTTGGGGATGGGAGACTAATTTAAATTTTAGGGATAAAATAGGTGATGATTTTAGCTATAATATAGGCTTTAATCTATCAGACAACCAGAATGAGTTAATTAGTTACGGTGGTAATAGAAACACTGTAGGTTCTAGAACCAATAGATTAATTGAAGGTTTTCCATTAAATACAATTTGGGGCTATGAAACTGTGCCCGGCTATATAGAAAGCGAAAGCCAATTAGAAAATGCTCCTTTTTATGATAACCGAACAGGAATCGGAGACATAGAATATGTAGATCAAAATGGTGACGGCTTAATTAATAATGGCGGAGGAACTGTTGAAAATCACGGAGATTTAGTGAAACTAGGTACTGATCAGTCCAGATACCTATTCGGAATAAATGCCGGGGCAAATTATAAAAATATTGATTTTAGTATTTTCTTTCAGGGAGTTGGAAAACGATCCTTTTTAGCACCAACAGCGGTTGTAATGCCTTTTAATCAAACCTGGTTCCAACCTATGGCATTTCATAGAGATTTTTGGACACCAAATAACCCCGATGCCGCTTTTCCCAGGCCTTTTCTTAAAGGAACTCATAATTATGCAACTTCAGATAGATGGGTGCAAGACGGTAGTTATGTTCGTTTAAAGAATATTCAACTTGGTTACTCTCTCTCCCAAAAAGTAATAAGTCAATTACCTATATCAAGGTTCAGGATTTACGTTACGGGAGAAGATTTACTTCTGTTTAACAAATTGGGAGTCTTTGATGGCGTTTTTGATCCTGAGCAACGCAATGAGCAAAGAGCAAATTATCCGTTTACGGGTAAAGTTGCTTTAGGTATCAATTTATCATTTTAAACAATTTTGAAATTTATCAGTATGAAAAAAGAATTTAGAATATTATTTAGTTTAATAATGGTTTTTGGTGTGCTGTCCTGTAATGTAGATCGCTTACCGGAAACCTCTATTAGTGATCCTGCATTTTGGCAAAATGAAAACGACCTTAAGTCTGCCGCCAATTATTTATATACCTTTTTACCAGGTTTGCCAGAAACCGGTGATGTATGGTCTGATGATGCTTTTGGTACCAGTGCTAACTCTATAAGTGATGGTACTAGAATTACTCCATCTTCCGATGGATACTATAGAGCTCAATATAGACTTATTAGAGCAGCCAATAATATAATTGAAAAAGCAGATTTAGTAGCTGATAGAGGTGGAGATATTAACCAAATAAACATATATGTTGCTGAAGCCAAGTTTTTTAGAGCCTGGGGCTACTTTAATTTGTTTCGCCGCTATGGTGGGGTTCCTTTAATTTTAAAGCCCCTAAACATAGAAGATGAAGAGCTCAATATGGGACAGGCTTCAAGAGAAGAGGTTGTAGCCCAAATATATAGTGATTTAGATTCGGCAGTATTAGACCTTAAATCTCCAGGTACAATTAAAGCCGAGGATTATGGAAGGATATCCAAAACTGCTGCTTTAGCTTTTAAATCTAGAGTAGCTTTATTTGAAGGAACACGAAGCAAATTTCACGGTTATGGCGATGCTCAAAAACATTTGATGATTGCGAAGACTGCAGCGAAAGAAGTTATGGATTCTGGAGAACATGATATTTTTCCAAATTATTTCAATCTCTTTCAATATGAGGGAGAAGGTAGGCAGAACAAGGAGAATATATTAGTGAGGCAATATGGTAAAAACTTAGAAGAATCTATTTCTTATCATGTGGCACAAAGAAATTTAGAAACTGGGGCTGCCAATCCTACCAGGGGCTTAGCCACTTCTTATTTAATGACTGATGGACTGCCAATTAGTAAGTCTCCCTTATATGAAAAACCTACCAATACCGTAGAAGTTTTTAATAATAGAGATCCTCGTATGGGGGCTACCTTCTTTAAAGAGGGTGATGAGTATATTGGTACCCAGCCTGTATTTAATATTCCGGCGATAAGTTTTCAGAAAACTGGGTTTGCCAATAGGAGATATGCCAATTTGAACGATTGGCAAGTTTCCCGATCTTATATTGACAGAACGCTTATTCGTTATGCTGAGGTTTTACTGAATTATGCCGAAGCAACCTATGAATTAGATGAGAGCATTAGTGATGAAGATCTCAATATTTCGGTAAATATATTACGCGACCGGGAAAGTGTTTCCATGCCTCACCTCACCAATTCCCTGGTAGATAACAATGGCCTTGAAATGCGTGAAGAAATAAGAAGGGAGCGAAGAGTTGAATTGGCACTTGAAGGCTTTAGATATTGGGACTTGATTAGATGGAAAACCGCAGAAATAGAATTACCAAAAACTATATTGGGAAATTACTTTTTTGATGAATTCGGAACTGAGGTAGTTCCCGAGGTAACTTCAGATAATTTAATTATTCTACAAAAAGCAGAAAATAGGCACTTTGACCCTGCTCGGGATTATCTCTGGCCATTTCCAGTAAATCAAATTGCATTAAACCCTTCTCTGGAGCAAAATCCGGGTTGGTAAGAGATTTAATAATATTGCCAGGCTCTTAAGAAAGATGTTAAGACCTTTAAGTTATATTGGTTCTTAATAGTACCCTTAGAATCTTATTTAGGTTATTTAAGCAATAGGTGATTTTAATTACCTATTGCTTAAAACTAGCAAATACAAATAGCCTCTTGCAATATTTACATAACAACTTCAGTAAATGTAAACTATTATGAAAAGAAAGGAATTTCTGGTATCTGCTTCAGGAGTAATGGCACTTTCTGCCTTAGATCCTTTTAGAATAGCTGCTGCTAACCAGAAACAAGCTGGTTTAGAATCTTTTGGAAGTAATGACCGAGAGGTCTGGGTTAATACGTTATATAAAATGGCTCACCCTATATTTTCTAACCTGGCAAAGTCTACACTTAGAAAAAATATGCCAGTAGAGAAATCGCCATCTTACGATTCCCGAAAGGATGTTACTTACCTGGAAGCGGTAGGTCGGTGTATGGCCGGTGTGGCACCCTGGTTGGCTTTACCCGATGATGATTCGGAAGAAGGCAAATTAAGAAAAGCACTTAGGGAAAATGTTATTAAAGGTATTTCTAATGCTGTAGACCCGGCTAACCCCGATTACCTAAACTTTAGAAAAGAGTACCAACCTATTGTAGATGCGGCTTACCTTGCACATGGTTTCATAAGAGCACGTAATACTTTATGGGATCCTTTGGATGATGTAACAAAACAAAGGCTTATTACTGAATTTAAGGCTTTACGAACACGAAAACCGTTTGAGAGCAATTGGTTACTTTTTACAGCGATAACTGAGGCCTTTCTATTGTCTATTGGTGAAGATTGGAATAAGAAAGCAGTAGATCACGCTTTAGTGAAATTTGATGAATGGTATGTAGGCGACGGTTGGTATAGTGATGGGAAAACATTTGCCTTTGATTATTACAATTCTTATGTAATTCATCCTATGCTCGTGGATACCCTTAAGATTTTAGCCCAACATGATAAAAGGATGCGGGGAAAATATGAATTGGCACTAAAACGAATGGTACGCTATTCCTGGCAATTGGAAAGAGTGATCTCTCCAGAAGGCACTTTTCCGCCTATTGGTCGCTCTATAACCTATCGTACCGGGGCTATGCAAGCATTGGCTCAAGTAGCACTTGAGGAAAAGCTACCGGAAGATATAAACCCGGCACAGGTAAGGTGTGCCCTTACCCAAGTCACTAAAAACTTGTTAAGCGAGAGTGTTTTTGATGACAATAATTGGTTGGTACTCGGCTTTACAGGGCATCACCCCGAGATAGCAGATTATTATACTTCTACCGGCAGCCTATACATGGCCTCTTTAAGTTTTTTACCGTTGGGTCTTCCAAAGGAAAGTGTTTTTTGGAGTGGTGCTAAAGAAGAATGGACTTCCAAAAAAGCCTGGAATAAGGCTGCTTTCAAGAAAGATTATCATGTGAAATATTGAATTAACTGCAAACTAATCTTAAAGTCTATCCTCTTTTTCTGAAGTTATAACCCGAAGGAAATCAGCTTAAATGTAGTCACCCGGAAACTATTACCTTTAATTTTCTTTTATTATTTCCCATTGATAAACTAAAGGAAGGCTTTGAAGAAGCAGTTGGGTTGGCTTAACTGTTACTGGCAAAGATTATAATGAAAAAAGAGCCTTAGTGCTTTATATAGATGATTAATAAATTTTAAATAATTGATTTGTAAGGCGGGCTCTCAAAAGGAAGGGAAGCGCGAGATATAATAAAAACTTTAGTTAGTATGATTTTAAGAAACTTGCATTTAATGCTTTATAGGAAAAGGACTTCTATTATAAATTTGCTTTTTTTCATTCTTGTTTTTTTACCCCTTTTAGCAAATGCACAAGAGCAAAGAAATTTATTGCAGAAAGAACTACAGGAAAATAGCCTTTCAAGCTGGCAAAATATAGAATTAACAGGTTTTACTGCAGCATCTATAAGTGAAAAGTTACAAGAATTGCCTGAGAGCTCTAAACAAGAAATAAGGAGGAAAGGAGAAGCTGCTTTAGCTTATAATTGGCCTATTATTCCTGTAACTGCTTATTTAGAATTCGTGCGGTCTGGAGATAGGGAAATTATGCAAAGGTATTACCGCCAGCGAAATAAGACATTAAAAAATCTGGTGCTTGCCGAATTGTTGGAAGGTGAAAAAAAATATATTGACGCCATTGTTAATGCAAGTTGGGCTCTTTGTGAGCAATCTTCCTGGGTTCTTTCTGCACATTTGCCTTCACAAAAAGCTGGAGCCGGTGTCCCTGATATACAGGAACCTATATTAGACTTGGGCGCAGGCGAAACTTCAGTGAACCTGGGGTGGGTATATCACCTTTTTGGTACTGAGCTTGATAAAATCTCACCATTACTTAAAAAACGAATATTTTTAGAAATAGATGAAAAAATTATTCAGCCGTATGTTCAGCGAAATGACTTTTGGTGGATGGCATTTAAAGAAAATGAGTTTGTAAACAATTGGAATCCATGGGTGAATTATAATGTAGTATTAAGTACAATTTTACTGGGAGATGCAGTAAATAATGATTTAAGGAAAAAAGTTGTAAAAAAAAGTATGAGGTCTGTAGACAACTTTATAAACTATTATAAACAAGACGGGGCTGCCGATGAGGGGCCTAATTATTGGAGTCATGCTGGAGGTAAATTATTGGAATATTTAGAGTTGCTAAAAAATGTTTCAAAAGGTCATATAGACCTTGGTCAGGAACAAATCATTCAAAATATTGGTACTTATATCATGGATGTGCATATTGTAAATAAGTTCTATGTGAATTTTGCAGACTCTTCGGTACGAGTTAAACCTAACCCTGCTTTAATATATAGATACGGTTTGTACATCAATAAGCCAGAATTAATGCAGTTTGGGGCTTTTGTATCGCAAAACACTAATTTTTTGGACCACCCCATTATTGGTTCTTTAGATTATTCCCTAAACAATCTTTATATATATAAACAACTTAAGAATACTGCTCCCCTTAAGGAGAATAAATTGGTTTCACGATTTGACGAGACCGGTGTAGTAATAGGAAGAACAAGTAGCAATGGAAAGAAAGGTTTTTTCTTTGCAGCTAAAGGAGGGCATAATAACGAAAGTCACAATCATAACGATGTGGGTTCTTTTGTTCTGTATCATCAGGGAGAACCACTTATAGTAGACGTAGGAGTAGAAACCTATACAGCAAAAACCTTTAGTAAAGATCGTTATGAAATCTGGACTATGCAATCAGACTATCATAACTTACCAAAAATCAATAATAATTCTCAGGCTTTCGGTAAAGAGTTTTCTGCTAAGGATGAATCTGTAAAAGAGACTAGTTTAGGTTTGAAGTTTAGGTTAGATATTAGCGAAGCTTACCCAAAAGAAGCATATAGTAAAAAATGGGTAAGAAACTTCGAACTAAAAAGGGAGCTGCCTGAATTGATAATAGAAGATAGTGTTGAGTATAATAAAATTGAAACTCCTGCTATTCATAATTTTATGCTGGCAGCCCCTCCCAAATTGGTGAAAAAGGGGAAAATACTTTTAAGACAGACAGATGATAAAAAAGTCCATTTTTATTATCCTCCGGCTAAATTCAAGTTCGATGTAGAGGAGATTGTTTTGAATGATGAAAAATTATTGAAAGACTGGCAGCAGGAAAAGCTATATCGTTTAGTTTTAACCTCCAGAAACATAGATGAATTAAAAGAGGTATCCAGTTTTCGGATTCTTGAGGAGTAATAAAACAGAAGATTCAGTATGAAAAAAAATATTATTTTATCCTATCTATTTATTTGCTCTGTGTTAGCTACTCAGGCACAAGAAGATTCCTTTCTATTAAATAACTTTAATCTAAGTTATCCGGGGATGGATCAGGTGAAAGAAGTAATTGTAGAAGATAAAAATAAAGCCAAAAAAGCACTCCTGGATTATTTTAAACAAAAAGATAATTTATACTTAAAGTTATCATCAAATGATGCCGATAGGATTAGGCAAGAATTCCCAAAGGAGGTAGAACGCTCAATTGCTACGGCAAAAGAGGTTCGGGAAAAATATTTTCTGTTTCGTTATCCGTGGGATATGGAGAAAACCAATATTCCTTATCAGTTTGAGAACGAAATAGACTGGCAGGCCAATCCATTTGGTGATCCCGAGTGGACTTTTATGCTTAATCGTGGAAGATATTGGCAGGATTTAGGTAAAGCATACCTGCTAACGGGAAAAGAGAAATACGCTAAAACCTTTGTGCAGCAGGTAAGCGATTGGATAGACTCTAATCCTCTTTCTAAGGAAACCAAAGCTACATCCTGGCGGCGTATAGATACGGGAATAAGGGCAGAAAACTGGATAAAAAGTTTTGAATATTTTAAAGGATCAAAAAGTATTACTCCAGCCTTTTTTTGGAAATTTATGAATTCCCTGGTTCAACACGCCGAGTATTTAAATGAGGGTTTTAGCAAATTTTCTCAAACCAGTAACTGGGGGGTGCTGGAATTTCAAGGGCTTTATCATATAGCCTTATTTATGCCCGAATTTAGCAAAGCAGATAAATGGAAGGAGGATGCTGTCCAAAATCTTCTGGTAACCGCAAGAAATCAAATCTTAAGAGATGGTACACAATGGGAGCAATCGCCAATGTATCATAATGAGGTTTTTCATAGTTTTATGAACGTAGTTTTGTTATCACAGCGCACAAATACAAGTCTGCCTAAAACTATTGTTAAGAAAACAAAGGATATGGCTTATGCTAACCTGGAGTGGCAAAAGCCTAATTATCACCAACCTTTACTAGGAGATAGTGACGACACCGATTTACGAGACCTTCTTACTACTGCCGGAATTACTTTTATGGATCCGGTTATAAAGAGCCGTGCTTTTCCTATTGCAGATTATGAAAATGAGTTTTTATTTGATATAGAAAGCAAAAAGGCTTATAAAGAATTAAATAAACAAGTACCTGAATTCCTTTCAATTTTTCAGGAAAGTTCGGGCGATTTGTATTCCAGGTCTTCCTGGCAGGAAGATGCTTTTTATAGCAGTTTTCATTTAAAAAGGTTGGGGGGAGGACATTCCCACGATAATTTGTTGCATTTTAGTCTTTTTGCTTTTGGGCGCGATTATCTGGTAGATCCAGGGCGATTTACGTATGTAAATAACAAATGGCGAGAGTATTTTAAAGACAGTCGTTCTCACAATACTTTAGCGGTAGATGGAAAGCCAAATAGTGTTTATGGAACTTCCTGGGGGAATAAATTTGATGCCAAACAGGAAGGTGTTTTAGCTATAACTGAAAAAGAATTTGAATATGCCGAAGCTATTAATACAGCATATCAACGTCTTGATGATCCGGTAAACGTAAAAAGAAGAATGTTGTATTTAAAACCCGATGTTTGGCTGTTAATAGATAGCTTTAAAGGGAAAGAAACACATACTTATTCGCAGTTTTTTAATTTTCCCAATAAAAGAATAAGCCTAAATGGAAACTCGGTTTCTACAACTTACCCCGATAATAATTTAATGATTCAACCTATAAATCCGGTTGATATTAGTCTGGAAGAGGCCTGGATATCTCCTGAATATAATTTAAAAGAGGAGAGTCTAAAGGCTGAATTCTCTATAGAAAAGACAGGCTTCAATTCTTTTATTACGTTACTCTATTTCCCTGAAAATACTAAAGTGAAATTTGAGAAGGTACCGGTTTATGATGTAATGAATACGTTGCGCCCTGACGAAGAAGTGGAGGCAGTGAAATTAAGATTTAACTCTAAAGAATATATTCTAGTAGTCGCTCATAAAAAAGCTCCTGTACTTACCACATTTTTTTATGTAGAAGGCCAGGCAATAATGGGGGAAGTCGCGCTTATAGAAATAAAAAATAACGAAAAAGAGATTCACATCTTAAAATAATTAGGTTATTTATACCTTTAATTTTAATGTAAGAAATGATAAATCAAAAATATAGAATTCAATTAGTTCTTTTAACATGCATTTTTTTAATGTCCTTTTCAACATTTGCTCAGGATAAAGCAAAAATAGAGTCACGGGAATATTTTGTAAAAACCTTAGTGAAAATATCAGACCCTGTTCTATCTGCTTTGGCAAATAACAAGCTTAAAGAGACGATGCCCGTTGAAGTTGTTCATAATGCAAAGAGATCTAATTATACTTATCTCGAGGCTTTTGGAAGAACTCTGTCTGGAATTGCTCCCTGGTTGGAACTGGGGCCAGATGAAACAGAAGAAGGCAGGTTAAGGGAAAAGTACATACAACTTAGCCTAAAAGGTTTGGAGAATGCTACAAATCCCAGGGCTAAAGACTATATGAATTTTAGCGAGGGAAGTCAGCCTCTGGTGGATGCTGCTTTTCTCGCTCAGGGCTTATTGCGAGCACCAAAAGAGCTATGGGGGAGATTAGATGAAGAGGCCAGGGAAAATATTCTTATTTCTCTGAAGAAAACCCGAAAAATTGAACCTGTTTATAACAACTGGTTGTTGTTTACAGCCATGGTAGAAGCCGCTATCCTTAAATTTGAAGGAGAAGCAGATATGGTTCGTATTCAGTATGCCATAAAGAAACATGATGAATGGTACCTGGGAGATGGTACGTATGGAGATGGCCCTAATTTTCACTGGGACTACTATAACGGTTATGTAATTCAGCCTATGTTATTGGATATTTACAAAGTACTGGTGGATAGAAAGAATGATTTAGGCTGGAGATATAAGGATATTGATGAGGAGTATAATGAAATAGTGAAGAGGGCGCAAAAATACGCTCTTATTCAGGAGCGTTTAATTTCTCCATCCGGCACTTATCCTCCTTTGGGGAGGTCTTCAACCTACAGGTTTGGCGCCTTCCAGGCATTGTCACAAATAGCGCTTTTTCAAAAACTACCTAAAGCCATTACACCTGCCCAGGTACGTTCAGGACTGCAAGCGGTGATTGAAAAACAAATGACCGCTAAAGATATGTTTGACGAGAATGGCTGGTTAACCCTTGGTTTTTATGGGCATCAGCCAGAAATGGCTGAAGCTTACATCTCTACAGGTAGCCTTTATCTTTGTACTGAAGTCTTTCTAATCTTAGGACTTGAGCCGGAAACCCCCTTTTGGTCAGACCCGGCCGAGGACTGGAGCCAAAAGCAAATTTGGTCTACCAGGTAAATAGGTAGTGTAAAGAAAAATAGATGTCTGGCATTAATATTTTATAGATATTAGATCTTTAGTTTATTTTTTCCTAAGAGAAGAGCCTCTGGCTAGTAGGGTAGATTTAAGCGTAATGGTTTTATGTAAAACCTCTTTTTCCCCTCTCTTAATATTATCTATGAGAAGATCGTATGCATTTTTACCAATTTCAAAAGCAGATTGATCAATAGTAGAGAGTGGAGGCTCTATAACTTTTGAAGAAGGTTCATTACTAAAGCCTATAACAGCTATATCTTCAGGAATTCTCTTTCCTTTCTCTTTTAGGTGCTTTAAGGCACCAATAGCAGCAATATCGTTGGCAGAAAATATTCCATCAAAATCTATTTTGGCATCTAAAAGTTTTTGAGTTTCTTCATAACCATTCGCTTCCATTAAAGGTGAATTAATCACAAGCTCTTCTTTAAAAGGTAGATTGTTTTCCAGTAAAGCCAATTTATAACCTCTTAATCGGTTTTTGTAAATTTCCAGTGTTTGAGGGCCGGAGAAATGCACAATTTTAGAACAGCCTTGCGAAATAAGGTGATTTACAGCGTCGTATGCAGCTTGTTGATCGTCTATAAGAACCTGGCTGCTTTCCTGTACCTCGGGGCAAAACCGGTCAAAAAATACCAATGGAATTCCGTTGTTTTTAAGTTGTTTTAGATGTTCTCCATTTTGTGTTTCCATGGCAATAGAGATAATTACGCCATCTACACGATTTGAAATAAGGTTTTTTATAATGGCCTGTTCCTTCTCCAGGCTTTCCTGAGATTGACAAATTACCACGTTAAACCCTGTTTTAAAAGCACTTTCTTCAATCCCCGCAATTACCGTAGAAAAGAAATATCTTGATATCCGCGGAACTACAACACCTATAGTATTACTTTTGCTTTGTCTTAAATTAGAAGCTAAAAGATTGCGTTGGTAGCCTAACTCTTTTGCTTTGGCAATCACTTTTGCTTTGGTTTTTGCAGTAACTTTACTATTATTGTTCAAAGCTCGTGAAACCGTAGAGCTATCTATTTTTAGCTCTCGGGCAATATCGTGTATGGTTGTGCGGTGATTTTTCATATGTTAATTGCACTTAAATTGATAATTGAGCAAAAAAATACTGAGTATTTCATCTAAATATGGTTACTAAAACTTTTATTTAGGAGATATTAATGCTAATAATCAGTAAGCTAAAAATTTTATTCCTTTTAGCATAGGTTTTTTGCCTTAAACGTTTCTTTTTTGGGAAAGATTACAAATATACAAATATTATCACAATCGATTGTAATGATTTCTAATCAATTGAGCTACTATTCCTTTAAAATTGATTCTATTAAGGAGTATTAAAAAAACTATAGACCAAATACATTTGGGGTTTGCCCGGTTTCTATGGAGTGATTTTTATCACAGTTAGCTGCCTGGCCTTTTAAACTCTTATTATCAAGAATAGTTTTGTGACAAAAGTGAACCAACTGGTTTCTGAATGCAATTGTACTTATTTATTAAAAAAATAATTCATTATACAATCGATTGTTTTTATGGATTAAAATTTGTAACATTGTTCATTAATCAGGTGATCCTGGTGTGTATTAAAGAATAGTAAGGGAAGAATGCTGTGGACTTATACGTGCTTGTTGGGTTGCTAAAGAGTTGCATATCAAAAAATAATAAGCTTAAACTAGTATAGATGAAAAAATCAAAAATCGGCTTTTTAGTTTGTATTTTGGCAGTTCTTTTTTCCTGTAAAGAGAACGGTGAAAAGAAAGAAACAAAAGTAGCTACACCTAAAGTTGCCGCAGAAAACTTTCCTGATAAGGAATTGGCGTTGGCGGCTAAGCAATATGATTTATTGTTGAAAGATGCCCGGGAAGCAGATAGGGTTCCGCGTACTGTAAATGAGCAAGGGGGGATACATTGGGCAAACCAGGGGTTTGATTGGACCATAGGTTTTTTTCCTGGAACTTGCTGGTACCTTTTTGAAGATACTAATGATGAAAAATGGAAAGATGCCGCTGATTATTTTCAATCAAAATTTGAAAATTTCAAAAATATTAAGAGTAATCATGATCTGGGTTTTGTCTTTCAATGTTCTTATGGAAATGGTTACAAAAACACCAAAAATGAAAGCTATAAAGATGTTCTTATTACCGCGGCCAATTCACTAATTGAGCGTTTTAACCCTAAGGTAGGGTCTATTAAGAGTTGGAATGTAGATGGAGGCTGGCAATCTGAAAGAGGTTGGAAATTTCCGGTAATAATAGACAATATGATGAACCTGGAGTTGCTTTTTGAGGTTAGTAAAATGACTGGGGATGAAAAATATAAGCAAATAGCAATTACACATGCCAATACCACATTGAAAAATCATTTTAGGGATAACAACAGCTCTTACCACGTGGTAGATTATGACCCTAAGACCGGCAAAGTAAGAAGTAAACAAACTGCACAGGGGTTTAATCACGAGAGTTCCTGGGCCAGGGGGCAGGCCTGGGGTCTATACGGTTTCACCCTTAGCTATAGGTATACCAAAGATGAAGCCTATTTGGAACAGGCAACAAAAATAGCCGATTTTATACTGAGCAATGAAAGCACACCAGAGGATATGATTCCATATTGGGATTATGATGCGCCAAATATTCCTAATGAACCTAGAGATGTCTCGGCTGCAGCTATCACGGCTTCAGCGCTTATTGAACTTGCAGGCTATGATGATGAAAAGTATATGGAGGCAGCCAACAAGATCCTAAAGTCACTTGCTTCAAGCGAATACACCGCCAATATAGGAGAAAACAATCATTTTATTTTAAAGCATAGTGTTGGGAGTATTCCCCACAAAAATGAAATTAATGTACCATTAAATTATGCCGATTATTATTACGTAGAAGCCTTATTGCGCTACCGCGAGGCTTCTGGGAAATAAGATAATCGATGATAGATAATTGTTTCTTCTGTTTTGTTCAACGAACAATTTTAGGGATACAATTCAATATTTGTGAAAGATAACTGGGATGAACATGTCAAAACCTTGTTTTGGATTTTTATATATAGCAGTACTAAGTTTATTGGGGTGTAACTCTGTAAATAAAACTGTAGAAATTCGGGATAGTAAGGAAAGGCCGAATGTATTGATTATTTATCCCGATCAACTTAGGCGATATAGTGCAGGCTTTTGGTCTGAACCTGGATATCGGGATGCGGTAGTAGGGAAGCCAGACCCGGTAATTACGCCCACAATAGATAATTTGGCCAAAAACGCTGTGGTTTTTACCCAGGCCTTTGCTAATTATCCACTTTGTAGTCCTTCCCGCGGTATGCTTTTATCGGGTATGTATCCTGAGCAGAATGGGATTTGGAACAATGCCAGGGTTGGAAGAGAGGAGTCGTTAAAAGAAAACATTATCACTATTACCAATTTATTTCACGAGGAAGGCTATGATATTTCCTATTTCGGAAAAGCACATTATATAAAGCCGGTGCCAAAATTTAATAATGCGGGAGATTATGTAGGAACCGAAGATGCCTGGGGAGGTAATTATATTAATGAATTTGACACTTATATCCCGCCTGGAGTAGATAGACACGATATAGATTATTATTATCAGGTATTGAAAGATGAGCATGCAAATCCGTTTGTGTTTTCTAACGATCCTGCAGTAGTAGGTGGGAATAAAGATGGGGAGTTATATCAACCTCGTGAATTTTCCACTAAAATAGAATCTGAAACCATTATTGAATATCTTAAGAATAAAAGAAATCAAAGAAATGCAGATAAGCCATTTTTTATGATCTGGTCTATTAATCCGCCGCACAATCCCTGGGATAATGCCAATACAGATATGGTAGAGTATCGTAAACATTATGATACCGATAAATACCCTAACATTGATAGTGCCCTGGTGGTAAGGCCTAATGCAGATTTTAAAGTAGCCAGTTATGCGCGTAACTATTTTGCCAATGTAACAAGTATAGATAAGTATATAGGTAGGGTTTTAGAGCAACTAAAAAAAATGAAGGTTTTGGATAACACCATAGTGGTTTTTACTGCAGACCATGGTGAAATGATGGGAAGTCATGGGCTTACCGCTAAGAATGTTTTTTATACTGAATCTACGGCGGTTCCTTTTATTGTACACTGGCCAAAGAAGGTAAAGCCTGGTAAAACAGATGCCTTATTGGGAAGTCCAGACATTTATCCTACCATTGCAAGCTTGGTAGGTTTAAAAGAAGAAACGCCAGAAGCCGTTGAAGGTAAAGACCTTTCTGCCTTTATAAAAAATCCGGGGAAAGTCGATGCTAAACCTGGAAGTATATTGCTAATGTTGAAAAATTCCCGTGGCCTGCAAACCAATAGGTATACATTGGTTTTAACAGAAGTTAAAGAACAACAGGGCAATTTGGAAGGAGCTAAAATAGGGGAGGCCTATATTTTTGATAATACAAAAGATCCTTATCAATATTATAAAATTCCATTGGAGGAAAAACCAGGTTTATCTGGAAAGCTTTTGAAAGCTTTAGCCCAAAAGCTTAAGAAGGCAAACGACCCCTGGTTTCAGGATAAAAAATACAAAAACTTAATTCCTTACCAGGATTAGAGAGATTAATATAATAGGTAATTGACTAATTAAAGAGTTTTAAAATTTATACCAGAAATATGAAAATAAAGACCAAAGGATTAGGGTACGTTTTAACTTTTCTAGGCGTACTTTTATTATTTGCTAGTTGTAAATCTAATACTAAAGAGAAAGCAGAGGAGTCGCTAACTGTTGAGGTTCAAAACGAACTGGATTTTAACAGAAATGAAGTGGTTGGAATTAAAAAGCAGGATTTACAAAGTTTTTTGGGAGATAAATCTGAAGAGAATCTTCGAATTAAAAAGGAGGGAAAAGAAGAGTACCTGCGAACCCAATGGATAGATTATAACCAGGATGGCATCAACGATGAAATTCTTTTTCAGGCGAAAGTAGGTGCAAATTCTTCTGTGAAATACATCATAGTAGAAGATAGTAGTAAAACTGCTCCTAAAAGCAATGTCGTAGCATATTCTCGTTTTGTTCCCGAGCGTATTGACGATTATACATGGGAAAACGACAAAGTTGCTTTTAGAACTTATGGTCCTGCAGCCAAACAAGCGGCTTTAGATGGTGTTCCCGGAGGTGTGGTTTCCAGCGGAATTGACTTGTGGTTAAAAAGTACCAATAGATCTATTATAGACGAATGGTATAAAAGAAATACCGAAGAAGAAGGCTATTACCATACCGATAGGGGAGATGGCTATGATCCTTATCACGTAGGTAGTAGTCGCGGCACCGGTGGAATTGGTATTTATGAAAATGATAGCTTATATGTTTCAGAAAATTTTGTGGATTTTAATATTATAGCACAGGGACCCTTGCGAACAGTATTCGAATTAAGCTATGCACCCTGGAGTCCATACAATGTCAAGGAAACTAAACGTATAAGCCTTGATTTGGGTACTAACTTTTCAAAATTTGAAAGTACGTTTTCTTCAGATAAAGAAGTGCCCAATTATGCTGCGGGGATTACGCTTCATAAAAATGAAGGAGATTTTGAAATGGATGAAGAGAATGCCTGGCTTTTACATTGGGAAACTATAGACGGTTCCCATGTAGGGGAAGGTATAATTGTAGACCCCAAACAAGTAGATTCAATCTTTGCCCGTGTCTCAAAGACTCCCGACCAAAGCAATCTTTTAATAACAATGCAGCCAAAAGAAAAATTGGTTTATTATGCTGGTTTTGCCTGGGAACGAAGTGGCCAGGTTTCTTCTATGGAAGAATGGAAAAGAATGTTGCTAAAACAGGAAAAGATTATAGATAAACCTTTAGAGGTTAGTTTAAAATAAAGTGAAATAAATGCTTTTTAGTGTTTAATATAAGTTAAGTAGTAAGTAAAAAACAAAAAATTATGACAAATTCAGATTTTAGGTACGCACATCATCCAGAAGATGCCAAGAGATATACAACCCAGGATTTAAGGGATCATTTTTTGCTTCCGGAACTTTTTAAGAAAAATGAAATTAACCTAACCTACACCATGTACGATAGGTACATTGCGGGAGGGGCATTTCCGGTAGATCAAAAAGTAATGCTTGAGCCTATAGATGAATTAAAAGCCGACTTTTTTCTGGAAAGAAGAGAATTGGGAATTATTAATGTAGGTGGAAGCGGTAAGGTTACTGTAGATGGCAAAGAGTATGAGCTTGGCCATAAAGAAGCCCTATATGTAGGTCGCGGAAATAAAGAAGTAAGCTTTGAGGCAGTTGATGGAGAGCAGCCTTATTTTTACTTAAATTCTGCCCCGGCACATAAAGCTTACCCAACAAAAAAAGTAACTAAGAATGAAGCTGAAATTGTGCATCTTGGAGATGATAAATATTCAAATAAAAGAACAATCAATAAACTCCTTGTAAATTCGGTAATAGATACCTGTCAATTACAAATGGGAATGACCGAATTGGCGGAAGGAAATATTTGGAACACCATGCCACCACATACCCATTCACGCAGAATGGAAGTGTATTTTTATTTTGATTTGGAAGAAGGGCAAACCATAAGTCATTTTATGGGGCAACCCCATGAAACCCGTCATATTTTTATGAAAAACCACCAGGCAATAATTTCCCCGGAATGGTCTATACACGCTGGCGCAGGAACATCTAGCTATACTTTTATTTGGGGGATGGCCGGAGAAAACCTGGATTATAGTGATATGGATAAGGTTGCTGTAAACGAATTAAAATAAAACATTAATTATAAAAGTAGAAAGACAATGAAGTTATTTGATTTAAGTGGAAAAGTAGCATTGGTAACTGGTGGTACTCACGGCCTGGGAATGGCTATAGCTAAGGGGCTTGCCGAATCTGGAGCAGAATTGGTTATTACTGATATTTTTCAAGACAAATTAGAACAATCGATTGAAAAATATAAAAATGAAGGCTACAAAGCCACTCCTTATCTTTTTGATGTAACCGATGAAAATGAGGCCGAAGAATATGTAAATAAGATTTTGGAAGCCCATGGCAAGATAGACATCCTTGTAAATAATGCAGGGATTATAAAGCGTGAGATGGCTGTAGATATGAAGGTGGCAGACTTTAGAAAAGTGATAGATGTAGATCTTGTAGGTCCATTTATCATGTCTAAATTGGTTGCAACCGATATGATTAAGAGAAAGTCGGGGAAAATCATCAATATGTGTAGTATGATGAGTGAATTGGGCAGGGATAATGTTAGTGCCTATGCAGCAGCCAAAGGAGGATTAAAAATGCTTACCAGAAACTTAGCTACCGAGTGGGCAAGACATAACATTCAGGTTAATGGTATTGGCCCCGGCTATTTTGCCACTAGCCAAACCGAACCTATTCGTAAAGATGGACACCCTTTTAATGAATTTATAATTAGTAGAACACCAACTGCAAGATGGGGAGACCCGGAAGATTTACAGGGAGCAGCAATATTTCTAGCGTCTGAAGCCAGTAAATTTGTAAATGGTCAGGTGGTTTATGTTGACGGTGGAATTTTAGCTACTATAGGAAAACCGGCCAATGAGTAAGGTAGTTACTTTTGGAGAAGTCTTAATGCGTTTATCTCCATCTAATCACCGAAAGATGCGGCAGTCCCATCAATTGGAGTTCTTTTTTGGGGGCACCGAATTGAATGTGGCCGCATCTTTGGCTAATTTTGGAATGCGTGTAGAGCAGGTTAGTGCGGTATCTAAAGATTTTGTAGGAGAAGCTGCAATTGCTTCTATGCGCCATTTGGGTATTGAAGTGCCTGCTGTAACCAGGGTAGATCATCCGTTAGGACTGTATTTCCTGGAAATAGGTGCAGGAATGAGACCTAGCCAGATTTCCTACAATCGGCTTCATGGTGCTTTTGCCAATATTATCCCAGATACAATTAATTGGGAGGAAATATTGGAAGATTGTAGCTACTTTCATTGGACCGGTATTACGCCGGGAATTTCAGAAGCAGCATATAAAACTTTAAAAAATGGGTTGGAAGTCGCCCAAAAAAAAGGAATAACAGTTACTGCGGACCCCTCTTATCGTAATAATTTATGGAAATACGGAAAAGAAGGGGGCGAAGTATTGGCCGAGCTTACAGGACTTTCTAATATCTTTATTGGCGGAGTAAATGAAATTAACGAAATCCTCAAAACCGATTTTGAACTTAGTAGGGAAGGATTTATTGAAGCCAGCAAAGAGCTTATTTTTACTATTCCCAGTATCGAAAAGGTTTTCGATAAAGTAAGGACAGGTGTTAGTGCTTCCTGGCAAAAAATTTACGGACAGGCCTGGACTGGTACAGAATACATCAACACGGTAGAATTAGAAATATCTAGTGTGATAGATCGTATTGGTACCGGCGATGCATTTGCTGCAGGAATTATCTATGGGCTTGAAAATTATGATGATCAATATACCTTAGAATTCGCAACCGCATCTTGTGTTTTAAAACATACTATCTTGGGTGATAATAGCCTGGTGAGTTTGGAGGAAGTATTGGATGTCATGAATGGAAATACAGGGGGGAGAATAAAACGATAATACATTCTGTGAGATTTATAAGGTATTATATGATTAAGTAAAACATAGCAATAAAAAGAAGTATATGGCGAATTATACGAGAATAACGGTAGTAGAAACTATGAAAAAGACGGGTATCGTTCCGGTTTTTTATAGCAATAACCTGGAAGTATGTAAAGAAGTTTTAAAAACTTGCTATGAGGCGGGAGCCCGGGTGTTTGAATTCACTAACCGCGGGGATTATGCGCACGAGATTTTTGGCGAGCTGAATAAATATGCTTTAAAAAACCTGGACGGAATGATAATGGGAGTAGGCTCGGTTATAGACGCCGGTACTGCTTCGTTATACCTTCAGTTAGGTGCAAACTTTATTGTTTCTCCTATTGTTAATCCAGAAATGGGCAAAACCTGCAATCGTCGCAAAGTAGCCTGGATGCCGGGTTGCGGTTCGGTGACCGAGATATCGTATGCCGAGGAATTAGGGGCAGAGGTAGTTAAAATATTTCCGGGTGGCACGGTAGGAGGTCCATCCTTTATAAAAGCAGTAAAAGGGCCTATGCCCTGGAGCAGTATTATGCCTACCGGTGGGGTAGATACCACTGAAGAAAGTCTAAAGCAATGGTTTGATGCAGGAGTACATTGTGTAGGTGTGGGGTCTAAAGTTTTTATTAAAAATAAAGATGGCTCTTATAACCTCGATACTTTAAAAGAAAAATTAGAAGGAGCCCTGAAATACGTACAACGAGCTAAAACAAAAGACCAGTGAAATTTCAAAAAAGAATAGGCAAAAAGCTTCTATTGATTTTGCTAATTGGTATTTTCATTTCCTGTGAGGAACATAGTGATGTAAAGATTATAAAACTTGGTCACCATTTAGATGTTAGCCATCCGGTTCATAAGGCAATGGTTTTTATGAACAAAAGACTTCAGGAAAAATCTAATGGTAGGATGAAGCTTGCAATTTACCCGAACGCACAACTAGGTTCAGAACGCGAATCTTTGGAGTTATTGCAAATTGGTAGTTTGGGCATGACTAAAATTTCTTCAGGAGTAATGGCAAATTTTGCCCCTGAATTAGAAGTATTTGGTTTGCCATTCCTCTTTAGAGATCGGGAACATCGTTTTAAGGTGCTAGAAGGTGAAATAGGAAAAGAGCTACTTAATGCAAGTACTGGACAACGGTTAAAAGGGCTTACTTTTTACGATGCCGGGAGTAGAAGTTTTTACAGTAAAAAGCCAATTCGAAAACCTGCAGATCTTGAAGGTCTAAAAATACGGGTAATGCAAAACCAGGCAGCCATACGCATGGTTAAGCTATTGGGAGGGTCCCCAACCCCAATTTCTCCCAGTGAGTTATATACAGCCTTACAACAGGGAATCGTAGATGGCGCAGAGAATAATCCGCCAACATTCCATTTAACACGAGATTATGAAATATGCAAGTATTATACACTAGATGAACATACTTCCCTCCCCGATGAATTAGTAATTGGTACGCCGGTTTGGAATAAGTTAAGTAATAAGGAACAAAAATGGCTTAAAGAAGCCGCTGTAGAATCTACCAAATATCAGAAGGAGATTTGGAGAGAGGCCGAATTGGAAGCACTGGAAGAAGTTAAAAAAGCCGGCGTGGAGATCTTTAGGGTAGATAAAGATAAGTTTAGGGCTAAGGTAAAACCTATGTACGAGGAATTTGCCAAAAATCCTCAGCTTAAAACCCTGATAGATAAAATCCAGAAAACAGGGTAGTATTATTTAAACCGGTAAAATCCCAGATGAGAAAATTAACCATGCAGAGATACGGTTATTTCTATGTAGTATAATCTCTGCATATGCTATAAAACTATATACAGATGAAAGAAAATATAGATAAAGTTTTAAGTCATTTTTTAGTACTACTTATGGCTATTATGGTTATGGCAGTAACCTGGCAGGTCTTTTCAAGATATGTAATGCAAGCCCCAAGTTCTATAACCGAAGAGTTGTCCCGTTTTCTACTCATTTGGATTGGGCTTTTAGGAGCGGCTTATGCATCAGGACAGCAAAATCATTTAGCAATAGATTTGTTGGAAAGCAAATTAAACCCACTCCACAAAAAAAGACTGAAAATCAGCATTAATGTCTTAATAATATTTTTCTGTATAACGGTTTTAATTATTGGTGGGGGCAACCTTGTTTATGTGAATTTTGACCTGGGGCAAAACTCGGCTGCCTTAGGGGTTCCCTTATACATTATTTATACTGTACTTCCTTTAAGTGGTGTATTGGTAATAGCTTATAAAGTAAATGAAATTTTAAATTCCGAAAAGTACCTAACATGATTTCAGAAATATTAATCCTTGTAATTTCATTTGTAGTATTACTGGCCATTGGGGTGCCGGTAGCCTGGTCTATTGGGTTGTCTTGTTTATTTACTATGCTGGCTTCACTCGATTCACTGGTAGCTTTTACCACTATAGCGCAAAGAATGGGAACAGGATTGGACAGCTTTTCCTTGCTTGCAATTCCATTTTTTATTTTAGCGGGACAAATAATGAACCAGGGAGGAATTGCCCGACGACTTATTGATTTTGCGAAGGCCTTAATTGGCTCTATGCCCGGCGGATTGGTGTATGTAAATGTAATAGCAGCAATATTATTTGGTGCTATTTCCGGTTCTGCTGTAGCGGCTGCTTCAGCCATTGGAGGTATTCTGGGGCCACCTATGGAGAAGGAAAATTACTCTAAAGAGTTTGGGGCGGCAATTAATATTACTTCTTCTACCACAGGAATGGTAATTCCACCTTCTAACGTGCTTATTGTATATTCTTTGGCCAGTGGAGGGGTTTCTATTGCGTCTTTATTTTTAGCCGGTTATATCCCCGGAATTTTAATGGGGTTGGCCCTTATGCTTGCAGCCAGTGTATGGATTAAAAAGAAAAAATATCCAGCTGGGAATTCAACAAGCTTTAAAAAAATACTCTCTACCTTTTTTAACGCATTTCCCAGCCTTTTGCTATTAGTAGTAGTAATTGGTGGAATTGTGTCTGGGGTATTCACCGCCACCGAAGCTTCTGGAATTGCAGTTATATATTGCCTGGTCTTAGCTATTATATACCGGGAACTGGATAGAAAAATTCTTTTTAAAGTATTTCTGGATTCGGTAGGTACCACCGCTATTGTTATGTTGTTAATTGCTGCATCTATGAGTATGTCTTGGGTAATGTCTTATGAAAATATACCTCAGGCCGTTAGTGATACCTTACTTTCTCTTAGCGATAACAAATTTGTGATTTTATTGATTATTAACTTATTGTTGCTTTTTGTAGGAATTTTTATGGACGTCACCCCGGCTGTACTAATCTTTACACCTATATTTTTACCGGTTATGGAAAACCTGGGAGTAGATCCAATCCATTTTGGAATTGTAATGGTAATGAACCTATGCGTAGGATTATGTACACCACCGGTGGGTTCTGTTCTTTTTGTAGGAGTTGGTGTGGCAAAAACCAGTATTCAAAAGGTAATAAAACCCTTACTACCACTTTATGTAGTAATGTTTCTAGTGTTACTCCTAATTACTTTTATACCTGCTATTAGCCTGTGGCTACCGGGTTTGTTTGAATAGAATTAAGCGATTTGTTTTTATTTATTTTTTGGTTAGCAGGTTCTAAATACTATTACCAGGTATTTTGAATATTAAAATTTTAGGACTTAAAACTATAATACTGAAGCTATTTTGTGAAAATATAAGTTATGTACTCACAAGGCAATGTGTTTCAAAGAAAATATATAAGCCCAGGAACATCTAATTATGAATCAAAAGTTTTAAATTTCGCTTGGAAAGAATACAGTTTCAAATCAAAATATTTTAAAAAGTAGACGAGGCTTAAGTTGGAGTGATATTATCTGGTCGTAGCTAATTATCTAAAATCAATAAGATGGAGTGCTTAATAAAGAAAGTAGCGTTCAATCCTTGCTTAGGTTTCTTAATTAAGGAGGTAGTTTTAACTTGTTTTAATTAAAACGTTTACATACCTATAAACAGGAGATTAATAATAAAAGATGGCATTTGGTTGTAAAATAATTACTTAACTGCCTTTTAATGTGATAAAACAATTAAAGAATGATTTTTTTCAAAATGGGAACAAAAAAAATAAAGCTGAAAAAATTTAGATGCAACTTTACCTATCTGATATTGGCCCTTATTCCTTTTGCGGTTTTAGGATGCAAAACTGATACAGCTAATGATAGCAAAGCTTCTAAACCCAATGTAGTTTTAATCTTTTTAGACGATGGGGCCTTCGATGATTTTGCACCTTTTGGAAACCCACAATATCCAACTCCCAATGTTGAAACTTTGGCAGAAGAAGGGCGTAGTTTTTATAATTTTTATGTTCCGCAAGCGGTTTGTTCGGCTTCCCGCGCTGCGTTGCTAACCGGAAGTTACCCGGGTCGTACAAAGGTTTTTGGGGCTCACGGGCCTGGTGAACCAGGTCTTGATCCGCAATTTGCAACTATGGGAGAAGTGCTACAAAAAAATGGTTATAAAACCGGGATTTTTGGTAAATGGCACCTGGGCGATAAACCGGGCCATAGGTCGCACGATAGGGGATTTGAGGAATCTTCCGGCTTAATGTATTCTAACGATATGTGGTCTGGTCATCCCGAAAATCCTGAATATTGGGGTAAATGGCCACTTCAGTATTGGAAGAATGGCGAGGTTGTAATTGATAGTGTTACCGCCCAGCACCAAACAGAGCTTACCAAATGGTATACCCAGGATGCTGTGAGTTTTATAGAAAAGAATAAAGATGAACCATTTTTCCTCTATCTCCCGCATTCTATGCCGCATGTACCTGTTTTTGCCGGTGAAAAATTTCAGGGCAAATCGGGAACCGGGGTTTATGGCGATGTGATGATGGAGTTAGATTGGTCTGTAGGGCAGGTTAACGATGCCATCAAAAAAAATGGATTAGAAGCTAATACCCTTTTTGTTTTTATCGCTTCAGATAATGGCCCCTGGCTGGCCTATGGGGATCACGCTGGAATAACGCGTTTTCGTGAAGGTAAAGGAACTATTTTTGAAGGTGGAGTTCGCAATCCCCTTATTATCAAATATCCCGAAGAAATAAAAGCTGGAACTATTACCAGAAAAACCTTTAGCTCTATCGATATTTTACCTACCATCTGTAAACTTACTAACACGCCACTTCCCGAAAATGAAATAGACGGGAAGGATGTATGGGATTTAATAGTAGATAAGCCCGGAGCCCAAAACCCTCATCAATATTATCCTTTTTCCAATGATGCAAACTTACAAGGTGTAATGAGTAGTGATGGAAGGTGGAAATTACATTTAAGGCACCCTTATCGCACTTTGTCTAAAGCCGGGGTTGGTGGCGCGCCGGGATCTTATTATCAGGAAGATTTAGATACAACTTTATACGACCTGCTTCATGATCCTTATGAGAAAGGCAATGTGATTGATAGTTATCCCGAAAAAGCAAAAGAGCTACTAAAATTAGCTACCCAACATCAAGAAAAGTTTTATACAGAGTAAAATAAGAAATAAAGTTTAGCAACTGCCCGGTTGTATCTTTTAGCTAAAAAATGGACTTAAAGCGGGTAACTACATGGTTACATCCCACGTGTTGTAAGGTGGGAAGCTAATTTCGAATTATAATAATGAAATGAAAAAAAGTATTTTAAAAATAAGCCTGGTTGTTTTTTTTAGCCTTCTTGTTTTTGGTTGTAAGTCCGATAAAAAGGAAAATGAAGTTCAGCAAAAAGCTCCAAATATTATTTATGTGCTAGCCGATGATTTAGGATATGGAGATATTCAGGCATTTAATCCCCAGTCTAAGATAAAGACTCCCCATATAGATAAGTTGGCAGCTGAGGGTATAAAGTTTACCGATGCACATACCTCTTCCTCAGTTTGTACTCCCACTCGTTATGGTATCCTAACCGGGAGGTATAACTGGAGAAGTCCTTTAAAAAGCGGGGTCCTCACGGGCGCTTCCGGGCCACTAATTCCTAACGATAGAACAACAATCGCATCCTTGCTTACAAAACAGGGCTATAATACTGCTTTTATAGGTAAATGGCATTTGGGTTGGAATTGGGCCTTAAAAACTGGAGATTCTCTGGGTGCAGGTTGGGATTTGCGGGATTTTGATAATATTGACTTCTCAAAACCAATAAAAAATTCACCAAAAGATTTGGGGTTTAACTATTACTATGCACATGCCGCTTCTCTGGATATGGCGCCTTATGTATATGTTGAAAACGATATCATTACGGCATTGCCCAATACCATTACCGAAAACAAAGACTCTTATGAGTTTTGGAGGTCGGGCCCTACTGGAGCCGATTTTGAACACGAAGATGTTACGCCCAATTTCTTTGAAAGAGCAATTAAATATGTAAAACAAAGTTCTAAAAAGAAAAGTCCTTTCTATTTGTATTTGGCACTGCCTTCGCCACATACGCCAATTCTGCCCACCGGTGAGTGGAGAGGGAAGAGTGGTTTAAATCCATACGGTGATTTTGTTATGGAGATTGATTTCTATATGGGGCAACTCTCTCAAGCAGTGAAAGAGGCCGGAATAGAAGATAATACCCTAATAGTTTTTACCAGTGACAATGGTCCGGCTCCAAGTGCAAATTTAGAAGTACTTAAGGAGAAAAAGCACCAATCCAGTTATCTGTACCGGGGGCATAAAGCAGATATTTTTGATGGAGGACATCGTGTTCCGTTTATTGTAAAATGGCCGGCTCATATAGAACAAAAGTCTACTTCAGATATCACTATAAGTTCAACAGATTTTTTAGCCACAGCAGCAGATATCCTGGAGGTTGATTTAAAGGATAATGAAGGGGAAGATAGCTTTTCAATGCTACCGCTGTTCTCTAAGGAAACCACATCTAATTATAAAAGGAAAGCTACGGTTCACCACTCGGTAAACGGAACTTTTGCGATTAGAAAAGGAAACTGGAAAATGATTTTTGCCCCTGGTTCGGGAGGCTGGAGCGATCCTGTACCTGGATCTAAAGAGGTAAAAGACCTACCCGTATTTCAATTGTATAATATAGAATCAGACCCTGGGGAGGAGCATAATTTATATGAAAAGAAACCGGAAAAAAGCAAAGAATTGAAAGCGCTCATGACTTCAATAATTGAGAATGGTAGAAGTACTCCAGGAACTAGGCAACAAAATGATGCACCATTGAATGCTCAGGAATGGGAGCAAATAAAGATTTTTGAGAAGGAATAAGAGAGCACAATCATTTCAAAATAGATTTTAACAAAAGCAAAAAACAGTTCAATGATAAAGCCTTTATTTTCTACATTGATATTTCTGATATTTTCGGTGTGTTTTAACCAATCTCAAGCTCAGGTTAATACTGATTCTTTAGAAAGGTATTGGAAACCTGATGTAAAGAAGATTCGAATTATATCTTATAATATTTTTAATGGTTTTAATTGGGGGAAAGATGTAGAACGTCAAAATCGTTTCATAGCCTGGGTTAAGAGTCAGGATCCCGAGGTATTGGCAATGCAGGAACTTAATAATTTTACTCAGGAAAGTTTAATTGCATTGGCTAAGAAATGGGGGCATTCCTATGCAGCAATTGTTAAAGAAGATGGTTATCCTGTGGGAATAACTTCAAAAAAACCAATAAATATAAAGAACAAAATCGTTGAAAATGTTGGTCACGGTCTTTTGCACGTTGAAACCCATGGCTTCGATTTTTTAGTGACACACTTAAATCCATCTAACACAAAAGAAAGGTTTCAGGAAGCCAATTTTATCGTAAACTATATCCGGGATAAAGGTTTGGAGAACTTTTTATTAATGGGCGATATGAATGCGCATTCACCTATGGATGCCGATTATATGGAGGGAAATGCAACTAAATTACTACAGAATTACGGGGGAAATAATAGTGAAAACTTAATAGAAGGAAGATTTGATTATTCAACAATTTCTATGTTTTTATCATACCCATTAGTTGATATATGTCGTGAGTATATAGCGGCAAATAAGCGTGCTACATTCCCTAGCCCAATTTTAATGAATGTTTCAAAACATAAGAGTGTGCGCTCAAAAATTGAAGAACGAATTGACTACATTTTTTTGCCATCCGGGATGCTGGATAAAGTAGTGGATGCATTTATATTTAATGAAGGGGAAACCGAATATTTATCAGACCACTACCCGGTAGGTGCTGATCTTTTAGTGAAAGAATAAGGGAGGGAAGAATCAATTCTTCGCTTTTGTGATTTTATAGGAAACCTTGTTAGGAGGTATAACTATATTATGATATTTTTACGAGTTAAAATATCAAACTAAATACAAACGCATGATTTCTCTCCTAAAATCTAACAAAACGAAAGTTTTATTAAGTGGGCTTTTGCTAAGTTTAGTTATTCTAAGCTGTAAAAATTATAATGACAAAGCTTCAGATGATTCTAACAAAGAAAATAATAAAAATCCCAACATAGTCTTTATTCTTGTAGATGATATGGGGCTTCACGATCTTAGTGTTACCGGAAGTGATTTTTATGAAACACCTAATATAGATCGTATAGCTCATGAAGGTACTATCTTTACTCAGGGGTATTCTGCCAGTAGGGTTTGTAGTCCTGCCCGTGCCAGTATTATGACCGGTAAATTTACAGCCCGTCATGGGGTTACAAATTGGATTGGTGAGGCTACAGGTAAAGATTGGCGTAGACTTGGTAGGAATAGTAAACTGCTGCCCGCAGATTATGTTCATCAATTGCCCAAAAAAGATACAAGTTTGGCAGAAGCTATGCGTGATGCCGGTTATAAAACATTTTTTGCCGGGAAGTGGCATTTAGGAGACGAAGGCTCTTATCCTGAAGATCACGGATTTGAAATTAATAAAGGAGGCTGGGATGTTGGGACACCAATAGGTGGTTATTTTTCTCCTTGGAAAAATCCTAAACTTCCAAACCGGGAAAAAGCCGAAAATCTTTCTATGCGTCTGGCCAGGGAAACTTCAGATTTTATGACAGCAAATAAAGACGAGCCTTTTTTCGCTTTTCTTTCGTTTTATGCTGTTCACGGCCCCATTCAGACTACCGAAAAAAAATGGGAAAAATACCGTGAGAAAGCAGAAAAATTAGGAATCAAAGAAAGTGGGTACGAAATGGAGCGCGTACTTCCTATTCGTACTGTTCAGGATAATCCTATCTATGCGGGGCTTGTAGAGCAAATGGACGATGCTGTAGGCCTGGTTTTAGATAAGTTACAGGAACTGGGAATAGCCGATAATACAATTGTTGTTTTTACTTCAGATAATGGTGGTGTGGCTTCTGGCGATTCCTTTTCTACTTCAAATTTGCCATTACGCGGGGGGAAAGGTTACCAATGGGAAGGAGGCATAAGAGAACCTTTCTTTATTAAAGTTCCCTGGATGAAAGATGCTCCCAAAAAGATAGAGGAGCCTGTAACAGGCACCGACTTTTACCCAACACTGCTTGATTTTGCGAATACCGATCTTTTACCAAATCAGCATAAAGATGGGAAAAGCCTAAAACCATTATTGGAAGGTAAAAAGATTGCCGATAGGAACCTTTATTGGCATTATCCGCATTACGGAAATCAGGGGGGCGAGCCTTCTTCCATTATTCGGAAAAAAGATTGGAAATTAATCCATTATTACGAAGATGATAGAGATGAGTTATATAACTTAAATATCGATCCCGGAGAACAAAATGATGTTGCATCAGAAAACCCGGAGATTACTTCAAAAATGCGGAAGGAGTTAGAAGAATTTCTAAACGAAGTTGCCGCAAAGAAACCAGAAAAAGATCCAATGCACGACCCTGAATTAGCCGAAGAGTTGTACGAAAAGAAAGTAAATAATCTGTTGCCAAATCTGGAAGCAGAACGAAAAAAAGTGCTTTCTAAAGACTTTAGCCCTAATAAAAATTGGTGGGATAGTAAAGTAACCGAAGATTAATAGCTAACGCAGAATAAAATTAGTAAAACCCTAAGATATGATTAAATCCCTCAGATTCCTGGGCTACTCCCTGTTGTTTATGTTACCATTTGTATCGATAGCACAAGATGATGCTTTTCAGGTAATTCCGCAGCCCAATAAAATGATTAAAACTGAAGGAAACTTTGCGCACAAAAATAAATTGAGCTTAAGGATAAATAAAGAAACCCTGAACCCATTATTGGAATATGCTTCAGAAGCATTACAGGATAATTTTGAAGGAAATATTACACTCGCCAAAAGTAAGTCTGCAGCCAACCTACATTTTATTTTAGATAATAAAATAGAGACCAAATCTAAAGGAGGCTACAATTTACTCATAGACAAAAAAGGGGTGAAAATTTCCGCAGCAAGCGAACAGGGCCTTTTTTATGGGCTACAAACGCTACTTCAAATGCTAAAAACCAATAAAGATCATGTTTTGAGCTATGTTGAAATTACCGACGCCCCACGTTTTGAATGGAGGGCATTTATGCTGGATGAAGCCAGGTATTTTAAAGGTATAACACAGGTGAAGAAGTTGCTAGACGAGATGGCAAGGTTAAAAATGAACGTTTTTCACTGGCATTTGGTAGATGACCAGGGCTGGCGTATTGAAATTAAAAAATATCCTTTACTTACCGAAATTGGATCTAAGAGGGCAAGTACACAGGTTGGTCCCCGAAAATGGAATAGCCCCATACAATCTGGAGAACCTCACGAAGGTTTTTATACCCAGGATGAAATTAAAGAGATTATAAAATATGCCGAAGATCGGTATATCACGGTGGTTCCTGAAATTGAAATGCCCGGGCACGCTTCTGCAGCAATCGCTGCATATCCCTGGTTGGGCTCTTCGGGAGAGGAAATAGAGGTGCCGATTAATTTTGGGGTTAGCGAAGATATTTTTAATGTAGCCGATCCAAAGGTTTACGAGTTTCTTACCGATGTACTGGATGAGGTAATGGCGCTGTTCCCTTCAAAAGTAATCCATATTGGTGGCGATGAAGCCAAGTATGAGCATTGGGAACAATCGGCGATGATTAAAAATTATATGAAGGAAAATAACCTAAATACTTTTGCCGATTTACAAGTAGCTTTTACCAATAGAATTTCCCAATATTTAGAAAGTAAAGGGCGTAAGATGATGGGCTGGAACGAGATTTTAGGGCAGAACATTCACGAATATCAGGCCAAAAAGGATAAAGCAGCAGAAGAGGAATTGTCTAAAAGTTCTGTAGTACACTTTTGGCGTGGTGATATCAAGTTAATGACAGAGGCAGCTGCTGAAGGATATGAAATTGTTAATTCATTGCATACCGAAACCTACCTCGATTATTCTTATAGCAATATTTCTTTGGAAAGAGCTTATAATTTTGACCCGATTCCTGAAAGTTTAGAAACACAGTATCACAATAATGTTATAGGTACAGGTGCCCAAATGTGGGGAGAATGGATCCCTACCAATGGTTATATGGATTATATGGTTTATCCTCGTATTGCGGCCTATGCAGAAGTAGGTTGGACCCAACCTAAGCAGAAAGATTTTAATAGGTTTATGAGCCGGCTTCCTGCGCTTTTGGAAACATGGACAGATAAAGGAATCTATTTTGCACCTATTAAAGAAGCATTACCCAATAAGGATAATTAAATGGAAGCATACTTTAGCAAATAAAATATAAGCAAAAATTCTAAAATTTAAATTAAAGACCCAGTCAAACAAATTATTAAGAGAAATAAGTATGAATCAAAAACAATCTCAAAAGCTTTATAGAACAACTATTCTATGTCTTGTTTTACTCAGCTTTTTTAGTTTTTCAGCCCAGGCTCAAAATAGTAAAGAAGTAAAAATCCTTAAAAATGAATCCTGGTGGGGTGGGGCGGTTAGCGACGGACATCGCATGCCTTTTTCTTCCGGTTATTCTTTTAATATGTATGGAATAAACAAATACAACCAGGTACAACCTTTATTGGTTTCCAGTAAGGGTCGGGTAATATGGTCTGAAGAGCCTTTTAAATTTAGTGTTTCTGAAGACATCATAGAACTGGATGCGAGAAGAGATATTAAGGTTATTAATGCTGGCAAGAACTTAAAAGAGGCTTATAAGTATGCTTCTGAAAATTTCTTCCCTTCTACCGGGGAATTACCTGACGAATTGCTTTTTAAAGCTCCGCAGTATAACACCTGGATAGAGCTCATGTATAATCAAAATCAAGAAGATATTTTAGAATACGCCCGCGCAATCATAGATAATGGGTTGCCTCCGGGAGTGCTAATGATAGACGATAACTGGCAGGAAGATTATGGGAAGTGGAATTTTCACGAAGGTAGATTTCCAAACCCTAAAGCTATGATAGATGAACTGCATGATCTTGGTTTTAAAGTAATGTTATGGGTATGTCCTTTTGTAAGTCCCGATAGTGACGTTTACAGAGATTTAGCAAAAAAAGAATTGTTTTTAACAAATCCCGGGAAAGAAAAAAACACAGAAACAAGGCTGCTTCCACCAAACGAACCTGCTATGATCTATTGGTGGAACGGTGTGAGTGCTTTATTAGACTTTTCTAACCCTGCCGCCAAAAAATGGTTTAAGGGGGAGTTAGAATACCTCCAGGAAAATTATGGCGTAGACGGTTTTAAACTTGATGCTGGCGATTTTAATTTTTATCCCGATGTACTTGTTTCCCACAAGCCAAATACCAGCCCGAATGAGCATGCTAAACTTTTTGGGGAAATAGGTCTCGATTTTCCTTTAAATGAATATCGTGCGATGTGGAAAATGGGAGGACAACCTCTGGCACAACGCCTTAGTGATAAAGGACATAGGTGGGGAGATCTTTCTACTTTAATTCCCAATATTACCGTACAGGGGTTAATGGGATATGCCTACAGTGCACCCGATATGATAGGAGGTGGTGAGTTTTCTTCATTTCTTAATGCCGAAACTATAGACCAGGAGCTTATTGTGCGTTCGGCACAGGTACATGCCTTAATGCCTATGATGCAGTTTTCAGTGGCTCCCTGGCGTATTTTAGATAAGGAACACTTACAGGCCGTACAAGAGAGTGTAGCTTTACGAAAAGAGTTTACACCTTATATTATGCAACTAGCCAAAGAATCTTCTAAAACGGGGGAGCCAATTGTTCGTACCATGGAATATAGCTTTCCAAACAAGGGGTTTGAACTGGTAAAAGATCAGTTTATGTTAGGTGATGAGGTTTTGGTAGCGCCGGTTTTAGAAAAGGAGAAAAGAGAACGAATAGTCCATTTCCCAAAGGGAAAATGGGAAGATTCTTCGGGTAAAATAATTAAAGGGCCTACAAAAAAAGTGGTCCAGGCTGATTTAGATGAACTGCCTTATTTTGAAAGACTAACTAAATAGATTTATAATTTTTAAGGAAATCTTCTTAATCAAAAGGAATAGAAATTTGCCTGTTAATTTTTAATTTTAGGCTGCGATATTTCAAAATAAATAAGAAGGGTTTAGGGTTTGAGAGAATTCTGAACCCTTTTTTTGATTAAGGAATGTCTGAAAATACAAATGCAACAGAATTTGTGAAATATGTGGATAAGAGTAATATTTCCATAAAATTTTAGTAGATTTAATAAAGATGCTTTAGTAGCATTGCCAAAGGCTATAATACCCTGAAGCTTGCTTCGAAATTAAAAAGTTGTTTCCAACGAATGCCTCGTGGACTTGTTCCGAGGTAATTTTCTGATAGTTTTTTGTTTTTAAATAAACCTATTGAGAAAAAAATGTTCAACCCTAAAGCTTAAAATTTTAAATCTCTAATCTGTATGCTAAAGTCTTTTCTGATAACTGTGCTATTATTAACTCCCTTTTTGGGGTTTTCACAGGTAAAAGATAGTTTGAAAGAACCTCTTATCTCTTTGGAAAAGAAAAGCCTTTTAGAAAATTTGAATATAACTTTTGATATGCGTACCGAGTTTCAGGCGTATACTTTTAGGGGCGGCGACCGCTATTATAATGGGATACAGTTTGAGAATGGATTCACAGCAATGGGATTTTCAGCAAAATTACACGATAGGATTGATTTTAGCTTTAGGAATCGTTTTAATAAAGGTAGTGATGTACAAAGCCTGGACCAGTTGGGAAGTAATATAGAGTTGGCTTATCTGGATATTAAGCTTAGTCCTACTGTAGATATTATATTGGGAAAAACCTATGCTTTTTACGGAGGTTATGAATATGAATTTAAAGCTCTTGAGGTGTTGGAGTATAACGATATTCAAAGCAATGCTTTAGCCTTTGTAACCGGTGCCGGTATTACCTATAAGCCTTTAGGAGGGCATAAGTTTGGTTTTCAGATGCTAAATTCCCGTACAATGCACTACGAAGATATTTATGGCGATGTTGTTGCTGAAAATATCCAGGAACCCGATTGGCCGGTAGCGGTGGTTGGAAACTGGCGCGGAAGTTTTTTTGATGGTAAATTTCAAACTATTTACAGCCTTAGCTATTCTAACCAGGTAAAAAACAGAGGAACCTACTTTTTTACTTTAGGGAATAAATATCAAAACCGAAACTTCAGCTTAATGTATGATTTTAATTACAGTTTCGAAGAAGTAGATACCAAAGGTATTGTAACCGAAATTTTTGCAGATGAATCTATTGCAGAAGACGTGCTGTATATTGAAAACTGGTTTAGGGCCGAATATCAATTTAATTCAAAATTTAAAGGCTTATTAAGTTTAATGACCAGTAGCGCCTATTCTAATGTTACAAGCGATCGTAAACACATGAGAAGAAGCTACGGGATGGTTCCTACCTTATACTATAGTCCGTTTAAGAAAATTGATATCAGGTTTTTTCTGGCTTATATTGGTAGGTATTATGATTATTCAAACTATGCTGTAAAAGAACTGGGAGCCGCAAACTATAATAGAAATGAAGTGAGGGTGGGCATTATAGCTCCCTTGTTGCTTTTGTAAGCTTAAAAAATCTATCTTTCTCCGAGAGCTTATATAAATAATGAACATAAGCTCCAAAACCTTTTATTTAATGAAATTAATGACTGTAGATATTCTTTATACTGGTCATTTTTAAATTTTCCTACTTCAATTTTCTACTTAATTTATCGGTTTACGCAAGCCAAAAAATATAATACCAAAAGCTAATTTACTTACTTCTGTCTTATTCATTTTTACTAATCTTCATCGCCTTCTTTAAGGCTAAAGTATTAAAATTTAAAACAGTCTTTTTATGCCTGTACTAATGTAAGTGATTTGTTTTGAATTGTTTAAAATGACAAAGCCCATATTTGATTTAATTTCTCTTATGATTGGAGTCATAAAAAAGGATGAATATAGCTGGTAATTTTACTTCAGAAATTCAAAACAATCATTATGAAATTTACTTTAAAAATAGGATTGGCAATTGCCTTGATATTTTCTTTCGCAGCCTGCGGAAATTCTGAAAAGGATAAAGATGAAGATATTCGTTTAGAGGGCTACAGTTCAAAAGCTAAAAAAGAAAACGTTGAAACTGGTAAGGCTTCCGGGGGCAACGACCTGTCAAATAAAGGCATTGGCCCAATTAAATCTATGGCTTTACCCGAAAGCATAGATGCAGAAATGGCTAACAGGGGAGCAGATATATTCAAAAAAATGTGCTCTGCCTGTCATAAAATGGATAAGAAGTTTGTAGGTCCTGAAATTGCCGGTGTAACCGAAAGACGCTCGCCAGAATGGATCATGAATATGATTCTTAACCCTGAAGAAATGATTAAAAAAGATCCTATCGCCAAGAAGCTGCTTATAGAATCGAATATGGCCGTTATGGCCAATCAGGGGCTTGAAGAAGATGAAGCCAGGGCTATTGTAGAGTATTTTAGACAATATGATAAGGAAAACTAGGTGTTTAAGTGAATTATAAACTCCATTGAAATAAAACTCAACACTTAATTAAACCAACCAATCATGAAAAAAAATGTCCTTTTCTTAAGCTGTATTCTACTCTTAAGTGTCACTATTCTTATTGGCTGTAAGAATAATAAAGGCGATAAAGTAGAGGCTGCTACCACAGAAGAAACTACAAGTGCCAATAAAGGCCAGGCCTTTATTGATGACGATAGTGAAACACCAAATGCCTTACGCCTGGCAATGCAATCTAAAGATCATACCACTTTAGTAGCTGCAGTTGAAGCTGCCGGTGTTGAAAATGCGCTGGTAAATGTAGGGCCGCTTACTGTTTTTGCCCCCACAAATACTGCTTTCGATAAATTGCCCGATGGGACGGTTGAAAATCTATTAACAACTGAAAATAAGTCTAAACTGGCTTATATACTTACAAACCACGTGGCACCCAGTAACTATCCCATAGATATGCTTGAAAAGAATATAAAGAAAGGCCGTTCCCTATACATGGCATCGGGGGAGAATGTAGAGCTTAGTAAAGAAGGAGAAGATATTATGGTAGGCGGAGCTAAGATAGTAAGTACTGTTAAGGTGAGCAATGGCTGGGTACACGTTGTAGAAGACCTTATTTTACCAAAAGAATAATCAATTCAATTTCCAAGTAACTAGTAATAAATTAAAACCTAATCTAATGAAAAATATAATTAAAATTACCGTCCTCGGAATCCTGGGCCTTTTTTTACAGTCTTGTGGTAATGATGGATCTTCGGGCAGTAAATCGGGAGCCATTACTTCCAACGCAGCCGAGCGCGTATATGTAGCACCGGGGGAGCACGACGAGTATTATGCATTTCTCTCAGGTGGTTATAGCGGTAACCTAACCGTATATGGTTTACCATCGGGAAGGTTGCTAAAAGAGATTCCTGTTTTTTCCCAATTCCCAACCAATGGTTATGGGTATTCTGAAGAAACAGTGCCTATGTTAAATACTTCATTCGGTTTTGTGCCTTGGGGAGATGCCCACCATCCCGATATTTCTCAAACAGAAGGGGAACTTGACGGACGTTGGATTTTTATCAATGAAAATAATACGCCAAGGATAGCGCGTATTAGTCTTGAAACTTTTGAAACCGAAGAAATTATTGAGATCCCCCACAGTGCCGGGAACCACTCTTCTTCTTTCATTACCGAAAATACCGAATATGTAGTGGCAGGTACCCGTTTTTCTGTGCCTTATCCACAAGAGGATATGGCTATAGACCAAATGAAAGGAAACTTTAAAGGCCCTCTTACCTTTATTGCTATTGATGATAACGGTAGAATGAATATCGATTTTCAGCTAAAAATGCCAGGCTTTAACTACGACCTTTCGCATCCCGGGCGCGGAGATTCCCACGGATGGTTCTTCTTTACTACTTATAATACCGAAGAAGCCCATACTATGCAGGAAGTAAACGCTTCACAAAATGATAAAGATTTTATCGCCGCCGTAAACTGGAAGAAAATTCAGGAATATGTAAAAAATGGAGGAGGGGAAGAAATAGATGCCGAATATGCGCATAATGTTTTTGATCATAGCACACAAACGGCTACCACTACTATGGAAAAGAAAGTTTTAACCGTAGACCCGAGAGAAGTGGAAGGAGCGGTTTACTTTATGCCAACCCCAAAATCTCCTCATGGTTGCGATGTAGACCCATCGGGAGAGTATATTGTAGGTAACGGAAAACTTTCAACAGATCTAACCGTTCATTCTTTTTCAAAAATGCTGAAGGCTATCGAGAATGAAGATTTTGATGGAGATGCGTATGGTATCCCGGTGCTAAATTTCGACTCTACCTTGGCAGGTACAGTTAAAGAAGGAGGTTTAGGCCCACTACATACCGAGTTTGATGGTAAGGGAAATGCCTATACTACTTTCTTTATCTCTTCTGAAGTTGTAAAATGGAAATTAGGAACCTGGGAAGTTTTAGACAGGCAGCCAAGTTACTATTCTGTTGGTCACCTTATGATTCCCGGAGGAAATTCTAGAGAGCCATACGGTAAGTATATGATCTCTATGAACAAAATTACCAAAGATCGTTACTTGCCCACCGGCCCCGAGTTAGAGCACTCTGCGCAACTGTATGATATTTCAGGAGAAAAAATGGAACTTCTTTTAGATTTTCCAACGCATGGAGAACCCCACTATGCTGCAGGTATTCCTGCCGAGAAGATCAAATCGAAATCTAAGAAAATTTATCGTTTGGATGAAAACAAGCATGAATATGCCGCTATTAGCGAATCTGAAACTAAAATGGTTCGTGAGGGGAATGAAGTTCATGTGTATATGACTACCGTGAGAAGTCACTTCTCACCAGATAACCTGGAAGGTATTAAAGTAGGAGATAAAGTATTCTTCCATGTTACCAACCTTGAGCAGGATTTTGATGTACCCCACGGCTTTGCTATGATTGGTGCAAATACTTCAGAGCTTTTAATAATGCCGGGACAAACAAAGACAATTACCTGGGAACCTAAAAAAGAAGGCGTATGGCCATTCTATTGCACAGATTTCTGTTCGGCCTTACACCAGGAAATGCAGGGATATGTAAGAGTTTCGGGTAAAAATTCAAATGTGCCATTAAAATGGACTTTGGATGACGAAGAGATTAATTAGTTTATTTAGTTGAAAACTGGTTGTTTTTAGATTGAGAAAGGCGGGTGGATGGAATGTTTGCCCGCTTTCTTTTAAAAATCCCAATTACAAATGAAAAAATCAGGAACTTTAATGATAATTGGTTCAGCTTTACTGCTAGGCCTGTTTATCTTCCCACTTTGGAATATTCAGTTGGAAGCTCCACAATATCCTGACCCTCTGGGGATGAATATTTATATAAGTGGAATTGAGGGCGAAGAAGAATTTGATATTCAAAATATAGATGGGATTAACCATTATATTGGAATGAAAAAGATTCCTACCCCGGCAGAAATGTGGGAATTCAATACTTTTCCACTTGTAATTGGAGGAATGGCCGCACTTGGTGCCTTGCTGGGAATTCTAGGGTTCTTTAAAGTTATAGGGCCAAAATGGTTTTTAGGATGGCTTATCTTGATGACGGTTTTGGGAGTTTTAGGGATGATAGATTTTAATAATTGGTTAACCGATTATGGAACAGACCTGGATCCCAGGGCAATTATGAAGCTAACCGATTCTGAAGGCAATCCTTTGAGCTACAAACCACCCCTCTTTGGATCTCAGAAAATTTTAAATTTCACTGCACATTCCTACCCTAGGGCCGGTGCCTATTTAATGTTTATAGGAATGTTGTTGACTTTAGTTGCATGGCTTCTTGGGAGGAAGTCAAAAAAAATGGAACTAAATAAAAATTAAAGCTATGAAAAAGATAATCTACCTTTTTATGCTTGGGATATTAATGGCTTGCAGCAATGAACCCCAACCCATAAATTACGGAAATGACAATTGTGATTTTTGTGAAATGACAATTGTGAGCAAGGCTTTTGCTGCCCAGGCTGTAAGCCAAAAAGGAAAGCAGTATAAATATGATGCGATAGAATGTATGGTGAACCACCAGCTTCAGCAAGACTATAATATGGCGGTTTATCTTGTGGCCAATTTTGAACAGCCCGGAGTGATGATAGATGTAAAAGCTGCCGGTTTTGTGATAAACGATAGTATTAAATCTCCCATGGGCGGCAATTTGGCTGCTTTTAAAAAAGAGAGTGATGTAGTTAACAAAGGAGGCGAAGGGATTTTAAGTTGGGAAGAATTACAAAGTAATTTTCTAAATAATGAACCGGTAATAACCAGTTACTAATATTATGTGCAGGTTTTTTCTTTTTATAATTTTTGTTTTTGCTTCAGTGGTTTCACGGGCGCAGGAGATAGAAGTCTGTAAAACCTGTGAGGTGAAGACTATTCAGGCAGCCGTAGATATGGCAAGGGATGGAGATATCCTCAAAATAAAAAGCGGAACTTATAAAGAGCATGATATAAGTATTATCGATAAATCCATTAGCATTATTGGAGAAGGCTTTCCGGTAATAGACGCCCAAATGAAAGGTACTGCCTTAAGCATAAGAGCCGAAAACTTTTCTGTTGAAGGATTAAAGATTATTAATGTTGGAAGAAGCCATACCAGTGATTTTGCGGGTATTTTGGTCTCCAACTCCAAAAATTTTGAGCTAAAGAACAATCGGCTTGATAAGGTGTTTTTCGGGATTCTCTTAGAAAGAGCTTCCGAAGGGATTATTTTGGGAAACAAAATTACCAGTAATGCCAAAAGTCAATCAACTTCCGGAAACGGCGTGCATATCTGGAAATCAGAGAAAATAACCGTAAAAAACAATCAGGTAATTGGGCTTAGGGACGGTATTTATTTAGAGTTTGTAAATAACTCAGAGGTTATTGATAATTTATGTAAAGATAACTTGCGCTATGGTTTGCATTTTATGTTTTCAGACCACGATTTGTATAAGGGCAATGTTTTTGAAAATAATGGAGCCGGAGTGGCGGTTATGTATTCTAAATTTATTGATATGCACAATAATAAATTTAGAAAGAACTGGGGCAGTGCTTCGTATGGACTCCTTTTAAAGGAAATAAACGATTCAGAATTAAGAAATAATATTTTTGAAGATAACACCATCGCTATTAGTGCCGATAATACCAACCGTATAAATTATATTGAAAACAATTTTAGGAACAATGGATATGCAGTAAGAATACGGGGAGCGGTATATGATAACAATTTTCAGCGAAATAATTTTTTATATAATTCTTTTGATATTGCCTATACCGGAAAACTTAATAACAATAAGTTTAGTAATAATTATTGGAGTGGATATTCTGGTTATGACCTGGATAAAAATGGAATTGGGGATGTGCCTTTTAGGCCTGTGAGCCTCTTTTCTTACCTGGTGAACAAAACCCCTGAGGCTATCGTGCTGCTAAGAAGTACATTTATAGATTTACTGGATTTTTCAGAGAAAGTGTCTCCTATTTTTACCCCGGCCAACCTCATTGATGATCAACCCTTAATGAAAAGAATTCAATGGTAAACATAACAAACCTCCATAAAAAATTTGGTTCCCTGGTGGTGCTAAACGGACTTGAACTTAAAACTCCCGAAAGCGGAATTATAGCTGTATTGGGGCCAAATGGTTCGGGGAAAACTACACTTATAAAAAGTATCCTGGGGATGGTAGTACCCCAAAAGGGAGAAATTGAAGTAAATGGGCAAAGGGTGAAAAAACACTGGAATTACCGGGAAAACATAGATTATTTACCACAAATAGCCAATTTTCCGGGAAATTTAAAAGTGCAGGAGCTTATTGATATGATTAAAGATTTACGCGGAAAGGAAGCTCGTGACCGGGAGCTAATAGAACTTTTTAAGTTGGAACCATTCCTGCAAAAGAAACTTAACAATCTATCTGGAGGAAGCAAGCAAAAAGTAAACCTTGTTTTATGCTTTATGTTTAATAGCCCTCTAATTATTCTCGATGAGCCCACCTCGGGGCTGGATCCCGTTTCACTTATTCGTTTGCGAAAGCTTATTCAGCAGGAAAAAGAAAATGGCAAGACCATTCTTATTACTTCGCATATTATGAATTTTGTAGAAGAAATATCAGATAGAATTGTATTTCTACTGGAAGGTAAAATTTATTTTAACGGAACGGTAGAAGAGCTTAAAACATCTACAGGAGAGAAAGATTTTGAACACGCTATTGCCAACATCTTAACCGGGAACCATGCTTAAAATATTAAAATATAGTTTTTACGACCTTTCGCGTAGCCTCTGGAGTTACGTATACTTTTTCTTTTACCTTCTTTTAGGAGTGGTTTTGTTGTTTTTAAATAACGACCTTTCCAATGCTGTAATTACCCTAATGAATGTAATTATTGTTTTGGTACCGCTTATTGGGACCATTTTTGGAGTGATGTATTTTTATAATTCCCGGGAGTTTACAGAGCTGCTTCTGGCACAGCCGGTAAGAAGAAGTTCTATTTTTCTCGGGCAATATCTTGGGGTAGCCATCTCATTGTCGGCCAGCCTTATTCTGGGCCTGGGTTTGCCATTTATTATTTACGGCTTATTCCAGTCGGGGGCAATTTGGGATTTTGTTTCCCTATTGGTTTCGGGGGTATTCCTAAGTTTTATTTTTACTGCCCTGGCGTTTAATATCGCCTTATCTTACGAGAACAAGATAAAAGGCTTTGGCCTGGCCATCTTACTTTGGCTTTTCCTGGCCGTGGTTTACGACGGACTCTTTTTGCTTTCCCTGGTATATTTTCAGGATTATCCCTTAGATAAGTTCTCTTTGGTGGCCAGTATGCTTAACCCTATAGATCTTTCGAGGATACTTATTTTGTTGAAACTTGATATTTCTGCCTTGCTTGGGTATACGGGAGCGGTATTTAAACAATTTTTTGGAACCGGTTTAGGAGCATTTACCTCAATTGGAGTATTAATTTTATGGGTTTTACTTCCGGTTTGGAGAATTAAATATATTTCAGCAAAAAAAGATTTTTAAATAATCAAAACCCTGGGGCAAGCCAGGAATAATTAAATGCCCTCATTGAGGGCTTAACGATATACTTTTCCGCTTTTAATTTTTATTTCGCCTTTCTTTTCCAGTCCTTTCATGGCCCTTATCACCGTTTCTACCCTTAGCCCCGTTAGATCGGCTATTTGCTGGCGGGTTAGGTTTACTTTAAATTTAAAAGGCCCTTCAATATGGTGTACATATTTTTTAAGGTAATCCAGTATTCTTATAATTCTATGTTCGGGATCCTGGCTCGAGATTTCAGAAACCATAATTGCCTTATAGAATAATCTTTTTGCCAGGGTTCGGGTTAGCTTTAAATGGGTTTCAGGATGTTTTGTGAGTAATTCTAAAAAGTTACGTTTAGGTAATTTTAAGACTTCTGAAGTTTTAATAGCTTCGGCATTTGCAGGGTATTTTACATCTGCCAGTAAAGGCGGCTCCCCAAAACTTTCGCCATCTACAAACAGCCCCTGAATAAATTCTTTTCCATCGGCATTGTAGTTATTCATCTTAATTTCACCTTTTATAATCTGAAAAAAATTAAGCGCAATTTCTCCCTCTCCAAAGAGCTGGTCTCCTTTATGGTAAGTCTCTTTTGAAGCACCAAAATCCAACAAAATACTTTCTTTAATCATCTTAAACTTTTAAAGTGAAACAAACCTGCTAAAAATTACTGTAATTAAAAATGAGAAAGGTCATATCTTCTGATAATGAGTGGTTTATTTGGATTTTAAGTTGAGACCTAAAATCCATCCGGTAGCCACAGGAATCAGCGCACTTATCAAAACCAATATTAGAAAGTAATCGCTAAAAAAAGGCAGGCCCAGCCAAAGTACCAATCCTTTGTAAAAAATAAGCATTTCAGAAATTAAAAAGCCACTCAAATACAAATAGAAAGCTTTTTTGGGAAGCTTAATTAATTTCAACCAGTTTAAAAATCCGAATAAGGCGATAGAAACAAAACCAAGAAAAACCCAGTGCAAATAGCCAATAACAAAGTCCAGGTTCTTAAAAGCTAAATCGGCAAAAAAGGGAATGGCCGTAAGGCTTTGCATCACTATTTTTCCAATCAATAATACACTGGCAAGTTGTAAAATTCTATAGATAAAAGGACTAAGGCCTTGCTTTAATTTCATTTTATTCCGCAGTATAAGTGCAAAAAGCTTGTAGAAGGCAAGTACCAGGAAAAGGCTACCAAGACCACCTGCTAAATAAAAAATTAGAGGCGGATTTGTCCAATAGGTAGAAAGAAAGAAGCTTAAGATAACTCCCGAATTTAGTAAGTAGAAAAATCGCTTAAACTCGCTGGGATTAAATGTAAATTTTAATTGATAAAATAGGTAAAAGGCAATTCCCAGAATGCCTAGTAAAAACCAGGCATTGTATTGAAAATGTAGGTAGAAATAAACAGAAAGTTTATACCAAATAGAGGTTTTTCCAAGGCTACTCATAATGGCGCCCAAAACCCAGGGGCCAATACTGGAGAAAACCATATACCATAAGGCGGCTTTTATTAGCTTATAATAGTGAGTATTGCGATGTTTTTTAGGTGTGTTTTTTAGAGTATAAG
The DNA here is from genome assembly GCF_016236975.1 of Salegentibacter maritimus. Taxonomy (NCBI): domain Bacteria; kingdom Pseudomonadati; phylum Bacteroidota; class Flavobacteriia; order Flavobacteriales; family Flavobacteriaceae; genus Salegentibacter; species Salegentibacter maritimus. The sequence goes on from NZ_JAEHNY010000015.1 coordinate 78,932, forward strand.
CGGTAAAAAAATAAGAGCAAAATAAAAACAGCGTAGAGAAAATAATAGAAACTACCGCATAACCTTGAAAAGGAAAGCTAAACAGCATTCCCAGCAAACTAATATTAGTGGCCAGGAAAATATACCGGTATTTTTTTGAAAGCTTTGCGTCATGAAAAAACAATCGATAAATAATTGCGGTTAGTGCAAGATATACCCAGCCTAATAAAGCTATATGGGAATGAGTATGTATAATATATTTATAATTGGCCGCAATGGGGGTTATATAAAAAAGGCGGAGCAATATCCCCAGGGCGGCTGCCATAAAGAAATAGGCAAGAGCAATATAAGTATGGTTCTTTATATTTAAGCGAAACATTTTTGAATATAATAAATTACCTCGTGGTAGGCGAACAATGCATTAAATGAAAAGATTTTTTTATTGGCACCGCCAAAGGGTGTAATGCCCCGAGTCTTGCCTCTAAACTAAAAATTTGTTTCCAACAAATGCCTCGTGGGCTTGTTGCGAGGTAGTTTACTGCCAAACAACTCTGGGAGCCCAAATTATCGGGTAAAAGCAAATACCCCAAGAAATTTCTAACTCGGGGTAGCTTCAACACAATTATAAACAAATCTCTAAAATAAAACTAAATTTCTCTTAGGCTTCTGGGAAAAGCCGAAAATTGAAATCATACTAATTGTTTAAACTGCGCTCAAGTTCAATTGCTTTAGGAAATAGAATGTTGTTTTCTAAATGAACGTGTTGATGTAGGTCGTTTTCAAACTCTTCCAGTTTGGAGTAAAATGCCCTATAAGTATTACAAGCCCAGTCGGGGCAGGTGTAATTATCACTTAAATGGGAAATTTCTTTAAAAATTGCCCCGGCCTCATCATGTTCTGCTTCCATCATTTCAATGGGGTTGTCAATCTTTCCAAAGTTTGGTTCTGGTGCCGGCGTACCTTCCTTTTCTGCTTTTACCAGTTTCTTTATAAACGGAAACAGTATTAATTCTTCTTTCTTTAAATGTGCACTTAATTCCTGGGCAACCTCGGTAAATAATTGCTGAATCTTTAAGAGTTCTTTTCTTTCGCCCCCATGTACTTTCGCCAGTTTTGCAGCATATTGAATTAACAATGGAATATTTTCTTCAACATATTGATGATGTACATTTATAATATGATCGATTAAAAAATCCAGTTTCCAGTTCCTATAATCATAAGCTGCGCTAATATTTGCGTCTGTTTGCTGTAGCTCTTTTTCCAATAACTCCAGATTTACTTGCGCTTTTGTGGCGGCCTCGGCTAAGCTGATATTGCCCCCACAACAAAAATCTATGCCGTGTTTTTTAAATAAATGGGCGTTTTTAATATTTTCGGTAACATAGTCTGCTACGGTTTTAGCGGTTCCGGTATTCATAATAATAGCATTAAGTTGAACAATATTTCAATACAAATATCCGTCTTGTTCACCTGCTAATTTATGAGTCAGGTCATAAGGCTAAAATTTGTAGTTTCAGGAATGTTTTTTCAACTTTCAAAAAAATTAGGAAGCCATAGCCTCAAAACAAACCTCGGTTTCCAATTCCTCTACTTCTTCCTCCCGGTCCAGGTTTAAGCGGTTTAGTTGCTTTTTAGTATTTAAATACCTGTTTATAATCCTATCGGAATAACTGGAATTCTCCTGCGGAATTAAGTAATCTTCAAATTGCTCGGGCCTAAAATCTTCCGAATTCTCTACATACCCATAGCCGGCATAGCGGCCTTTTTTAAGGTAGATAAATGATTTTTCTTCTTTAGACCTTCCTTTTTCCACCAGCAGGCAGGAATTTTCGTATTCCTGAATATATTCTATCGCCCTGGCAACTCTTTGGTTATACCCGGTGGCATCTATTTCTCCTTTGCACATCCCGCTGCAGCTTTTAATTTTATAATGACTGCAATGCTCAACCCCGGTTTGCAGGCCGCAATAGCGCGGACATAGTTCAAATTCAGTGCAAATAAATTCCAGGAAATTTATGGCTTCTTCCCGGGTGTAAAACTTCATCCAACTTACCGGCGAAACTTTGTTTTTATGTATTACAAACTGTTCAATTCCCTTTTGGTTGTGATAGGAGGTAAGGGTATAAGGCCTATTAACTTTCTTTTGTGCCTTATTGAATTTTGGAAAATACTTTAAAATTAAGGTCGATTCCCTTAATAAGGCAAGCAATTCGCTACCCGTAAGCTCATAATCTATACTATAGGTGGCTTGCATGAGTTTGTATTTTTGGTTAGATTTTTCCTGAAAATGCGATTTTATCCTGCTCTTAATATTTTTTGCCTTGCCAATATAAATAGGAATACCGTCTTTGTCTTTAAAGAAATATACCCCGGTTGAGGTTGGTAGTTTTTCAAAATCTGAATTTTTAAAATTAGGGGGCAGGTAGGAAGCGGCGGTACGTTGATTTAGCAGGCTATTAAGAACTTCATATTCGGGATCTAGCGCTAAACAACGTTGAAATAACGTTACCGTAGCTTCACAATCGCCTTTTGCCCGGTGCCTGTCGTAATGCGAAATATTAATAGAGGTACAAATATTTCCCAGGCTATATGAAAAAAGCCCCGGAATCAACTTTTTGGTAAGTCTTACCGTACACAGGCGTTTACGCTGAAACGTTTTATCTAGATTCTCAAACTCGGCTTTAATAATGTTATAATCAAAATTCACATTATGGGCCACAAATACACAATCTTTGGTAATTTCTTCAATTTCGTGGGCTATCTCAGTAAATTTTGGAGCATCGCTAAGCATGGCATCGTTAATATTGGTAAGTGTCTCAATATATAACGGGATCTCGGTTCCAGGGTTTACCAGGGAATGATACTCGTCTATCACTTCCCCATTTTGTACTACCAACACACAAATTTCGGTGATTTTATTGCCTTTTATTCCACCGCCGGTAGTTTCAATATCGGTTATCGCAAATTTGACATCTTTCATACCGCCAAATTAACAACAATTAGGAATTATTACAAGGAAAAAATACTAAATATTGGATTTATTCCTATGTAGCCTACGTCAAGCTGTCCCGAAGCTTCTGGATGTTTCAGTTTTTTAAGTGGTCATCCTGAATTTATTTCAGGATCTAAGTTCTTCTATAAACTTTTTTGCAGTCGAAAAAAAATATCAGTAATTCCTACAAAAATTTAATCTTCTTCTTATATTGTTGAAAATTTAACAGCGGTAGTTGTTTTTTGATAGTAGCTACCAGAACAGCCATCCCTACAGGCTGTTTGTTTATCAAAAACTCATATTTCTGAATTTTTTGGGGTAAAATTATTTATTCCGGAAGCTTTTAAAACGCAAATTTTTGGGAGGTATCCTATAATGATTACCTGGTAAGAATTGCTTTTAGGGAAATGGGGGATTGGTTTTATAACGAGTTGGCGGTAATTAAAATCTGAACCAAATCAAACTTATGTCTATATCATACAAGTTTACAAATACAGAGATAAACAATAAGAAAGCACACGATTATGAAACTAAATCTTTACTTTATTTAATAGGAAGACGTAAGGATAGTAAAGAAATAGAATACGTCACTTTTGATTGCTTTAATGATGTTAGTGGAGTAAATAAAAACTCTGATAAAATTTGGGATATTCAATCCAAAAATGAAAAGAGTCTTAATCCAAAAAAAATAGGAAAATATTTATTTACACTTTTTGACAACTTCATTTCTTCATTAGAATTTAAAGAGTTCATTTTTTTCTCTCCACCTCTAAATACAAATTATAAAAAGGACGAAAAGTTAAATATTTACAGTGTATCCAATATTGAGAGTAAAACTCTAGAGCGAATCAGAAATGGCTTAAAGGAAGAAGTAAAACGAGTTAAAGGTTCAAAGGATATTTATTCAGTTGAGCAAACTGAATTTTTAAAGAAAGTTATTTTTGTAGAAGATATAGGGCTTGAGAATGAATATGTTAAGACGATAACGAAATTTAAAAACGTTGACCTTAAAACTGATGCATTTTATAAAAGTGTCTTCCAAGATTTAAGAGATATACAGTCTGCTAAGAAAAACACCTATATTGAAAACTCAGAAATTGTAGAAATTAGAGAGGTTCTAAACTTTCACAGACATCTTTACGCAAAAGACATCGAATTACTAATTATAAGTAGAATAATTGGATGTGAAATCTTCAACTATCAATCTATACCAATTTATTTTAGTCCACTACTAGATGGTTATGATTTAGAAGATAGACGAGATATAATACAAGATTGCAATTCTAATTTGTCAAGAGCTTTTTATAACAAAAATTGCAATCGACTCTTTTGGAATTTATGTGAAGAAATAATAAAATGTTTAGAAAAACATGAATCTAGAGATATTGAAGAACTCTTTGAATCAATATTTCCAGACTACAAAATGAAAATATCCTATTTAACACTGTAGCCTTCCCTAAAAATAAGACAGTTTAAAATTCGAAATTGTTAATTTTAAAAACGATAAACTGTCCGATGAAAAAAAGTAGATTTACAGAAAGTCAGATCATCAAGATCTTGAAAGAAAACGAACAAGGCCGAGCTGTTGGTGATATCGCTCGAGAACTGGGTATTGATAAAAGCACTATCTATTATTGGCGTAAGAAATATGGTGGAATGGAAACTAGTGAGCTAAAACGGCTTAAGGAGTTGGAAGAAGAAAATCGCAAGCTCAAGCAGATGTATGCCGATGCCAGTCTAGATAACCAAATGCTGAAAGATATACTGTCAAAAAAGTTCTAAGGCCTTCCGACAAGAAGCATAGAGCGGTTTATTTGATCAAGGAGTACCAGGTCTCCATAAAACGAGCCTGTAATGTAGTAGGTTTAACCCGTTCGATGTGGTATTATCAGACTAAGCGAGACGATTATGAGGTAATCGATAAACTTTCTGAATTGGCCACTGAGTTGCCCACCAGAGGTTTTGATGAATACTATAAACGAATACGTCGCGAAGGCCATAAGTGGAACCGGAAACGGGTATTACGAGTATACCGGCAGATGAAGCTTAAGCTAAGGCGCAAACATAAAAAGCGCATTACAGGTAGGGTAAAACATCCTTTAGAGACCCCTGAACAATTGAATCAGGTTTGGAGTATGGATTTTATGTCAGATGTCCTTTCTGATGGCAGAAAGGTACGTGTCTTAAATATAATTGATGATTGCAACCGAGAAGTACTGGCTGTAGATCCAGGGTTGAACTATCCTGCTAGAAAGCTAGTGGAGACTTTAGAACAATTAGAAGAAGAAATTGGATTACCACAAACTATCCGTTGTGATAATGGCCCTGAGTTTATCTCTAAAACATTCAGTCAATGGTGCAATAGAAAACGTGTGGAAATACGGTATACCCAGCCAGGTAAGCCAATGCAAAACGGGTATATAGAACGTTTAAATAGATTTTATAGAGAAGATATATTAGATGCTTACTGGTTTAATGATTTACATCAATTGCGTTCTTTAAGCAATAAATGGATGGAAGATTACAATAATAACCATCCGCATCAATCCCTGGGCAATAAATCACCAAGGGAATACAAACCTCGATTCGGGGAAGAATTCTTCCCCGAATCGAATGATATTAATGAAAATTTATTGAATTTAGCCCTGTCTTAAATTGGGGAAGGCTACAA